>NZ_JBARGP010000001.1:0-9083 GCF_049798375.1 Bradyrhizobium sp.
TCACGGCCCGGATGCCCGGCGACATCGTGGGCATCGAGGGGAAGATCGCGGACGTCTTCAACGACATCCTGGCGGTCAGCGAGCGGCGCACGGCGGAGACGGCCCGCGTCTGCCGCGTCGTCGGCAAGGAAGGGAAGCTGAAAGAGCGGATGCGCGTCCCCGGCGCGGTCGGTGGCTGGGCGGATGACATCACCGCGCTCAATACCCTGATCGACGATCTGGTGTGGCCGACCACCGAGGTGACACGCGCCGTCGGCGCCGTCGCCAAGGGGGACCTGACCCAGGCCATGGCACTGGACGTGGACGGCCGGCCGCTGGAGGGCGAGTTCCTGCGTTCCGCCAAGCTGGTCAACAAGATGATCGACCAGCTCTCGGTCTTCTCGTCGGAGGTGACCCGCGTCGCGCGCGAGGTCGGCACCGAGGGGAAGCTTGGCGGCCAGGCGCAGGTCAAGGGCGTGTCCGGCGTGTGGAAGGATCTGACCGAGTCCGTCAACCAGATGGCCGGCAACCTCACCGCGCAGGTCCGTAACATCGCCGACGTGACCATCGCCGTCGCCAGCGGTGACTTGTCGAAGAAGATCACCGTCGACGTCCGCGGCGAGATCCTGCAGCTGAAGGAAGCCATCAACACGATGGTGGACCAGCTGCGCTCCTTCGCGTCCGAAGTGACGCGCGTGGCGCGCGAGGTCGGCACCGACGGCAAGCTCGGCGGCCAGGCGCAGGTGCCCGGCGTGGCCGGCACCTGGAAGGACCTCACCGACAACGTCAACTTCATGGCCTCGAACCTGACGGCGCAGGTCCGCAATATCGCCGACGTCGCGACCGCGATCGCGGGCGGCGACCTCTCCAAGAAGATCACGGTGAACGTGTCGGGCGAAATCCTTCAGCTGAAGGAAACGCTGAACACCATGGTCGACCAGCTCAACGCCTTCGCCGGCGAAGTGACGCGCGTGGCGCGCGAGGTCGGCACCGAGGGACGGCTCGGTGGCCAGGCCAACGTGCTTGGCGTCGCCGGCACCTGGAAGGACCTCACCGAGAGCGTCAACTCGATGGCGTCGAACCTGACCGCGCAGGTCCGCAACATCGCCGAGGTGACGACCGCGGTGGCCAATGGCGACTTGTCGAAGAAAATCACGGTCGACGTTCGCGGCGAAATCCTGGAGCTGAAGGACACCATCAACACGATGGTGGACCAGCTCAACGCCTTTGCCGGCGAGGTCACGCGCGTGGCCCGCGAGGTCGGCACCGAAGGCAAGCTCGGCGGCCAGGCGCTGGTGCGCGGCGTTGCCGGCACCTGGAAGGACCTCACCGACAGCGTCAACTCGATGGCCTCCAACCTCACCGGACAGGTTCGCAACATCGCCGAGGTGGCGACCGCGGTGGCGAAGGGCGATTTGTCGAAGAAGATCACGGTGAACGTCTCAGGCGAAATCCTTCAGCTGAAGGAAACGCTGAACACGATGGTCGACCAGCTCAACGCCTTCGCCGGCGAGGTCACGCGCGTGGCGCGCGAGGTCGGCACCGACGGCAAGCTCGGCGGCCAGGCCGAAGTGCCGGGCGTCGCCGGCACCTGGAAAGACCTCACCGACAGCGTCAACTCGATGGCCGGCAACCTCACAGCGCAAGTGCGCAACATCGCCGAGGTGGCGACCGCGATCGCCAGCGGCGACCTGTCGCGCAAGATCACCGTCGACGTCCGCGGCGAGATCCTGAGCCTGAAGGAAACGCTGAACACGATGGTCGACCAGCTCAACCGCTTTGCGGGCGAGGTGACGCGCGTCGCGCGCGAGGTCGGCACTGAAGGACGACTGGGCGGTCAGGCCCAGGTGCCAGGCGTCGCCGGCACCTGGAAAGATCTCACCGACAACGTCAACTCGATGGCCGGCAACCTTACCGCGCAGGTCCGCAACATCGCCGAGGTGACCACTGCCGTGGCGCGCGGCGACCTGTCGCGCAAGATCACCGTCGACGTGAAGGGCGAAATCCTCGAGCTGAAGAACACCATCAACACGATGGTCGACCAGCTCAACGCCTTCGCCTCGGAAGTGACGCGCGTGGCGCGCGAGGTCGGCACCGAGGGCAAGCTCGGCGGCCAAGCCGTGGTGCCCGGCGTCGCCGGCACATGGAAGGATCTGACCGACAACGTCAACTTCATGGCGTCCAACCTGACGGCGCAGGTCCGCAACATCGCCGACGTCGCCACCGCCATCGCCAGCGGCGATCTTTCCAAGAAGATCACGGTCGACGTCCGCGGCGAGATCCTGTTGCTCAAGGACACCTTGAACACCATGGTCGAGCAGTTGCGCTCCTTCGCGGCCGAAGTGACGCGCGTGGCCCGCGAGGTCGGCACCGAGGGGCGGCTCGGCGGCCAGGCCATCGTGCCCGGCGTCGGCGGCACCTGGAAGGACCTGACAGATAACGTCAACCTGCTCGCGGGCAACCTTACCGCGCAAGTCCGCAACATCGCCGAAGTGACCACCGCCGTCGCGCGCGGCGATCTCTCGCGCAAGATCACCGTCGATGTGAAGGGCGAGATCCTCGAGCTGAAGAACACCATCAACACGATGGTCGACCAGCTCAACGGTTTCGCCGGCGAAGTCACGCGCGTAGCGCGCGAAGTCGGCACCGAAGGCAAGCTCGGCGGCCAGGCGCAGGTGCCGGGCGTCGCCGGCACCTGGAAGGACCTGACCGACACCGTCAATTTCATGGCCGCCAACCTGACCGAGCAGGTCCGTGGCATCGTCAAGGTGGTGACCGCGGTCGCCAACGGCGACCTCAAGCAGAACCTGACCGTGAAGTCGAAGGGCGAAGTTGCGGCGCTTGCCGACACCATCAACAACATGACCGAGACGCTCGCGACCTTCGCCGATCAGGTCTCCAGCGTCGCCCGCGAGGTCGGCGTCGAAGGCCGGCTCGGCGGCCAGGCCAACGTGCCCGGCGCGGCCGGTACCTGGAAGGACCTGACCGGCAACGTCAACCTGCTGGCGGCGAACCTGACCTCACAGGTCCGCGCCATCGCCGAAGTGGCGACCGCCGTGACCAAGGGCGACCTCACCCGTTCGATCCAGGTCGATGCGCGCGGCGAAGTCGCCGAGCTCAAAGACAACATCAACACGATGATCACCAATCTGAGGCTCACCACCGACCTCAATACCGAGCAGGACTGGCTGAAGACCAACCTCGCCAAGTTCACCAACATGCTGCAGGGCCAGCGCGATCTCACCACCGTCGGCCGCCTGCTGCTGACCGAGCTGACGCCGCTGGTGAACGCGCATCGCGGCGTGATCTATCAGGTCGAAAACGAATACAGTCCGCAGCTGCAGCTGCTCGCCTCCTACGCCGATGACGGCATCTATCCGCACCGCCAGCTGGTCCAGTTCGGCGAAGGCCTGGTGGGCCAATGCGCCGCCGACAAGCGGCAGCGGCTGGTCGGCGACATTCCGTCCGATGCCGTGCCGGTCGGATCGGCCTTGGTGCGGATGTTGCCGAAGAATCTCGTGGTACTGCCGGTACTATTCGAGAACCAGGTGAAAGCCGTGATTGAGCTCGCCTCCTTGAGCGCTTTTACGACGTCGCAGATGAATTTCCTGGAGCAGCTCACCGACTCCATCGGCATCGTGCTCAACTCGATCGAAGCCACGATGCAGACCGAAGGCCTGCTCAAGCAGTCGCAGCAGCTCGCCGCCGAGCTGCAGGCGCAGCAGCGCGAGTTGCAACAGACCAACGAGCAGCTCGAGCAGAAGGCACAGCAGCTCGCCGAGCGCAACGTCGAGGTCGAACGCAAGAACCAGGAAATCGAGCAGGCCCGTCGCGCGGTGGAGGAGAAGGCGACCGAGCTCGCGCTGACCTCGAAGTACAAGTCCGAGTTCCTCGCCAACATGTCGCACGAGTTGCGTACGCCACTGAATTCGATCCTGATCCTCGGTCAGCAGCTGACCGAGAACCCGGACGGCAATTTGACCGGCAAGCAGGTCGAGTTCGCCCGCACGATCCATGGCGCCGGCACCGACCTGCTCAATTTGATCAGCGACATCCTCGATCTCTCCAAGATCGAGTCGGGCACGGTCACCGTGGACGCCGAGGAAATCCTCACCTCGAACCTGCTGGAGACGGTCGGCCGTCCATTCCGGCATGAGGCCGACAACCGTCAGCTCGACTTCAACATCGAGGTCGACCCGAACCTCGCGCGCAGCATCGTCACCGATTCCAAGCGCCTGCAGCAGGTATTGAAGAACCTGCTGTCGAATGCCTTCAAGTTTACCGCCGAGGGCGGCGTGCGGCTCAAGGTGACGGGGACGCTCGGCGGCTGGAGCGCCGATCACCCCGTGCTCAACACTGCGCCGGCGGTGATTGCATTTGAGGTATCGGATACCGGCATCGGCATTCCCGCGGAAAAGCAGAAGCTGATTTTCGAGGCGTTTCAGCAGGCCGACGCCGGGACCAGCCGCAAATATGGCGGCACCGGTCTCGGCCTTGCCATCAGCCGCGAGCTTGCGACCCTGCTCGGCGGCGAAATCCATCTCAGGAGTTCGCCCGGCAAGGGCTCGACCTTCACGCTCTATCTGCCGCTGAAATATTCCGGTCCCACGGTTTCGCCGCGCATCAGCGGGCCCTCGTCGCAGCCGCATATGCTGGCCCCTGCCCTGCAGCAGGTCGCGCCCGTCGAACGCGTCGTCGAAGCACTCCCGGACGATCGCCTCAACCTGGAACCCGGCGACACCATCCTGCTGATCGTGGAGGACGATCCGCATTATGCGCGGGTGCTGATCGACCTCGCCCGTGACAAGGGATTCAAGGTGCTGGTCGCCGGCCGCGGCGCCGAGGCGCTCGATCTCGCCAAGCAGTATCAGCCGGCGGCGATCTCGCTCGACGTGTTCCTGCCGGACATGCTGGGTTGGACTGTGCTGAGTCAGCTCAAGCACAACCCGCTGACGCGGCATATCCCGGTGCAGATCATCACGCTGGACGAAGACCGCCAGCACGCGCTGGCCCGTGGCGCCTTCTCCTTCGTCAACAAGCCGACGACGACCGAGGGCGTCAGCGCGGCGCTGACGCAGATCAAGGAGTACGCCAAGCCCCGGCGCAAGCGGCTGCTCATCGTCGAGGACAACGCCGCCGAGCAGCTCTCGATCCGCGAGTTGCTCGATCACGACGACATCGAGATCGTCGCGGCTGACACCGGCGCCGCCGCCTTGTCGTTATTGCGCGAAACGCCGTGCGATTGCATCGTGCTCGATCTGCGCCTGCCGGATATGAGCGGCTTCGAAGTGCTCGACGAATTGCGCTCGGATACCTCACTGTCCAATGTGCCGGTGGTGGTGTTCACCGGCCGAGAGCTGTCGGCCGAGGAGGATGCGGAACTTCACACGATGGCACGGAGCATCGTCGTCAAGGGTGTGGAGTCGCCGGAGCGGCTGCTGGACGAGACTGCGCTGTTCCTGCATCGCGTGATCACGGAACTGCCGAACGAAAAGCAGCGCATGCTGGAAAAACTCAACAGTTCCGATGAGGATCTGGTTGGCAAGACCGTGCTATTGGTCGATGACGATGCCCGGAACATCTTCGCGCTATCCAGTGTGCTGGAACGCCGCGGCATGAAAGTGCTGACCTCGACCACCGGAAGCGAGGCGATCGGCCTTGTCGAGTCGAATCCGTCGATCGCCATCGTGCTGATGGACATCATGATGCCGCAGATGGATGGCTATCAGACCATTGGCGTAATCAGGCAAAACCCGTCCTTCGCCCGCCTCCCGATCATTGCATTGACGGCGAAGGCTATGAAGGGAGACCGCGAAAAGTGCTTGGAAGCCGGCGCCTCCGATTATCTGGCCAAGCCAGTCAACACCGAGCAGCTGCTGCTCGCGATCCGCATGTGGCTGCATCGCTGAATGGCCAGCCAATGATGGAACACGAGAAGGTCAACATTCTCCTGGTGGACGACCAGCCGGCCAAGCTGTTGGCCTATGAGGTCATCCTGAAGGAACTCGACGAGAACCTGGTGGTGGCGACCTCCGGCCGGGAAGCGCTCGAGATCTTGCTGAAGACCGAGATCGCCGTGATCCTGGTCGACGTCTGCATGCCTGAGCTCGACGGCTTCGAACTGGCCGCCATGATCCGCGAGCATCCGCGGTTCCAGAAAACGGCGATGATCTTCATCTCGGCAATCCAGGTCAGCGATTTCGATCGCCTGCGCGGCTACGAGATGGGCGCCGTGGACTATGTTCCGGTGCCGGTCGTCCCAGAAGTGTTGCGTGCCAAGATCCGGGTGTTCGCCGAGCTCTATCGCAAGACCCGGCAATTGGAGCGTCTCAACAGCGAGCTCGAGGATCGCGTCCGCGCCCGCACGGCCGAACTCGAACGCTCGACCGCACAGCTCGTGGAGAGCGAGCAGCGCCGCAGCATGGCGATTGCCGCCGGCCAGATGGGATCCTGGGACTGGGACGGATCAAATGGCGATTGGATGTGGGACGAAGGCCAATACCGCATCTTCGGTATCGATCCGCAAGGCTTTGAGCTGACCTCGGCCAATATCGCAACCCTGCTGCATCCGGAGGATGCCGAGCGCGTCAAGGACGTGATCACCGCGTTCAGCAAAGGCCTTCGGTCCCATGAGGCTGAGTTCCGCATCAACCGGCCTGACGGCGAGCAGCGCTGGTGCATCAGCACGGCAGCCGCGACGATAGACAAGCTTGGTCGTGTGGTGCGCGTCAGCGGCGTCACGGTCGACATCACCGAACGCAAGCGCGCCGAGGAACGTCAGAACTTGCTGACCCGCGAGGTCGACCATCGCGCCAAGAACGCACTCACTTTGGCCCAGTCGATCGTCCGGCTGACCCGGGCGGAGAACGTGCAATCCTACGTCAACGCGGTCGAAGGCCGCATCAATGCGTTGGCGCGCGTGCACACCATCCTGTCGCTGTCGAGCTGGCAGGGCGCCGAGATCGGCAAGCTGGTGGCCGAAGAGCTTGCTCCTTATGCCACGGCCGGACAGGTGCACTTCGATGGTGCCGAGGTCCAATTGCAGCCTGCCACCGCGCAGAGCCTGGCGCTGGCCCTGCATGAGCTCGTCACCAACTCGGCGAAATACGGCGCATTGTCGGTGCTGGCAGGCCAGCTCTCGATCACCTGGATGATCGAGGATGATAGGCTCGATCTGATCTGGGTCGAGACCGGGGGCCCGCCGGTGCGCGAGCCGACGACGCGCGGCTTCGGCACCCGCAGCCTGATGGCCAGCGTCGAAAATCAGCTCGGCGGCCAAGCCCTGTTCGACTGGCGGACAGAAGGCCTGGTCTGCCGCCTGCGAGTGCCGCTGCGGCGCGACGGCGCTACGCCCGAGCTCGACAACGGAGCCCATCGCACCGTCGCTGCCGGCGCGGTGCTGCAGCGCGTGTGCTGAGAGTTCAACAGTTCGACGCTTGGGGCGGTCGACGCGGCCGCAAGTTGCGTCGATGGAACATGAACGCGGATGCTGGCTGCGTCCGCGCGCTCAGGCCGCGCTTCGCTGCGTGTGCCGGCCTTCCTTCACCTCTTCGATGATCTTGGCAGAGAAGGCCTCGAGATCGCCGGGATTGCGCGAGGTGATGAGACCCTGATCGACCACGACCTGCGCATCCTCCCATTTCGCACCGGCATTGGCGACGTCGGTCTTGATCGATTTGTAGGAGGTCATCCTGCGCCCCTTCGCGATGCCGGTTTCGATCAGGAGCCAGGGCGCATGGCAGACGGCGGCCACCACCTTCTTCGCGTCGAAGATGTCCTTGATGAATTTCAGCGCCTTCGGCTCGACGCGCAGCAGGTCTGGATTGATCTGCCCGCCGGGCAGCACGATGGCGTCGTAGTCGGTGGCGGAAGCCTGATCGAGCGTCTTGTCCACCTTGACCGGACGGCCCCAGTCCTTCTTGTCCCACCCCTTGATCTCGCCGGCCTCGAGCGAGACGATCTCGACCGTCGCGCCGGCATCCTTGAGCCGCTCGCGTGGCACCTCGAGCTCGGATTGCTCGAAGCCATTGGTGGCCAGAATCGCGATCTTCTTTCCTTTCAGATCCATCACTTGCTCCTTAATGATCGTGATGGCGACCAATCGAGCAACACTGGCTTCGTTCCAGGCATTGCCGCTGCACACGCCCGCCCAGATTTGACCGGCCATCCGCTCGCGCGTGGAACCCGGCACCGGCATCTATCGTTGGGAGGCAACGTGCGGGGTAGTGCCGTTGCAGCGACAACCTGATTCACAGGCCATCGCGGACGGCTTCAATGGATGGCGAAGCTGGAGTTCATCGTGCCCTACGCCTTGTTTGAAAAAGACGAGAGACTGACGCGCCCCTTTTGTACCGAGCGAGAGGTGTGGGAGGCCGCGGAACAAGCCGATCTAGTGGTTGCCGGAACGCATGGTGAGAAGATTCTCGATAACAACTTCGAGATCAAACCCTGCGAGGCAACACCGGATGAGCTTGCCCCAACGCGCCCGGACATCGTGTTTCCGGAACATGTGCGCGAGAACACACCGGCAGGGAACCGGTCGTTCGCACGGTTTCCCTCCACACGGGATAACGTCAGGAGACGCCCATGAAACCTAAACTGGCCGTTGCAGCGTTGGTGATCGCAGGTCTGGCCTGATCGATCAACATTCGCGGCAGCGGCAAAGTCGCATAAGCACCACAAGCACGTGTCGTCATCGTCAATGCCCAACAGTTCGAAGAAGGTACCCTCGGATGCGACGGGCGAAGGCACGGTTGGCCCGGGCGGCAACAACAATGGGACCAAGACCCGGAAATAAGACGGGACGGCAGGCCCTCCCATCTAATTTCACGATATGAGGAAGCCCCCGTTGCGGGGCTTTCTCATATCGAAAAACAAAGAACCGGGGTGTCATGCACCCCGGTTCGGTAGTCGCGACGAACCGTCGACCAGAAGACGAGCCGTCGATCAGAATCAGTAACAGGCGCGCGGATCGGCTGCGACATACTGCCCCGACGGATAACGATAATAGCAATTGCCCTGTGCAAGGTAATAGCCAGGACGCGAAGCCGCGGTGGCGCCGGCGATCGCACCGGTCGCGCCGCCAATCACTGCACCGGCTGCCG
>NZ_JBARGP010000002.1:0-1896 GCF_049798375.1 Bradyrhizobium sp.
TGGAATGACAGCGCGGTGTCCCAGGGGAAGAAAATCCAGGTGTCCTGCGACACCTCGGTGATGAAGGTGTCGACCAGCGGCCGTCCCTTCGGCTTGGCGTAGACGGTGGCGAAATGCGCGTCGGGCAGCATGTCGCGCACCATCCGCCCGGTCTTGCCGGTGTCGACGAGGTCGTCGACGATCAACAGCCCCTTGCCGGTGCCGCCGCCGAGCTTGGCGGTGCTCTCGGAAATCCCCTTCAGCACGGTCAGCTCGCCCTGCTTGGTGTGGTCGTAGCTTGCGATGCAGACGGTGTCGATCACGCGCACGCCGAGCTCACGCGCCACGATCGCCGCCGGCACCAGCCCGCCGCGGGTGATCGCGACCACGGCATGAAACGGGCCGAGCTCGTTCAGCCGCCAGGTCAGCGCCCGGCAATCCCGGTGAAACTGATCCCACGACACCGGGAACGGTTTTCCGGCCCGCTCCTGCGCCTTCTGCTCTGCGTCCTTGTCGGTCATCTCGCTCTGCCCCTGCTACCGCACGGCCTTCAGCCCGGCGAGCATTTCCTTCACGGCGCTCATGGCCGCCGTCAGCTTCTCCTGATCGCGCGAGCGCACCACGAGATGGGAGTTCGGCTTCTGCTCCTCGTCGATGAAGGGATAGCTGCCGATGATAGTGTCCGGATGCGCGTTGGCGATCTCGCGCAAGGGGCCGCCGATGTCGCCCTCACGCGCATTGGCGCGCACCGTTTCCGACAGCATCCGCACGCCAGACTTCAGCTTCGGCGCGACGATGTCCATCATCGCCTGCATGATCGAGGGCACGCCGGCCATCACGATGACGTTGTCGAGCTTGAAGCCGGGCGCCAGGATGGTCGCGCTCTGGATCAACTCCGCGCCGTCGGGAATGCGCGCCATCCGCAACCGCGCCTCGTTCAGTTCCTGCTCGCTCCAGCGCTCGCGGAAGCGCGCCACCACCTCGGGATGATGATCGATGCCGACGCCGAACGCCTTGGCGATGCTGTCGGCCGTGATGTCGTCATGGGTCGGCCCGATACCGCCGGTGGTGAAGACATAGGTATATCGATGCCGGAGTGCGTCCAGCGCGGCGATGATATCCGGCTCGTCGTCCGAGACGACGCGGACTTCCTTCAGGTCGATGCCGAGATTGGTCAGGTACTCGGCGACGAAGCCGATGTTCTTGTCCTTGGTCCGACCGGACAGGATCTCGTCGCCGATGACCAGCATCCCGGCGGTGACGATCTCGCTCATGATTTCTCCTTAAACTTTCCTGTCCTTTTTGGCCTGTAGCCGCGCCGATGTCACCCGCCAGCAACAGCTATGCTGCCGATTTGATCACCTTATAGCCGGTTTTTCGGGCACCGCGGGGGCCGGCGGCGCCGAATGCCGCGCCCACACGCATATCGCGCTGGCCCGCCCCTTGCTACTCTCCCGGGGAGTCATGCACTGTATGACGCGGCTCGAGAGCACTGGGATCGCATGGCAGTTGCGTTCGATGAAATGAACCAGCCGGGCGGCGACATCCGCCAGGCCTATCAGGAGCTCTCCCGCTGGCTGCAGGAGACGCCGCCGGACGCGCTGGAATATCGCCGCCATGAGGCAGAATTATTGTTCCGCCGGATCGGCATCACTTTCGCTGTCTATGGCGAGGCGGAGGCCCAGGAGCGGCTGATCCCCTTCGACGTGATCCCGCGTATTCTCTCAGGCAAGGAATGGGCCTTGCTGGAGAAGGGCCTGAAGCAGCGGGTCCGCGCGCTCAACATGTTTCTGCGCGACATCTATCACGGCCGCGACATCCTGCGCGCCGAGATCATCCCCGACGATTTGATCTTCCAGAATTCGGTGTTCCGCCCGGAAATGAACGGCCAGGACGTGCCGCACGACGTCTACGTCC
>NZ_JBARGP010000003.1:0-4742 GCF_049798375.1 Bradyrhizobium sp.
CTCGCCCCGGACGAGATCGTCACCACGTCGCGACAATTCCCCGGGCACATGCGTGCCGATGTGCAGGTCGCCATCGACAAATTATTCTCAGGCGCACCGCTGCGCTTCTTCGGTCTGCACGAGCAGTACCGTTCCGATAGCTTGACGTACGCCAACCTGTTGCGGACCGCAGAGCCAGCGATGATCTCCGCGGCGCAATTCCTGGACATCGACGTCGGTGACGATGGGCCGGTCAAGTGCCTCAAGAACGGTTTGTGGCTCGGCCGTGACGGCGACCAGCGTTACGCGTTCATGCTGTCGTTCAACCGTGAGTATGGTAGCGCGGCCTATAGCCATGTCGAGATTGCGGTGCCGGCCGGCGAAGATGGCGCAAGCTTCGTCCGGCGCTGTTTCGCCGAGCTCGAAGCGGCAATCAGCTTGGCGCGGTCGTACCGCGGCAAGGTCTTGTCGCTCGAAGGAGAGGCCAACTACCGCGGCCGCTCGCAGGGCATCATGGTGCACCGGCTGCCGCATGTCGGCCGCGACGAGGTCATCCTGCCCGAGCCGACGCTGAAGCTGCTCGACCGCAACGTGATCCGCTTCATCGAGAGCCGCGAGGCGCTGCGGCGGCTCGGCCAATCGACACGCAAGGGCATTCTGCTTTATGGCCCGCCGGGCACCGGCAAGACCCACACCATCCGCTACCTCGCGGCCAATCTGCCGGGTCACACCACGCTGCTCATCACCGCCGAGCAGATGGGGCTGTTGCCGCACTACATGGCGCTGGCGCGGCTGCTGCAGCCGGCGATGGTGGTGATCGAGGACGTCGACCTGATCGCCCGCGCCCGCGAGGACATGAACAGCCTGTGCGAGGAATCGCTGCTCAACAGCCTGCTCAACGAGATGGACGGCCTGAAGGACAATGCCGACATCCTGTTCGTGCTGACCACCAACCGGCCCGAGCAGCTCGAGGGCGCGCTGGCGGGGCGGCCGGGACGGGTCGACCAGGCCATCGAAGTGCCTCTGCCCGACGACGTCGGCCGTTCCAAGCTGGTGCGGCTATATGGCGGCGGCCTGGCGCTGACGGACGTGATCGTGGCCGATGCGGTGGTGCGCACCAAAGGCGTCAGCGCGGCCTTCATCAAGGAGCTGATGCGCCGTGTCGCGCAGTTCAACGTGACGCGCGGCGATGGCAGCGCAGCAAGCTCTGACGATCTCGCCGAGGCGCTGGACGACATGCTGTTCACCGGCGGCCGGTTGAACGTCAGGCTGCTCGGCGGCGCCGATGGTGGGCCGCTGCACGCCCTCGAGTCAGTCTGATCGGTTTGCGCATGCCGCTCTCCGCCGTCAGCATCAAGTACTATCGCTCGGTCCGCAAGCTCTGGCTTCCGGTCGAGCAGCTCAGCATCTTCGTCGGCGCCAACGGCGTCGGCAAGACCAACCTCTACAAGGCATTGGCGCTGTTGCGCGCCGCCGCCGACGGCACCATCACGCGCGCCATCGCGGAGGAGGGCGGGCTCAACTCGGTGCTTTGGGCCGGTCCGCGCAAGGACCGCAAGCCGGTGCGGCTGGTGCTCAAGGCGCTGTTCGACGAGCTGGACTATGGTGCCAAGGCCGGGATGCCGCATTCTTACGAGGTGCAGCTCGGCATACCCCATCCTGACGAGGCCGCGTTTGGTCTGGAGCCGATGATCAAGGCGGAGCGTCTGACCAGTCACCATGGCCGGCGCGACGTGGTGATGATGGACCGCACCGGGTCGGTGGTCATGTTGCGCAATGACAAGGGCGAACGGGAAAGCCACGAATTCGCAGTGCTGTCATCCGAGACCGCGCTGGCTGCGTTCCGCGACGGCGCCCGCTATCCCGAGCTCGAGGCGATCAGGCGGGAGCTGTTAGGCTGGCGGCTCTATCATGATTTTCGCACTGATGCCGGTTCGCCGATCCGTCAGCCCTGCCATGCCATCACAACGCCGACATTGTCGTCGGATGGTCATGACCTTGCCGCGGTGCTGGCGACGCTGTCGGTCATCCGCGGGGATACGACTGAAATCGGTGCCGCCATCCACGACGCCTTTCCCGGCGCGCGCCTGCGCGCATTCCAAGAGGGCAGCCTGTGCGCCGTGAGCCTGACCTTTCCCGACATGCCCAGGCCCTTTGCGGCGCACGAGCTGTCGGATGGCACGCTCAAATATCTCTGCCTGCTCGGCGCGCTGATGGGCTATCGGCTGCCGCCGCTGATCGCGCTGAACGAGCCGGAGGCGAGCCTGCATCCCACGCTGCTGCCGCCGCTCGCCCGCCTGATCGCATCAGCCGCCGGACGCAGCCGGATCTGGATCGTCACCCATTCCGAGGAGTTCGCCGGGCACCTCAAGGAGGAGACCGGGAAGCCGGCGCGGCGCGTCATCAAGTCGAAGGGCGCGACTGGCATCGAAGGGCTGAAGCTCTCGGGCGTGTTTGCCGACGAGGATGACGAGGACGATGCCGACGCGGATGATGTCGACGATGAGGACGAAGATGAGGAGGCATGATGTTTCGCGCGGCAGACGAAGCCGTCGCGCCTGCATCCAC
The DNA here is from genome assembly GCF_049798375.1 of Bradyrhizobium sp. GTDB lineage: Bacteria > Pseudomonadota > Alphaproteobacteria > Rhizobiales > Xanthobacteraceae > Bradyrhizobium. The sequence goes on from NZ_JBARGP010000003.1 coordinate 2,548, forward strand.
GGTTATGGTCGCTCTATCAGCACTTTCACGCGTCCGTGTTGAGAGGCGCCGCCGGGCTCTGATAAGCAGGCTGCCGGGCCGGTGACTTTGTCCGGTCCGCCGCGACAGCCGGCTCGACGTGCGGCACGCGGACATCAGCCAAACCGGGGACACGATCATGACACGAGTATCATTGGTTCTGGCTGCGCTTGGCGGCCTGATGAGCGTCGCCGTTCAACCTGCATTTGCGGCCGATGTGAAGGTCACGCCACTGGGCAGCCATGACGGCGAGTTCTGCGCGCTCGACCGCGCGATGATCTTCGAGGATCCCTACGGCACGCGGATCCTCTACGACGCAGGGCGCACTGTGCGCGGCGCCGATGATCCCAGGCTCGGCAGGATCGACGGTGTGCTGCTCAGCCACGCCCACGGCGACCATCTCGGCGACATCCATGCCGCGAAGGCGAATGCCGGCGACTGCGGCAAGCCGGAATTCGACGTCACCGATACCCCTAGCTCGAACACCGAGAAGATCGTGGTCGCGAAAAAGGCCAAGTTCTTTGTCGGCGGCGAGATGAACAGCTTCTTCGGTACGCGGATTCCCGCGGCCGGCGGCGACAAGGCGCAGGTGATCACGCTGCGGTTCGGCGCCATGGCCAAGCTCGGCGGCGTCTCGATCTGGAGCGTCCCGGCGGCGCACAGCAACGGCGTCAGCCCGGCGTTTCTCTCCGGCGATCTCGCCAAGCAGATGCAGGCCAACGGCCTGACCGCCGACGTCGGGCCGCCCGGCGGCTATGTGCTGCGCTTCTCCAACGGGCTCACGGTTTATCTGTCGGGCGACACTGGCGTGATCGCAGACCAGGAAGCCGTGATCCAGCGCGAATTTCACGCCAAGCTCGCCGTGCTGAACATCGGCGACGTCTTCACGACCGGTCCCGCGACCGCGGCCTATGTCATCAACGATCTGGTCAAGCCGGCCGCGGTGATCCCCTCGCATGCCAACGAGGCGGCGACCAAGGACGGCAAGCTGCTGCCGAACACCCGGACGGCCGCCTTCAAGGAAGCGGTGCACATCCCGGTCTATCTGCCGCTGAGTGGCAAGACCATGGAGTTCGACGCCGACGGCAAGTGCACCGGCGGCTGCTGATCGCGGCTCGCGCCCCGTCGTGAGCGCAAGGCCAGGCGGCGGATTTGCGGTTTGCCCTCCGCCTGCCGCGATGGTCTGATGCCATCTTAACAGCAGGCTGCATGAGCAGGAACAGGTCGTGCAGCCTTGTGTCACGTTAGCATTGCGTTACGTCGACTGATGTGCTGCCCAAAAACAGAGCGGACCACCGGAGGAGCTGCCAGATGGCGATCATCGATTCCCAGGTTCATGCCTATGAGGCGAACACGCTGAAGCGGCCCTGGGCGACCGTGCCGAACTGGCCTGATCACGTCACCGGCGATGAGATGGTAGCGGCGATGGACAAGGTTGGCGTCGATGGCGCCATCTTCATCTCCGCCTTTTCGATGTATCGCTACGACGCCAGCTATGCCGTGGAGGTGCAGCGCGCGCATCCGACCCGGCTCGCCATCGTCAAGCCGGTCGATCCGGATGATCCGGCGGTCGAGGACGTCATCGCCGACTGGAAGGCGACGCCGGGCACCGTCGGCATCCGCATCATTCTGACGCCGGAGCTGAAGCGCGACCCGGCCAGCCCGGTCATCGACCGCATTGCGCGCGCGGCGGTGCGGCACGACTTCCCAGTCAACGTGCTGTGTTGGGGCAATCTCGACGCCGGCGCCACGCTGATTGATCGCCATCCCGACACCCGCTTCATCCTCGATCATCTCGGCATCCTGCAGCCGCGCGTGCCGCCGGCGCCGCAGGACGCGAAGGATTCTTGGGCCGATCTTCCAAAAGTTCTCGAACTTGCGAGACGTCCGAACGTCGTGATCAAGGTCAGCGGCGCCTGCACGCTGTCGCACGAGCCCTACCCGTATCAGGACATCTGGGATCCCTTGGCGAGCATCTTCGACGCCTGGGGCTTCGAACGCTGCCTCTGGGGCACCGACTGGACCCGCGCCTTTGCGGTCGTCAATTACGAACAAGCCGTCGAGCCGTTCCTGCGCACCGACCGCCTCAGCGAAACCGAGCGCGCCATGTTGATGGGCGGCGCCTGCGCCAAGGCCTATCGCTGGTTGCCCGCGAAGGGCTGAGTGTTTTCCAACCG
>NZ_JBARGP010000004.1:0-5478 GCF_049798375.1 Bradyrhizobium sp.
CGCTTCTCGGCCTGCGCCGAAATCTTCTGCTGGGCCGGCAGGGTGAACAGCGCATAGGCGCGCAGCTTGGAGCGGCCGACGCGGCCGCGCAGCTGATAGAGCTGGGCGAGGCCGAACATGTCGGCGCGATGCACGATCAGCGTGTTGGCGCGTGGAATGTCGAGGCCGGATTCCACGATCGTGGTCGACAGCAGGATGTCGAACTTGCCGTCATAGAATGCCGAGATGATGTCCTCGATCACGGTCGGCGACATCTGGCCGTGCGCCACTGCGACCTTCATCTCCGGCACGGTCTTGTCGAGGAATTCCTTGACGCCGGCGAGATCCTCGATCCGCGGCACCACGTAGAACGCCTGGCCGCCGCGATAGCGCTCGCGCAGCAGCGCCTCGCGGATCATCACCGGATCATGCGGCGCGACGAAGGTGCGCACGGCGAGACGATCGACCGGCGGCGAGGCGATGATCGAGAGCTCGCGCACGCCGGTCAGAGCGAGTTGCAGGGTGCGCGGGATCGGCGTTGCCGACAGGGTCAGCACATGCACCTCGGCGCGGAGCTGCTTCAGCCGCTCCTTGTGGCTGACGCCGAAATGCTGCTCCTCGTCGACGATGACGATGCCGAGGTCGCGGAACTTGATCGACTTGCCGAGCAGCGCATGGGTGCCGACGACGATGTCGACCGAGCCGTCGGTGAGGCCCTTCTTGACCAAATTGAGCTCTTTGGTCGGGACCAGCCGCGAGGCCTGTGCGACATTGACCGGAAACCCCTTGAAGCGCTCGGTGAAGTTCTTCGCATGCTGGCGCGCCAGCAGCGTGGTCGGCACCACGACAGCGACCTGCTTGCCTTCCAGCGCGACCGCAAAGGCCGCGCGCAGCGCCACCTCGGTCTTGCCGAAGCCGACGTCGCCGCAGATCAGCCTGTCCATCGGCCGGCCGCGCTCGAGATCGGCCAGCGTGGCCTGGATCGCCGTAAGCTGGTCCTCGGTCTCGTCATAGGGGAAGCGCGCGCAGAACTCGTCATAGAGGCCGGGCTGCACCGGCAGCTTCGGCGCCTCGTGCAGCATGCGTTCGGCCGCGATCTTGATCAGCTCGCCCGCGATCTCGCGGATGCGGTTCTTCAGCTTGGCCTTGCGGGTCTGCCAGCCGCTGCCGCCGAGCTTATCCAATTCGACATCGGCCTGGTCGGAGCCGAAGCGCGACAAAAGCTCGATGTTCTCGACCGGAAGGTAGAGCTTGGTCTCGTTGGCGTAGCGCAGCTCGAGACAGTCATGCGGGGCGCCGGCGACCTCCAGCGTCTGGAGACCGACGAAGCGGCCGATGCCGTGATCGACATGGACGACGATGTCGCCGACGCCAAGGCTCGTGACCTCGGAGATGAAATTGTCGAGCTTGCGGCTCGCCTTGCGGGGCCGCACCAGGCGGTCGCCGAGGATGTCCTGCTCGGAGATGACGGCGATCTGGTCGGTCTCGAAACCGGTCTCCAGGCCCAGCACCGCCAGCATGGTCTCGTTGCGCGGCGTCGCCTGCACCATGCGCCAGGTGTTGACGCTGGTGACATGGGTCAGCTTGTGATCCCGCAGCATGCTGGTCATGCGGTCGCGCGAGCCTTCACTCCACAGCGCGATCACCACCTTCTTGCGGAGAGATTGCAGCGCCTGCACATGCGCCACCACGGCCTCGAACACGTTGACTGTGGCGTCATTGCGCTCGGGCGCGAAATTGCGGCCGGCCCGTGCGCCGATATCGATCACGCCGGCATCCTCAGGGACCGCGAATGGCGTTAGCCGCACCAGCGACACGGCGGCGAGCCGCTCGGCCCATTCGCTCGCGGTCAGATACAGCCGGTCGACCGTCAGAGGCTTGTAGATCGCGCCGCCGCCGCGATGCTCCATCGCCTCGCGCCTTGCATCGTAATAGTCGATGATCTGCTTGAAGCGTTCGCGTGCAGCGTCCTCGCCCTGCGGCTCGATCACGATGGGCGTGCCGGCGAGGTAATCGAACAGCGTCTCCATCTTGTCGTGGAACAGCGGCAGCCAGTGCTCCATGCCGGGATAGCGGCGGCCTTCACTGACGGCCTCGTACAGCGCGTCGTCGCGCTCGGGCGCGCCGAACTCGGCGACATAGCCCATGCGGAAACGGCGGATGGTATCGGTGACGAGCTGGAATTCCGACACCGGCACCAGGTCGAGCGAGCGCATGTCGAGCAAGGTGCGCTGGGTCTCGGCGTCAAAAGTGCGGATCGATTCGAGAGAGTCGCCGAAGAAGTCGAACCGCACCGGCTGGTCGAGGCCGGCCGGAAACAAATCGAGGATGCCGCCGCGCACCGCATACTCGCCGCTCTCGCGTACGGTCGACGAACGGTTGTAGCCATTATGCTCCAGCCAGGCGACGATCGAGTCCATCGGCACGACATGGCCGGGCGCGACCGACAGCGCTTGGCCGGCCATGGTGTCGCGCGCCGGCACGCGTTGTACGATCGCATTCACCGTCGTCAGCACGATCAGCGGCTTGTCGCTGCCGGCGAGGCGCGACAGCCGCGCCAATGTGGTGACGCGCTGCGCCAGGATGCCGCCGTGCGGCGAAACCCGGTCATAGGGCTGGCAGTCCCAGGCCGGAAACTGCATTACGGGAAGATCAGGCGCGAAGAACTCCAGCGCGCGAGCCAGTTGCTGCATCCGGGCGCCGTCGCGGCAGACCACCGCAAGGCTGACCGCCGGCGGCCTCTGTCGTGCCGCCACCGCGCGCGCCAGGTCCGCCGTCACCAGCGCCTCGGCGCCTTCGGCCACATTGGCCAGCGTCAGCGCCCGGCCGGGGGCGAGCTGTTCGGCAGGGGATTTTGCAGTCGTCTTCATCACACCAGGTCCAAACCAAATCCGTCCAAATCAATCCCGATCGACTGCGCGAAACGCTTGGATCCGCGCGAACAACGCGGCCGGCATCTCCTGCGGCAGCGGCTGGGCGCCGGTCACTGCGGCATAAAAATCCGGGTCGGGAATTTCGAGCAGTTGTTCCAGCTCGGTGAGCTCGTCCTTACTCAACGCGCCAATCTCGGCATCGGCGAAGCGACCGAGGATCAGATCCATCTCGCGCGTGCCGCGGTGCCAGCACCGGAACAACAGTCGCTTGCGCCGATCGTCGAGCCCTTCGCTGGAGCGTGTGGTCCCGGTCATTGGAAATGTCCCGCAGTGAAACGCAGAAAGCCCGGACATGGCCGGGCGCGGTTTGATATAGCCACGCGCCACCGCGCTGTCAGCATCAATCCGGTGCAGGGCCGGCATGCTCGCCGTCTCCGGACAAAAACAGGTGCAAAAAACAGGTGGATGGGCGGCCGAAGCCGGCTATCCCAGTCCTGAAACCGTCTTAAGTGTCGCCCATGCGCCCCGCCCTCCTCAACCCGCTGTTTGCAGAGGTCACCAGCCTGCCCGGCGTCGGCCCGAAGCAGAACGGATTGCTGCGCTATCTGCTCGGCCGCAGCGAGACCCCCCGCCTAATCGATCTGCTGCTGCATCTGCCATCCAGTGTGATCGACCGCCGGAACAGGCCGAAGCTTCGCGATGCGCAGGTGGGAACCGTCATCACGCTGGAGGTCACGGTCGACCGGCACCGGCCGCCGCCGCCGGGCAACAGGCGTGCGCCCTATCTGGTCTATGCCAGCGACGACACCGGCGACGTGGTGCTGACCTTCTTCCGCGGCAAGCCGGAGTATGTCGAGAAGCTGCTGCCGGTCGGCGCCAAGCGCTACGTCTCCGGTATGGTGCAGATGTATGACGGCATCCCGCAGATCGTCCATCCCGACCGCATCGTCGACGAGGAGGCGTTCGCAAAGCTCAGCGGTATCGACCCGGTCTATCCACTGACCGAGGGGCTCGCGCTCGGCTCGCTGCGGCGCGCGGTGGCGCAAGCGCTGGCCAAGCTGCCGACTTTGCCGGAATGGATCAGCCCGGAGGTGATCAGCCGCTGTAGCTTCCCGCCGCTCAAGGACGCGCTGACCCGCGTGCACGTGCCGCAGGAGCTGACCGATATCCTGCCCGAGGGGCTGTTCTGGTCGCGGCTGGCCTTCGACGAATTGCTCGCCGGACAATTGGCGCTGGCGCTGGTGCGCGCGCAACTGCGCCGCTCGGCCGGCAACCGCCACGCCGGTGACGGTCATTTGCGCCATCGGATCATCGATGCGCTGCCCTACGCGCTCACCTCGTCGCAGCAGCAGGCGATGGCGGCGATTGCCGAAGATCTGTCGAAGCCGCTGCGGATGTTGCGGCTGCTGCAGGGCGATGTCGGCTCCGGCAAGACCGTGGTCGCTTTGCTCGCCTCGGCCGCGGTCGCGGAGGCCGGCAAGCAGGCGGCACTGATGGCACCAACCGAAATTCTGGCGCGGCAGCACGCCAAGACCATCGCACCGCTCGCCGAGCGCGCCGGCATGTCGGTCGCGATCCTCACCGGTCGCGAGAAGGGCAAGGAGCGCCGCGATATCTTGAGCCGGCTCGAGGCCGGCGAGATCGATATCCTCGTCGGCACGCATGCGCTGATCCAGGACGACGTCATCTTCAAGACGCTGGCGCTCGCCATCGTCGACGAGCAGCATCGTTTTGGCGTGCGCGAGCGGCTGGCGCTGACCTCGAAGGGCGAGGCCGTCGATGTGCTGGTGCTGTCGGCCACGCCGATCCCGCGCACGCTGGTACTGACTTATTTCGGCGACATGGACATTTCGGAATTGCGCGAAAAGCCGGCCGGCCGCCAGCCGATCGACACGCGAGCGGTGGCGAGTACGCGGCTCGAGGAGGTGATGGACGGCATTGGCCGCGCGCTGAAGGCGGGCAAGCTGATCTACTGGATCTGCCCGCTGGTCGAGGAATCCGAGGCCGAGGGCACCGAGCACCTCACCAATGCGACCGAGCGGTTCGAAAGCCTGCAGAAGCGCTTCGGCGCCGATGTCGGGCTCGTGCACGGCCAGATGAAGGGCACCGAGAAGGACCGCGTCATGGGCCAGTTCGCGGCCCATGAGATCAAACTGCTGGTGGCGACCACCGTGGTCGAGGTCGGCGTCGACGTGCCGGCCGCGACCATCATGGTGATCGAGAACGCCGAACGCTTCGGGCTGGCGCAATTGCATCAATTGCGCGGCCGCATCGGTCGCGGCTCGGAAGCCTCGACCTGCATCCTGCTGTATCACGAGCCGTTAGGTCAGATGTCGAAATCACGGCTCGCCGTGATCCGCGAGACCACCGACGGCTTCCGGATCGCCGAGGAAGACCTGAAGCTGCGCGGCGAAGGCGACGTGCTCGGCGTGCGCCAGAGCGGGCTGCCCGGCTATCGCATCGCCCGTCCCGAGGTGCATGCCCAGCTCATCACCCAGGCGCGCGACGAGGCGCTGCGCATCCTGAAAGACGACCCGAAGCTGAAGGGCCCGCGCGGCGAGGCGCTGCGCTGCCTGCTCTATCTCTACGAACGCGACGAGGCGATTCCGCTGCTGGGCGCGGGATA
>NZ_JBARGP010000005.1:0-6465 GCF_049798375.1 Bradyrhizobium sp.
GCTCCCGACGGCGGCGCCAGGCTGATGGCAGCGCCGGGGTCCGGCACCGCGGCTGGCGGAACCGGCGGCGGCCGCTCGGTGAAGAACTGCGCTGCCGCAGGCGTGAAGGCCGGCGGTCCGAACAAAATGGCAAGCATGAGCAGTGGCCACAGCCATTTGCTGCGCCGGAATCGAGAGATGCCGCCACGTCCTGTCGTCATCGTGCTGCTTTTCACCGAAAACGCGGCAAATTCAAGCCTGGGCATCATCGGGGTACCCCGAAGCGCCGCTTTTCGGCCTCCTCGGTCACATCTCGGCGCGGTGCCGGCGATCTCCGGACACAGGATGCCGCACGCTGCGTTCGTAGGATTGCGGGAACTTCAAATCGGCGGCATCAGGTGCGCTGAGCACAGGCGGCATAAACCATGCTCCTGCTAAGGTCTGGCCTGGGCTGATCCGCAGTCGGAATATGTCGTGGTGCCCTGGCCAGAGGCTGACCAGGTGGAGTACGCCCCGGAGACGTGTAGTGCTGGAAATGTTGATTGGACGCCGCCATAACGCCCCTGAAGAGGGCGGCAAGGTTGGCCTCGGAACGATTCGCAAGCCCGTCATTGGCCTCGCGCTGGGAGGCGGCGCGGCGCGCGGCTTCGCTCATATCGGCGTGATCCGGACCCTGGCGGCCCACGGCATCGTGCCGGACGTCGTGGTCGGAACCTCGATCGGCGCCGTGGTCGGCGGCGCCTATGCGGCTGGCCATCTCGACGCGCTGGAGGAATGGGCGCGCAGCCTGCAGATGCGCAACATTCTCGGCTATCTCGACATCCGCCTCAACGGCTCCGGCCTGATCGGAGGCGAGCGGTTGGCAGCCCAGCTCGAAACCACGCTCGGCCGAATCACGATCGAGGAATTGCCGATGAAGGTCGCCACCGTGGCGACCGAGGTGCGTACCGGGCACGAGATCTGGCTCACCCATGGCAGCCTGGTGGACGCGATGCGGGCGTCCTACGCGCTGCCCGGAATTTTCCAGCCGGTCCTGATCGGCGACCGCTGGCTGGTCGACGGCGCGATGGTCAATCCGGTGCCGGTGTCGGCGGCACGAGCGCTCGGTGCCGAGATCGTCATCGCCGCCAACCTGTCCAGCGACGTCTTCACCCATTCGACCACGATCTACGCCCACGGCCAGCCGGTCGCGGTGCCGGAGACGGTGATCGAAACCACGCCGCCGCCACGGCGTCGCTTCGGCAAGTTCTTCTCGCCGGAGCGCACCGTGAAGCGCGAGTTCTTCGGCGGCGGCGGCCGGCCGGGCATCTCCTCGGTGATGGTCGATGCATTCAACATCATGCAGGACCGCATCACGCGCGCGCGGCTCGCCGGCGATCCGCCTGACCTTCTGATCACGCCGCGGGTCGGCCAGATCGGCTGGTTCGATTTCCACCGCGCCGGCGACCTGATCGCGCATGGCGCGCGCGCCGCAGAGCGCGCGCTCGATTCGATCGAGGAGGCCATCGGCCTGATGGCGCCAGCCAATGGAGACGCCGAAGCGCCCTGACGCTATGCGGTCTTGATGTATTGAGTGAGCGCTTCCTGCTCGCTCTCATACTCGTGGACTCGCCACTTCACGATGTCACCGATCGAGATCAGGCCGACCACGACGCCGCCCTCGATCACAGGCAGATGCCTGAACTTGCCGAGCGTCATCATCTCCATGATAGCGGCAACGGTGTCGGTCGGACGACAACTGACGACGCGGCGCGTCATCACGCTCGATATCGGTTGATCCAGCGCGCTCGCGCCCTGTTCGGCCAGCACCCGCACGATGTCACGCTCGGACAGGATGCCTTCCATCCGCGTGCCCGTCATCACGAGAACCGCACCGATCTTGCGCTCCGCAAGCCGTTTGACGGCTGTCGCCAAGGTTGCCCCGGGTTCCACGCTCTCGACGTCGTGGCCCTTGGTGTCGAGGATTGCGCGTACTGTCATTGGTCGTCTCCTTGAGAAGCCGATGCGCCCTTCTGCCGGGGCGGCTGCGGTCTTCGTTCGATTACGAGTTTCAATCAACAGTCTGGCGCCGATTTGGTTCGGTCGCCGCGCGGGGCCTGCGTATGCATGACGCATTGCAGGCCGCGGCCGATATTTACGCGGGGCTTGGTGCCCGCTCTGCTAGCCGGCGATGATGAATGAAATCGGCTGAAGCCGCAAGCGTCGCAACTAATGCTCTTGCGTATCAGGCGGCAGCGCAGCTGCAGCATGATCCGTGTGCGGCACGGGATCGAACAGCGCGAACAAAAACAGGCCGGCGAGGAAACCGCCAATATGCGCCTGCCAAGCCACGCTGACGCCTTCTGTTCCGATCGGCGACCAGATGCCAAATATCACGTTGCCGGCAAACCAGATCGCGAGAAAGCTGAGCACGCGACCGTTGCGCAGGGCCTGGGAGAGCGACAGCGCGGGCACCCTGGCCGCAGCATCGGCATCGGGACGGCCGAACGACAGGAAGCTACCCTGCACAAAGGCGAAGCGCGTCGCCGCCGCCATGGTGCCGGAGACCGAGGCAGAGGCGCCGATCACGGCCGCCTGAGAATGCTCATTAGCGAGCAGATGCGCGAGCGCGCCCGCCGCCGCCGTCACCGCCATGAAAAGAAAGAATCTGACAGCGCCGAAGCGCCGCGCCAATGCACTGCCGAACGGCAACAGCCAAAGGACGTTGAAGCCGATATGCATGAGATTGGCATGCAGAAGCGAATAGGTGACGAAGGTCCAGATCTTCGCACCCGTACCACCGGGATAGCCAAGATCCATCAGCGTGGAATCGTAGCGCTGCGGGATGAAGCCGAACACCTCGACGGTCCAGTTTTCCCATTCGACCGGCAGCAGCACGCGCAGATGGATCACCGCGATCAGGATGATGTAGGCGGTCAGCGCCCCCGGCAATGTTAGGATCGGCTCGCGCCGCGGCATGTCAGGCAGCGGCCGTGGCGGCGAGACGTCTGGTACGGATGAATCCAAAGGGCCGAGCACCTTCAATGAGCGTGGGGTGTCCGGATCAGATAGGCGGCTTTGCCAGCCTTACGCAAGCGCACAATGATCAATTGATCTGGGTGGACAGCACGCCAAAAAACAAAGGGAGAGGCTCTGAGAAAGCCTCTCCCTTCTGGCTCTGCCGGTCTTAACGTTGCGAAGAGATAGAGGTGTGTTCCCCACCCCTCCCCGCCGACGACCAGACTGTTTGACGCCGCCTCGTGTACTCATTTCACCGCGCCGGGCCTTCCACGTCCCGGTACGAACCTGATACGCACGATCATACCCATCGTTCCGCGCCTGCCAACCTCATCGTTAATTTAACCTTAACATTGGGAACGGCCGGGAAAACCAGGCGTCAGCGCCTGCTCGGCATGGACGCTGCACCACCTCTCCTGCACAACAGAAACGGGATCGCGCTTGCACGAAAGCGGGACAGAGATGTCCCGAACAGTGCGGGCGCAGGGGTGAGCTGGAATGAAACATCCGTCCAACCGCGACTTCTTCGCCTACTGGGATGAGCGACGCGGCTTCGAGCGCGCGCCAGATCGCAGCGAGATCGAGCCTTCAGCATTGCGCGAGTTGCTCGGCGACATCTTCGTGCTGTCCTGCCATGCGGAGGCCGGCTTTCCCTTCCGCATGGCGGGCACACGGTTATGCGCCCTGCTCGGCGGTGACGTGAAGAACCAAAGCTTTCCGGCGCATTTCGCCGCACCGGCGCGCGGCGAGATCGAGGAGATCGTCACGGTCGTCTGCGAGGAGATGCTCCCGGCAGTGGTCGGCGTCAAAGCCTCCTCACCCGATGGCGCGACCGCGCATCTCGAACTGCTGCTGCTGCCATTCAATGCGCGCGCGCATGAGCCGATCAGCCTGACTGGACTCCTTGCCCCATTTGGACAAATGCAAGGGCCGCTCGGCCCGCTCGAGATCGTCTCCTGGCGCTATATGCACCTGCCGCCGGAGCGGATGGTGCCGCGGGCGCTGCGCAAGCTCGCGCTGGCGCGCGGCCTGATGGTCTACGAGGGATTGCGCTAGAGCATGATCCGGAAAAGTGGAAACCGGTTTTCCGAAAAGATCATGCTCAAACAAAGAGATGAGATCACGATGCGATTCCGTGTAATCGCATCGTGATCTAAAGACGCAACGACACACGCGCGTCAGGACGCATCCCGAATCTCCTGCCTGGCACGGTCCGCAGCCGGATACGTGCTCCGGCACGACAAGCCTGTCTCCGCATCGAACACATGGATGGCGTCGTGCGGTGTGCTGAAGCCGACCACCGCTCCCACTGCAGGCGCAGCCTCGGCTGGCACCAGGGCCGTGACCTGCCTTGCCGGCTCGCCTGAAAGCGCAATGGTGAGCAACACGTCGTCGCCGAGATATTCGATCAGGTCGACGGTCCCGGTCACGCCGTTGAGCCTGATACCGGGCGAGGCGGATTTCAAATTGGCCGGCCGGATGCCAAGCACGGCCCGCATGCCACGATGCAGGTCGAACCTGCCGCGGTCAACCAGGAAGGTCTCATATCCTGACGACAGCATCCATTTGTTGTCAGACGCCTCCCCGACCGAGACGTCGAGCAGGTTCATGCGCGGCGATCCGACGAACTCTGCAACAAAGCGGCTCTTCGGAAAGCCGTAGATCTCCGCCGGCGTGCCGACCTGCTCGATCAGGCCGGCCCGCAACACCACGATGCGATCCGCCAAGGTCATGGCTTCGAGCTGGTCGTGGGTGACGTAGATCGTCGTGGTCTTCAGGCGCTTGTGCAGGCGCGCGATCTCGACGCGCATATGGCTGCGCAGCTTGGCATCGAGATTGGACAGCGGCTCGTCGAACAGGAACACCGAAGGCGTCTTGATCATGGCGCGCGCGATTGCCACCCGCTGCTGCTGGCCGCCGGACAGTTGCGCCGGCCTGCGGTCGAGCAGCGCCTCCAGGCCCAGGATCGCCGAGACTTCATGGACGCGGCGCTCGATCTCCTGTGTCGGCACGCGCATCCGCTTCAGGCCGAAAGCGATGTTGGCGAACACGTTCATATGCGGATAGAGCGCGTAGTTCTGAAACACCATCGCGACGCCCCGCTCGCGCGGCAGCAGGTCGTTGACCACCTTGCCGTCGATCGAGATCGTGCCGGCGGAGATATCCTCGAGCCCGGCGACCATGCGCAGGATGGTCGACTTGCCGCAGCCCGACGGCCCCAGGAACACGACGAACTCGTGGTCATCGACCTCGAGGTTGAAGTCCTTCACGACCTCGAGCGGGCCATAGGACTTGCCAACATGCGAACAGGATATTCTGGCCACGATGGTCAGCCCTCGACCAGGATCTGCAGCTTGACGTCGGTCGGCCGCCCGGATGCGGCGCGCTCGAACGCGATGATGCTCTCTTCAAACGAATAGGTGCCGGTGACGAGCGGCTTGAGATCGACCTTGCCGGCGGCGATTAGGGCGAGCGCGCGGTCGAACACATTGGCGTAGCGAAACACCGTCTCGATGCGCGCCTCCTTGGCGATCGCACCGGTGACGTCGAACACGACCTGCTCGACCGGCAGTCCGATCAGCACCACCGCGCCAGCCGGCCGGACGATCGCAAATAGATCCGCGAAGGCTTTCGGGTTGCCGCTGGCCTCGAACACGACATCGGCGCCCCAGCCATCCGTCTCCCGCGCGACGACCGAGGCCAGGCTTTCGTTGCGGATCTTTACCGGCACGATGCCGTCATAGCTACCGGCGATCGCGAGCTTCTCGGCACTGACGTCCGAGATGTAGACCTTGGCGCAGCCGCCGGCGAGCGCGGCCAGCGCTGCCATGATGCCGATCGGGCCGCACCCGACCACGGCTGCGACATCGCCGGGCCTGATCCGTGCTTGCGCAGCGGCCTGCATGCCGATCGCGAACGGCTCGACCATGGCGCCTTCGGCAAAGGAGACGTTGTCAGGCAGCTTGAAGGTGAACGCGGCGGGATGCACCACGCTCGGCCTCAGCACGCCATGGATCGGCGGCGTCGCCCAGAACCTGACGGCTGGATCGACATTGTATTTGCCGAGCTTGGAGGCGCGCGAGGCCAAGTTCGGCACGCCGGGCTCCATGCAGACACGATCGCCAATCCTGAGATCAGTCACGTCCGTGCCGACTTCGATAATAGTGCCGGCGGCTTCATGACCAAGCACCATCGGCGCCTCGACGACATAGCTGCCGATCCGGCCATGCGTGTAGTAGTGCACGTCGCTGCCGCAGATGCCTACGGTATGGATCTGAATCCGGACATCCTCCGGCCCGACGCGATCGTCGAGCTGGATGTCGCGGATCGCGAGCTCGCCTTTCTTTTCCAGGACCAGGGCGCGCATGACGGTATCTCCTTCAGGCTTTCTTCTTGATGACGCTGTTGAGGAAGCCGCTGAGAATTCCGATGAACAGCAGCGGCGGCAGCGAAAGCAGAATGACGGATGCGTTGAGGATGCCCCAGGGC
>NZ_JBARGP010000006.1:0-7495 GCF_049798375.1 Bradyrhizobium sp.
CCAACGCAGCCGAAGCCAACAATGCCGACAACAAGGCCAGCAGGCGCGGCAACAGCGTCGAGATCATTCGTTACGGCGTCAGCAGCTCGCAAACGGCACAGAAGTGACGAGAAGGAAGAGATCATGACGCGCGAGCAAACTCGATCGAAGGGGCGGACGGCGCTCGTCCGCGCCCTCGCCTTCTCGGCCATCACGGCTTTTACGCTGAACCCGGCGCTCACCCCGGTCTTCGCCGCCGACGCGGAGGTGCCGGTCGTCTCATCGAGTTCGGCGAAGATGCGCTCCCTTTCCCTCGGCATCGGCAAGTCGGTCGTGGTCGACTTTCCCGAGGACGTGAAGGACGTGCTGGTGGCCGATCCGAAGATCGCCAATGCCGTCGTGCGCTCCGCCAAGCGCGCCTATATCATCGGCTCCGCGGTCGGCCAGACCAATGTCGTGTTCTTTGATGCCGATGGCCAGCAGGTCGCGGCCTATGACATCGCGGTCAAGCGCGATCTCAACGGCGTGCAAGCGGCGCTGCGCCAGACCACGCCAGGCGTGAAGATCGATGGCGTCGGCGACGGCGTCATCCTGACCGGTTCGGTGTCGAGCCCGGTCGAAGCGCAGCAGGCTGGCGAAATCGCAGCAAGGCTGGTCGGCGGCGCCGACAAGGTCGTGAACTCGATCGTGGTCCGCAGCCGGGATCAGGTCATGCTCAAGGTCAGCGTCTCCGAAGTCCGGCGCGACATCATCAAGCAACTGGGCATCGATCTCAGCGCCAGCATGAACTACGGCACCGCGGTCGTGAATTTCAACAACAGCAATCCGTTCACGGCCAATAACGTGCCGCTGGTCGGCGGCAACGGCGCCAGCGCCACGGCGCTGGGCGGCTTCGGATCCGTCACCGCAACCATGCGCGCAATGGAAAGCGCGGGCGTCATCAAGACGCTCGCTGAACCGAACCTGACCGCGATCTCCGGCGAGTCGGCCACCTTCATCGCAGGCGGCGAGTTCCCGATCCCCGCGGGCTACACCTGCCAACCGGGGACAAGCGCTGGCTCCTTGCAGCAGTGCCAACTTTCGGTGGCCTACAAGAAGTTCGGCATCTCGCTTAACTTCACGCCGGTGGTGCTCGCCGAAGGCCGTATCAGCCTGCGTGTCATGACCGAAGTGTCCGAAATCTCCAACCAGAATTCGGTCAATCTGAGCGGCGTCACGATTCCTTCGATCCAGACCCGGCGCGCCGAGACGACGCTGGAAGTGCCCTCGGGTGGTTCGATGGCGATGGCGGGCCTGATCCAGAACCAGACCAAGCAGGCCGTCAACGGCCTGCCCGGCCTCGATCAGTTGCCGGTGCTCGGTCAGCTCTTCCGCAGCCAGGACTATGTCAACAACGAGACCGAGCTGATGGTGATGGTCACGCCCTACGTGGTGCGCGCCGTGGCGCAAAACCAGCTGTCGCGTCCGGACGACGGCTTCGCATCGGCGTCGGATTCGCAGTCGGCGCTGCTCGGCCGTCTGAACCGGCTTTACGGCATTGCCGGCAAAGTCGAGCCAGTCGCGGGCTACGAGACCAATTTCGGCTTCATCATCGACTGAGACTGACACCGTGGGGACGGGGAAATACACAATGTCGAGGACATCAGCAGCCGACCGCCTGCGTCTCATTGGCGCGCTTGTCGGCCTCTCGCTTTCGCTCGGAGCCTGCATGCAGACGAGCACGGAGGTCGTGACCGCGACCGTGCCCGACGACTACAGGCATCGCCATCCGATCGCGATCCAGGAAGGCAATCAATCGATCGCCGTCTTCGTCGGTCAGGGCCGCGGCGGACTGACATCGCAGCAGCGTACCGATGTCGCCGGTCTGGCGCGATCGTGGCAGCGCGAGGGCACCGGCGTCATCGTTTCCAGCGTGCCGGTCAATACGCCGAACGCCCGCGCCGCGGCGGATGCCTATCGCGAGATCCGTGAGGTGCTGGCTGCCAGCGGCGTTCCGTCGCGCGCGATCACGATGCAGCCCTATCATCCCGAGAACCCGCATCAATTCGCGGCGATCCGCATCAGCTATCCGAAGATCGCGGCCGTCGCCGGTCCCTGCGGCCTTTGGCCGGAGGACCTCGGTCCCAACATCATGGATCCCGAATACAACGAGAACCGCCATTATTACAATTTCGGCTGCGCCACCCAGCGCAATCTCGCCGCGATGATCGACAACCCGGCCGACCTCGAGCAGCCTCGCTCCGAGACCGCGGCCTATACGCCGCGCCGCTCGGCCGCCTTCGAGAAATATCGCAAGGGCGAGTCGACTGCGATCACCTATCCCGAAGCCGACAAGGCCAAACTCAGCGACACAGGCAAATGATCAGCGCGTCCCGACAGAACCCGGAGCAGCCTGCCGAGCCGCAGCCGCTCGCCGCCGACGATCACATCGCACCCGTCCCACGGGTCTCGGTGCAGGCCTTCTGCGAAACCGAGCAGACCTCGGCCGCGATCCAGGCCGCAAGCCAGGACCGCCGGCTCGGCAAGGCTCATATCACGATCAAGATGGGCGGCATGGCACGCGCCATCGAGACCTATCATTCGCAGCCGACGCCGAACGTGATCATGCTGGAGACCAATCCCAGCACGAGTGTGATCGACGGCCTCGACGAGCTCGCCACGGTCTGCGATCCCGGCACGCGCGTCGTGGTCATCGGTGCGCCTACTGACACCGTCGCCTATCGCGAACTGGTGCGCCGCGGCGTCAACGACTATGTGATCGGGCCGGTCGAGACGCTCGATATCATCCGCTGCATCTGCAGCCTGTTCTCCGCCTCCGAGGCCGTGATCACGGGACGGATCATCGCCATCGTCGGTGCCAAGGGCGGCGTCGGTGCTTCGACCGTCGCCCACAACATCGCCTGGACCATGGCACGCGACCTGACGATGGACTCCGTCGTCATCGATCTCGACATGGCCTTCGGAACTGCCGGTCTGGACTACAACCAGGATCCGATGCAGGGCGTCGCGAATGCGATTTTCCAGCCGGATCGGCCTGATACCGCGCTGATGGAGCGCCTGCTTGCCAAATGCAGCGACCATCTGAGCCTGCTCGCCGCACCCGCGACTCTGGAGCGGGTCTATGATTTCGGCGCCGAGGCGTTCGATGCCATCTTCGACACGCTGCGGATGACCCAGCAGTGCATCGTGCTCGACGTCCCGCATCAGTGGTCGGCCTGGACGCGGCACGCGCTGATCACGGCGGACGACATTCTGGTGGTCGCCGAGCCCGACCTCGCGAACCTGCGCAACACCAAGAATCTCCTGAGCACCTTGAAGACGTCGCGGCCGAATGACCGGCCGCCGCTCTATTGTCTTAACCAGGTCGGCATGCCGAAGCGGCCGGAGATCGATCTCAAGCGTTTCGCCAAGACGGTCGAGAGCGAGCCGATCGCCACCATCCCGTTCGACTGCAAGCTGTTCGGGACTGCCGCCAATAACGGCCAGATGATTGCCGAGATCGCGGCGCTGAGCCGCACCACCAGGCTGTTCCAGGAGCTCGGCAGGCGCCTGACCGGGCACGTCGATATCAGGCCGCAGCGGGGCTCGTTGCTGGCACCGATCGCGCGTTTGCTGGGCGTCAGATAGGCGACGGGATGCTCAATCCTCGCGGCTGAGCATCTTGGCGAGGTCCTTATCGGGCGCCGCCACAGACTGCACCCGGTGCACCATGGGCGCTTTCTGATCCTTTTGCGCGGCCTGGGCGGTCTGCTTGCGCGCCAGCAGCCGCTTCAGATAGGTCGTACTGGCCGCGGCTTCAGCCGGCGGCAGGCCAGCCTTCATGATGCGTTCGGCCTCGTTGACACGGCCTTCGAGACCAACGACCACGGCGAGATTGACCCTGACCCGCTTGTCCGCATCGGGACGTCCATAAGCCCTGCGCAGGGTTTCCTCGGCCTTGGGCAACTCGTTGGAGAGCAGATAGGACAGGCCGAGATTGGACAGCACCGAGGGCTCGTCCGGCATGATCTTCAGCGCGGTCGCGTAATACTGCCGCGCCTCGTCGTGACGATCGAGTTGGTCGAGCACCGCGCCCTGCACCGACAGGATGCGCCAGTCGGGATCTTCGGGCGTGTGGGCGCGGCTCAGCACGTCGAAGGCCTGCTGGAAGTTGCCGTTGTCGGCGAGCGCCCGGCCGTAGGCGGCGAGCAGTTCCTTGTGATTCGGATTGGCGATCGTCGCCTGCTCCAGCACGGCCACCGCCTGCGAGCGCTGGCCGAGGGCGCGCAGCGCAGTGCCATATTTCAGCGCGACGTCGGGATCGTTGGGCGAAGCGCGGTAACGCTCCCGGTAGAACTCGACCTCCGACCTCGGATCGGCCGGCGGCCCCTTCTCGGCCTTGTCGCTGAGCGATCCGGTGACATCAGCGAGATCGGTGGTCTGGCAGGCGCCGAGGCCGAGCAGCACCATCGCAAAGGACGCGGCGAACAGTGCCGGTCGGGCGAACGGACGAAGGCGAGGCGATGGACGCATGCAACGGGACAATCATGAGCGACGGTCCGGGCACGCTGACGGATTAACCCTAAGGTCCCGTTAAGACGGTCATTGCTGCCGAGCATCGTTCCCCTCGCATCCCTCAGTCGATGAACTCGGCGCCGAACTCGCAGCCGATCCGCCAGGCCAGGCGGCATTTGCGCGAATTATCCGGCGCGAAGATGATGTTGAACTGCTGCGGAATCTCGAGCAGCTCCGCCACCACCTTGACGCCGCCGGCCGAGATGTCGGTGATCGTGCAGTCGCGCGGCAGCGATCCAGCTCCCCAATGAATCTTCGCAACCCTCCTGCACAAACGACGTTCAGCCTTGCGTCGGTTCGCCAGCATATCGATCCCTCACCCGCTCAATCATCACACCATCCGTGGATCGGACAAGTTGTAGCGAGTAAAGATTGGGATCAGACTATCAGAACGGCTCGGACTGTGGGCGTCATCTTCAGCTTCCGTTAACCATGCGATGCCCGCCGCGCCGGCAGCATGAAGCAGTCGAACAACGCCGCCAGCTCTGCGGTGCCGTCGAGCGGCAGCACATGGGCGACATATTGGTCGGGCCGCACCACGACGAAGCATCCCGCCCGATCGATGCCGCGCATCGCGAAGATGTCGGCCTTCGGGTCAGCGCAGAACATCTTCTCGTAGTCGCGCAGCGCATGTTTTCCCTTCGCCGGCAGCAGCAGCGACGGCATCGTCTCGATCGCAAGGGTGCGATGCTGCTGTGGGAACACCGCGCGCAAATCGATCACTGCATCGATGTCCGCATCGTCAGGCGTGTATTTTCGGATCGGCGAGCTATCGCCTGCGAGAAAGCCGCAGAGTGCACGGACAGAGGCGCCCGCCTCTGCCGGCTCCGCCGCGGGCGCGAACATGAAAATGCGCCAACGCCCATCGGCCTTGACGACATGGCCGAGATGCATCGGCTTGGCGTCCGCAAGGCGAATGACAGGCGCGGAATGGAAACGTGTGCCGATGACAAAGCCGGGCGCGAGATGCTGATGGCTCGCCTCGCCGGTGATGATCGATGGCCCATAATGCGTCGCTGTGCCCGCGGTGTAGCGCCCGCTGCGCACGAAATAGCTCTGCGTCTTCGCGGGATCGAAACCATCGGCGCCTTTGGCGGCAGAGGCGAGCAGCGCGGCCCATTCGCGATCGAACGCGATCAGTTCGCTGGCCACGGCCTGCCGCTCGGCCGAGTAGCTGTGCAGAAGCTCTGGCGCCGCGCGCTTGCGCAGCACCGATGCGAGCTTCCAGCCGAGATTGAAGGTGTCCTGCATCGAGACGTTCATGCCCTGCCCGGCCTTCGGGCTATGGGTGTGGCAGGAATCGCCTGCTATGAACACGCGCGGCAGCCGCGTCTCGACCTCCGCCTCGGCGACGTCGTCGAACTTGTCGCACAGCCGCTGGCCGATCTCATAGACCGACCACCACGGCACCTCCTTCACGTCGAGCGTATAGGGCTTGAGAATGCGCTGTGCCTTCGCAATGACCGCATCGGCGGTCATGTTGCGGCCTGCAACCCGCTCGCCGACCTCGAGCTTGGCCATTTCGACATAGAGCCGAAACAGATAGCCGCCTTCCCGGGGAATGATGAGCAGGCTGCCGTCGTTGGCCGACTGGATCAGCGACTTGAAACGGACGTCTGGAAAATCGGTCACCGCCAGCACGTCCATGACGCCCCAGGCGTGGTTGGCGGAATCGCCACGTAGCTCGCGGCCGATCGATTTGCGCACCGTGCTGCGCGCGCCGTCGCAGCCGACGACGTAGCGCGCCTTGACAGTCTCGACCTCGCCTTCATGCGGAGCATCGCAGCGCTCGAGCGTCACGGTGATGGCGCGGTCGTCGGTGCCGGCCGAGGGATCGACCTGCAGGCCGGTCAGCTTGCGCGCATAGTACGGCTCGCTCTTCGCAGCCGATCTCTGCATCATTTCGAGGAAGAAATCATGCACGCGGGCTTGGTTCAGCACCACGTGCGGCATCTCCGACAGCCCGTCCTCGACGTCCTGGACGCGGCCGCTGCGTATGATGGCCTCACGCTGTTGCTCGTCTGGCTTCCAGAACGTGGTCTCGTTGATCCAGCAGGCCTCCCGCAGCACCCGCTCGGCGAAGCCATAGGCGTTGAACATCTCCATGGTGCGGCAGGCGATGCCATCGGCCTGCCCCAACAGCAACGGACCGGGCTTCTGCTCGACGATGCAGGTCCGGATGTCGGGAAATGCGGACAATTGCGCCGCGAGATTGAGCCCGGCCGGCCCGCAGCCGACGATCAGCACGTCGACCTCCGCCGGCACGGTCCCGGACGCCCCGCCGCCATGCACGCGCGCCACGGGGTCGGCGATGTCGGGGTCGCCAGGCTCGAAGCCGTTGAGATGGAATTGCATGCTGCGTCCTCCCGTCTTGAGCCGGCCGGACGCGCTCCGCGCAGTCCCGGCCGACGGGCACTTGAATGCCACTTCGCTATTGATCAGTATACTGATCATCAGTATACCTGTCAATAAACTGACGATTGGAGGATTTCGGTGACGGAAACGGAAGACATGCCCGGCCACCTGGCCCGCCGCTTCCAGCAGATCGCGGTCGCCGTGTTCCTGGCCGAGATCGAGCAGGCGGGCTTCGACCTGACGCCGGTCCAATATGCGGCACTGGCGGCGATCAGTGCCAATCCCGGCATCGACCAGATCACTTTGGCCGGCCTGATTGCCTATGACCGCACCACCATCACCGGGGTAATCGACCGCCTGGTGCAAAAGAACCTGGTGATCCGCGAGGCCTCTAGCCGCGACCGGCGCGCGCGCGTGCTCACGCTTACTACCGAGGGCAAAAAGACGCTGCGCGCGATCACGCCGGCCGTCGAGGCGGCGCAGGCCACCATGCTGCGCGGGCTGACGGCGGCGGAAGGAAAAGAGTTGATGCGGCTGCTGCGCAAGGCGATCGCTGCCGGCAACGAACTCAGCCGTGCGCCCCTGCGGGACGCCGCGGCGGGCGAGC
>NZ_JBARGP010000007.1:0-1646 GCF_049798375.1 Bradyrhizobium sp.
AGCCTCAAGCGCGATCTCGGCGAGATCGAGCATCTGCAGGTCTCGCTGAAGGGGCCGGCGAATTTCGTCTCGATGGCCGACAAGCGCGCCGAGGAGATGCTGTACGAGGATCTCGCCAAGGCGCGGCCCGGCTACGGCTTCATCGGCGAGGAAGGCGGCAAGCGCGAAGGCAACGACAAGTCGCACACCTGGATCGTCGATCCGCTCGACGGCACCACCAATTTCCTGCACGGCATTCCGCAATTCGCGATCTCGATCGCCCTGCAGCGCGAGGACTCGATCATCGCCGGCGTGATCTACAATCCCGGCAACGATGAGCTCTACATCACCGAGCGCGGCAAGGGCGCGTTCCTCAACGACCAGCGGCTGCGCGTCGCGGGCCGCCGCCAGCTGCATGATTGCGTGATCGCCTGCGGCCTGCCGCATATCGGCCGCGGGGATCACGGGCTGTTCAACCGCGAAATGAACGCGCTGCAGACCAAGGTCGCTGGCCTTCGTCGTTTCGGCGCCGCCTCGCTCGATCTCGCCTTCGTCGCCGCCGGCCGCCTCGACGCCTATTGGGAGCGCGACCTGCAGCCTTGGGACATCGCGGCGGGCCTCTTAATGGTGCGCGAGGCCGGCGGGACCGTCTCCGGCATCGACGGCAAGGACGACGCGCTGACCAGCGGCCACGTCATCTGCGGCAACGAGCTGATCCACCACGAGCTGCTGAAGGTGTTGAAAGCGGCGGGGTAAGTCCGCCCCGGCTCTCGCCTCATACACGCGGTCATCATCCGCGAAGGCGGATGATCCAGTACGCCGAGATGGTAATGGTTGAACTCGGCCGCCGGTGTTTACTGGATGCCCGCCTTCGCGGGCATGACGACCTTTATCGTCTCACGACTATTGGTCATCCGCAGCGGCGGAGGATGCGTCTCTACCGCCGCCCGCTCACGAATGCCGACGGCGTTTCGCCCGGCAATGCCGGCGACCTGATGTCGCTGTCGAGGCGATCGGAGCCCTGCCCGGTGTAGCTGAAGCCGAGCGACAGCGTGGTGTTCGCGGTCGGCTGGAATGCGACGCCGCCATGCGCGCTGTAGACCGGCAGTGTCGCGGAGTTGGAATCGAAGGCTGCAAATGCGTTGCTGCCGCGATCGGCTCGCAGCGTGTCGAACCCGCCATACAGCGAGACACCGCTCTTGAACATGTAGCCGAACTCCGAACCTTCGGTCCTCAGCGCGCCGAACGATGCAGCATACGGACTGATGCCCTGCAGGCCGAACCCACCGCCAAGGGCCGACCAGTTGCTGGGCGTGCTGTAACGCCGCGAGAAGAAGCCGCTGTCGCCGCTGCCGATGAAGCCCGGGAAATTACCGTAGGATTCGACGCCCGCACCGTCAGCGGAACCGCTGAAGCCGGCGGGCCAGCCCGGGATCCAGTATTGCACTGGAGCGGTCTGGGTGTTGGTATTGGTATTGACGGTCGTGCGGCCGATATCCATCGCGCCGACGGCCGTCGTGCCAAGGCACGACACCAATACCGATGCGAAAACGAACCTGACGAAGAATGTGAACATGAGTGCGACCGCCGGATGTTTCGGCGAACATATATCCGGGGAGTCGGGAACGCCAGTACCGCCATTGCCAGCGACATCAGGTGAACAGAAC
>NZ_JBARGP010000008.1:0-1690 GCF_049798375.1 Bradyrhizobium sp.
ATAGAGCTCGCGGCCGAACGCGATCTTCCGAGTACCCGCGGAAGGATCGTCGGGATGGTTGATCGCGTCGAGCTCCTCAACCTGGCCTTCCGGATAGTTCTCGATCACGACCTTGAGCGGCTTGAGCACCGCCATGCGGCGCTGTGCCGTGCGGTTGAGCTCCTCGCGGATGCAGAATTCGAGCATGCCGACATCGACCACGCTGTTGGCCTTGGCGACGCCGATGCGCTTGATGAACTCGCGCAATGCCGCCGGCGGCACGCCGCGTCGCTTCATGCCGGCAATGGTCGGCATGCGCGGATCGTCCCAGCCGGAGACATGGCCGTCCTGCACCAGCCTGGTCAGCACCCGCTTCGACAGCAAGGTGTAGGTCAGGTTGAGGCGCGCCATCTCGTACTGGCGCGGCGTCGACGGCACCGGCAGCTTGGACAAGAACCAGTCATAGAGCGGCCGATGGTCCTCGAATTCCAAGGTGCAAATCGAATGCGTGATGCCCTCGATCGCATCCGACTGGCCGTGCGCATAGTCGTAAGCAGGGTAGATCGACCAGGTGCCGCCGGTGCGCGGATGGTGCGCATGCAAAATCCGATACAGCACGGGATCGCGCAGATTGATGTTGCCGGCCGACATGTCGATCTTGGCCCGCAGCACGCGCGCGCCGTTCGGAAATTCGCCGGCCTTCATGCGGCGAAACAGGTCGAGATTCTCCTCGACCGTGCGATCCCGAAACGGGCTGTTCTTGCCGGGCTCGGTCAGGGTGCCGCGTGAGAGGCGGATCTCCTCCTGCGACTGGTCGTCGACATAGGCCAGGCCTTCGCGGATCAGCCCCTCCGCCCAGTCATAGAGGCGATCGAAATAGTCAGAGGCATAGAACAGGTCGTTGCCCCAGTCGTAGCCGAGCCAGTGTACGTCGGCCTGGATGGAGTCGATATATTCCTGCTCTTCCCGGGTCGGATTGGTGTCGTCGAAGCGCAGATGACAGCGGCCGCCGAATTCCTGGGCAATCCCGAAGTTCAGCGCAATCGACTTGGCATGGCCGATATGCAGGTAGCCGTTCGGCTCCGGCGGGAACCGGGTCACGACGACCTTGTGCCTGCCGCTGTCGAGATCGGCCTGGACGATGTCGCGGATGAAATCGCGCCCTGCCTCAGCCGCCGTCGCATTGTCTGTCGTCGTCATCAAGAATGTCCTGCTTCGGAATCTGCCAGACTATGTGCCAAATCCACCCTCCCCAAGGAAGGCTTTAGTTATGCGGGGGTCCTGCTATACACCCCCCGCCGTTCCGTCACCGCCAGGATGTGCTGCCGCTGCCAATGACCGATCAGATCGTCACCCGTTTTGCCCCGTCCCCGACCGGTTTCCTCCACATCGGAGGCGCCCGCACGGCCCTGTTCAACTGGCTCTATGCGCGCGGCCGCGGCGGCAAGATGCTGCTCAGAATCGAGGATACCGACCGGCAGCGATCAACCAAGGAGGCGATCGACGCCATCCTGGATGGATTGAGGTGGCTGGAGCTCGATTGGGACGGCGACGTCATCTACCAATATAGTCGCGCCGACCGGCATCGCGAGGTCGCCGAACAGCTGCTCGCCAGCGGCATGGCATACCGCTGCTATGCCACGCCGGACGAACTGGCGGCGATGAGGGAAAAGGCGCGCGCCGAAGGCCGCACCCGGCTCTATGACGGCCT
>NZ_JBARGP010000009.1:0-12803 GCF_049798375.1 Bradyrhizobium sp.
CGGAGGAGGATGGTCTGTCGATCATCCGCGACCTCAAGAGCCGCACCAACATCCCCGTCATCATGCTGACGGCGACCGCAAGCCCGATCGACCGGGTGGTCGGGCTCGAGCTCGGCGCCGACGATTATGTCGCCAAGCCCTGCGAGCTGCGCGAATTGATGGCCCGTATCCGCTCGGTGTTGCGGCGGGCCGGGCCGGCCAGGGCAGCCTCGCCGCTGCAGCAATCCGCGCCCGCCAAGGCCAAGGAGCAGCTGGTGCGGTTCGGCACCAAATGGCTCGACCTCGACGCCCAGGCGCTGCGCGACGACGAGGGCAACGAGCATCCGCTGACGGCCTCCGAATTCGGCCTGCTAAAAGTATTCGCCGCCAACCCGAAACGGGTGCTGTCGCGCGAACGGCTGCTCGAGCTCGCCAATGCCCGCGACGCCGAGGCCTTCGACCGTGCCGTCGACCTGCGTATCATGCGCATCCGCCGCAAGATCGAGCCCGATCCGGCCAAGCCGGCCGTGATCCGCACCATCCGCGGCGGCGGCTATTTGTTCTCGCCGGCAGGCGAAAAAGCGTAAACGCCCGCGGCACTGCACCAAACCCGCCGACCGCCAAGCTCTGCTTGGACGCCGGGTCCGTCCGGTGGTATTCCGCGCGTTGAAAAACCTCACATTTCTGCCACGAGTGTTTCGCGGCCTGTCGCGCGACGAAACAATTCTCGCGGGCGACGAAACCATTTTCCCTTTTTCGTGCAGACATCCCGAAACCTGGGATCATTAACACTTTGCCCAACGAAACGCCGCAAGGGGGCGGCGCAACGGGAGAGTGTCATGCAGAACGTCGTCGCCATCAATTCCGCAGCCAGCCAGGGCATCATCGCAGCCCAGGCGACCACGGATGAAATGCTTCTGCAGCGGATTGCCGGAGGCGATCGCACCGCAATGCACACGCTTTATGCGCGCCACAATGTGCGGGTCTATCGCTTCATCCTGCGCATCGTGCGCGACACCACGATCGCCGAGGACCTGGTCAGCCAGGTGTTCCTGGACGTCTGGCGCACTGCCAAGCAGTTCGAGGGGCGGTCTCAGGTCTCGACTTGGCTGCTCTCGATCGCCCGCTTCAAGGCACTGACCGCGCTGCGCCAGCGCCGCTTCGAGGACCTCGACCAGGATGAAGTGCGCGAGATCGCCGACGATTCCGACACCCCGGAGACCTTGCTCGAGCGCTCCACCACCCGCGCCATCCTGCGCGCCTGCGTCGCCAAGCTGTCGCCCGCCCATCGCGAGATCATCAACCTCGTCTACTACCATGAGAAGTCGGTCGAGGAGGTCGGGCAGATCATCGGCATCCCGCAGAGCACGGTGAAAACGCGCATGTTCTATGCCCGCAAGCAGCTCGCCGACCTCCTGCGGGGCTGCGGCGTCGATACGATCGCGGCTTGAAAAACGCCTCGTTTCAATACCTTGCCCAGGACTAACACGAAGTCCCAAGCAAATCTTCCGAAGAAAAGCGCCAAACGAAACAATTGAAACAATCGGCGAAATCAGCCGGAAAAGATTGCCTGCTAGAACCTCGCCATCGGTTGAACCAAGTCCCCCAGCTTGGTTCGGCCAACGGACAGAGCAAGGTCTTCATCGGCTAACTGCACCGATCAGACAGTCCTCACCTTCCAAGTTGCTGCGATGACCCGGACGGATGCCCCCCGTCCGGGTCATTCCATTTCCAGCTTAGCCAAATCGCACGGGTCAATTTGAAATTTGACGTCGAAGACGGCCGGCACGATTTTCCGTCCATGCTGCGCGTGCTAAAGCGGCCGCGCACCGGTGAGGGACGTTTCGATGTTCGGCTTGGACGCAGTTGACCTGGCGCGGGCGCAGTTTGCGTTCACGATGACCTTCCACATCGTTTTTCCGGCGCTCTCGATTGGTCTTGCCAGCTACCTTGCCGTGCTTGAAGCGCTTTGGCTCTGGTCCGGACGCGACGTCTTCATCAATCTGTTCAACTATTGGCTGAAGATTTTCGCGATCGCCTTCGGCATGGGCGTGGTCTCCGGAATCGTGATGTCTTACCAGTTCGGCACCAACTGGTCGGTATTCTCGGACCGGGTCGGCCCGGTGATCGGTCCGCTGATGGCCTACGAAGTGCTGACCGCCTTCTTTCTCGAATCGGGCTTCCTCGGGGTGATGCTGTTCGGACTAGAACGGGTCGGGCCCAGGCTGCACTTCCTCGCCACGCTGATGGTCGCGATCGGCACCCTGATTTCGGCATTCTGGATCCTCTCCGCCAATTCCTGGATGCAGACGCCGGCCGGCTATGCCGTGAACGCGGACGGCCAATTTGTCTCGGCGGACTGGTTGCAGGTGATTTTCAATCCATCGTTCCCCTATCGCCTCGTGCACATGGTGCTGGCCGCCTATCTGACCACATCGCTCGTGGTCGGCGCCGTGGGCGCCTACCACCTGTTGCGCGATCAGCATCTGGCCGGTCCGCGCGTCATGTTCTCGATGGCAATGTGGATGGCTACCCTGGTCGCGCCATTGCAGATCCTTGCCGGCGATCAGCACGGCCTCAACACGCTGGCCCATCAGCCGGTGAAGATCATGGCCATGGAAGGCCATTTCGAGAGTCACCAGGATGGCGCGCCGCTGTATCTGTTCGGTCTGCCCGACATGGCCGCAGGCAGGCTGAGATATGCCGTGGGCATCCCAAAACTGGGGTCGCTGATTCTGAAGCACGCGCCTGATGCGCCGATGGCAGGGCTAGATACCGTGCCACGCCAGGATTGGCCGCCGGTGCCCATCACCTTTTGGGCATTTCGGATCATGGTCGGTCTGGGCTTTCTCATGCTTGGGCTTGGCCTGTTCAGCCTGTGGGAGCGCTGGCGCGGCCGACTGCACCAATCCCGGCTGCTGCATCGGTTGGCGCTGCTGATGGGCCCGGCCGGATTTATCGCGGTGATCGCCGGCTGGATCACCACCGAGACCGGCCGCCAGCCCTTCACCGTATATGGTTTGTTGCACACCACGGATTCGGCTTCGCCATTGGCCGCGCCCGCGGTAGGTTCGTCGTTGCTGTCGTTTGTCATCGTCTATTTCATCGTCTATGCGGCGGGCATTCTCTATCTGTTGCGGCTGATGGCCGCGCCGCCACATCCCGGCGAAGAAGGCCCGAGCAGCGAACCCCCGACGCGCACCGCCGGCATCACGCCGGCACCGGGCATGCCGAGCGAGGCTGCAGCATCATGAGCGCCGCAGTCGATCTCGCTACCGTCTGGGCCTTCATCATCGCCTTCGCCGTGTTCGTCTATGTGGTGATGGACGGCTTCGATCTCGGCCTCGGCATTCTGTTTCCGCTGTTTCCGGCGAAGCAGGATCGCGACGTCATCACCAACAGTGTCGCCCCCGTCTGGGACGGCAATGAGACCTGGCTCGTGCTCGGCGGCGGCGGGCTGATGGCGGCGTTTCCACTGGCCTATGCCGTCCTGCTGCCCGCGCTCTACACCCCGCTGATCGCGATGTTGATCGGGCTGATCTTTCGCGGCGTCGCCTTCGAGTTCCGCTGGCGCACCCGCGCCGAGCGAAACCTCTGGGACATCGCGTTTTCCGCCGGCTCTTGGCTAGCCGCACTGGCGCAGGGTGTCGCACTCGGAGCAATCCTGCAGGGCGTGCATGTCGACGCAAGGCACTATGCCGGCGGCTGGTGGGATTGGCTGACGCCGTTCAGCATTCTGACCGGGATTTCACTGCTGATCGGCTATGCATTGCTGGGTGCGACGTGGCTGATCCTGAAGACCGAGGGAGAACTCCGCGACAAGGCCTATCGCGTCAGCTGGTATCTGCTGTTCGCGATGCTGCTGGCAATCGCTGCGGTCAGTCTCGCCACGCCGCTTTTGACCATCCAGTACGCACACCGCTGGTTCACCTGGCCCGCGATCGTGTTGACCGCACCGGTGCCGCTGGCCGTCATTGCGGTGAGCGTCTTGTTGCTGAAGAGCCTCGCCGACAGGCGCGACAACCGGCCGTTCGTGCTGTCGCTGCTGCTGTTCGTGCTGTCCTACGCCGGTCTCGGCATCAGCATGTATCCCTACATCGTTCCGCAGAGCATCACGATCTGGCAGGCGGCGGCTCCCGAGCGCAGCCAGCTTTTCATGCTGGTTGGCGTGGCGGTGCTGATCCCGCTGATCCTCGCTTATACCGGTTGGGCTTATTGGGTGTTTCGCGGCAAGGTCAAGCCCGAGAGCGGTTATCATTGATGCCGTCCGGGCAGACCCAGCCATCGCCGGCAAAGCGCGTTTTGTGGTTCGTTGGATTGTGGCTCGCCGGCGTCGGCAGTGTTGCAATGGTCGCATTGATAATCCGGCTCTGGATGAGGCTGGCGTGAGCCAAGCCGGCTTGCCTTTGCCATAGCCCCGAGTTCCAGCAGGTGGTAAGCCAGCCTTGCCAGGGGTCCGTTGGGAGAGCTTGGAATGATGGGGTTACGTCACCTGATTTGCTTCACCGCCACCGCGATTGCATTGGCGTGCTCGGCCACGCACGGCTTCGCGCAGCAGCCTGAGGATCCCGGCGACCAGCCCGGCGTAGTCGCCGACGACAGCGTCGAGCTGGATCCGGAATGGCGCAAGCAGATCGTGTATTACCGCACCACCGAGCCGCCGGGCACGCTCATCATCTCGACCGCCGAGCGGCATCTCTATCTGGTACAGCCCGGTGGCCGCGCCATCCGCTACGGCATCGGCGTCGGCCGTGACGGCTTCCAGTGGCAGGGCCTGCTCAGCATCACCAAGAAAGCGGAGTGGCCGGACTGGACCCCGCCGCCGGAGATGATCCAGCGCCAGCCTTATCTGCCGCGCTTCATGGCCGGCGGCCCCGGCAATCCGCTCGGCGCGCGCGCGATGTATCTCGGCGGCACGGTCTACCGCATCCACGGCACCAACCAGCCTCAGACCATCGGCACCAAGATTTCCTCCGGCTGCTTCCGCCTGGTCAATACCGACGTCGCGGATCTCTACGACCGCGTGCCGGTCGGCACCAAGGTGGTGGTGCGGCAGAAGCCCGAGCTCTAGCCGCATACGCACCGCATTTTTTTAACGAAATCGCTTTTTCCGAGATTTGTGAGGGGCACATCATGCGTACGTTCCGAGGCGGCCTGCTGATCGGGCTTGCCGTTGCCGTTCTGGTTGCGGCAGTCGCCGTCACCTATGAATTCTACGATACAAGGACCTTGAAGCGCACCGTTCGTCGCGGCGAGGTCTTGTGCGGCGTCAATGCGGGCCTGCCCGGCTTCTCGATTCCCGACGACAAGGGCAACTGGACCGGCTTCGACGTCGACTTCTGCCGTGCCGTGGCGGCGGCGATCTTCGACGATCCGAACAAAGCGAAGTTCGTGCCCCTCGACGCCAGTGAGCGCTTCAAGGAGCTGCAGAGCCGCAAGGTCGACATCCTCTCGCGCAATTCCACCTGGAACATGTCGCGCGAGCAGAACTACGATCTCTATTTCCCGGCCGTCGCCTATTACGATGGCCAAGGCTTCATGGTGCCGCGGTCGCGCAAGATCGAGACCGCGCTCGATCTCAACGGCAGTAAGGTGTGCGTGCAGGACGCAACCACCACCTTGCTTAACCTCGCCGACTACTTCCGGACCAATAACATGAAGTATGAAGAGGTGAAGCTCGGCAAGCTCGACGACGTCGTGAAGGCGTATGACAGCGGCAAATGCGACACCTTCACCGCCGACGTCTCGCAGCTCTACGCGCTGCGGCTGAACTTGTCGAAGCCCGGCGATCACGACATCCTCGCCGACGTCATCTCCAAGGAGCCGCTCGCGCCCGTGGTGCGGCAGCGCGACGACGACTGGATGATGATCGTCAAATGGACGCTCTATGCGATGATCAACGCCGAGGAGCTCGGCGTCACCTCCAACAATATCGACGAGGCCCTGAAGTCGAAAAAGCCGGACGTGATGCGGCTGGTCGGCAATGAAGGCAGCTATGGCGAGGATCTCGGCCTCAGCAAGGACTGGGTCGTGCGCATCATCCGCCATGTCGGCAACTACGGCGAGGTCTATGACCGCAATATCGGCGAGCAATCCAAGCTGAAGATTCCCCGCGGCATGAACCAGTTGTGGAATGCCGGCGGCATCCAGTACGCGCCGCCGATCCGATGAGGAACGCGGCAGCCACGCGGGTCGCGCTCACCAGGCGGCATTAGTCCTGAGGACGATACCGCGACATTCAAGGCAGCCGATGGTCCGCCGGAGCTTGCGTTCAGATCATTGCAGCACGCCGCGTAGCGCCGAGAGCGCGGGCAGCTGGTGCTCGATCCGATAGAGTTGCGCGTAATCGCCGTGATAGAGCGGGGTCAGGCCTGCGATCGTCTGCTGCGGCGACGGCGGGTTGATCAGCAGCACCAGATCGAAGTTGGACCGCCAATTGGGCAGATAGGGCGCGGCGGACAACTGCAAAATCGAATAAGACTGGTCGGCGAGCCAGTCCCAATTGACCGGCTGGCCCACCGGATAGGACAGTCTGTCGTAGGGCGGCAGCAGCCTGATCGGCTGCTGCGCCGGATGTGCGAACAGCAGCGGCCAATAGGCGCGCCGCTCGATCAGGAGCAGCGCGGCGAGGTGGTCGTCGGTGGGATAGAGCCCGGGCATGGCGCGCTCGGGCGGCTTGATGTAGATCATTTGATCGGGATAGCTGCGCGAGGCTAGCACTCGCGTGCCGGGCGCGATTCCGGCGATCGCGGCCCGCACCTCGGCGAGATCCTTGCGGTGATCGATCCAGGTGGCGCCGACATAGCCGCTGCGCACCACGATCAGCGCGCCGAACACGGCCAGCACGACCTGCGCCTGGCGCCTGGTCAGGCAGGGCTCCAGCCCCGCGAACAGCAGATAGCAGGCCATGGTCACGAAGCGCAGATCGATCAGCGCACCGGTGCTCATGGCCTCGGGCACCGCTACGAAGAATATCATCAGTACTGCGATCGCCAGCGGCAGCCCCGGCACCCAGCGCAGTTGGCGCCGCAGCAGCATCAAGGTGGCCAGCAGCGTGACTGCGGTAAGCACCGTCAGTCCCGCATCGCTGGTCATGAACGGCGTCAGCAGCCGCCACGGCTTGTCGCCCCATTCCCACGGACCGTGCGGCGCGGTCGCCGCGTTGAGCGGACAGAGCGCATAGAGCAGCAGCGCGGGACTGAGCGCGGCGGCGATGCGCAGTGCGACCAGTGCGCCTGCCCGTATCAATCCAGCCGAGCGGCGACGCTGCCACAGCCCGTCGGCCTCGTAGCAGCCGATCAGCAGCGCGAAAAAGGCGACACCGAAAATGTGGCAGATGAAGGTGACGACCGCAGCCGCCGCGCCAAGGGCAATTTGTGTCCACCGCCTGTTGCATCGGCCCAAGACGATCCAGCCGCCGGCAGCGCCGAACGCCAAGCCCAGCGCCAGCAGGAAGTTCATGAAGCCGAGGAAGAAGATGCCGTTATAGGCAATCACGCCCGACGCCAGCGGCCACAGCGACGTGCGCCCGAACGCGGCGCGATGATAGACCAGCACGCCGATGATCGGTGCCACCAGGCTGAGCGCGAGCACGATGCGACCGCCGACATGAACCGAGGTGACATGCAGCAGCGCGACGCCGATCAGGTCCATACCGAGGTTCGGCAGGATCCGCCAGTTCGGCGCATACATCTGCGACAGCACGGGATCGTCGGGATGCGCCAGCACGAAATAGCGGGCGAGATGGTTGGGATAGTCGAGCACCGGCGGCACGTCGACGAGCGGGAATGGCGCCACTAGCACGACCAGCAATGTCATTGCGAGGAGACACCAGAGACGCATCGCGATGCTGTGCGGGTCAGGACGGACAAGGTCTCGGAAGCGCTCGCCTCCATCTTCGTGCGGCCGGCGAGACTTGCTGCGAACGCGTCCATGCGATTTCAATGCTGTGGGCCCGCGGCCGATACCACACAATTCATGACACTCGTACAAGTCGACTTCAACGACACGCGCAATCGTAGCTAACGCATTCTTGCCGCGTGCGCCGCGCTCGGCAAGCTGTCGGGCGGCGCGGCATCAGGAATCGCCGATGTTGCGCGGGGCGATAAGCCCGTTGCCGATCAGAGGCCCCATCCCTCGCATTCGCATCGCGCCAAAAGGCCTGAGCGTGTGGCTTCCGGCGCCATCATGATCGCGCTTTTGCGTGAATATCGCCTTAATGCAGGCTGTGTGCGGTGCATCAGCCGCCATGACGACCCGGCACGCGCGCCATGCCGGCCTGGTTAATTGACTTGCCGCGTCGAGCATCTCAAGGTTCCCGCCGGTACGATTGAGG
The DNA here is from genome assembly GCF_049798375.1 of Bradyrhizobium sp. GTDB lineage: Bacteria > Pseudomonadota > Alphaproteobacteria > Rhizobiales > Xanthobacteraceae > Bradyrhizobium. The sequence continues at coordinate 8,315 of NZ_JBARGP010000009.1, forward strand.
ATGATGATCACATGACTTTGGTGATGAGCTGGGACGCGTGGGCCCAGCACGACGGCGTGGCGCTGGCGGAACGGGTGCGGCGCGGCGAGCTGACGCCCCAGGAGCTGGCAAGCCAGGCCGCGGCCGGCATCGCCAAGGTCGATCCAAAACTCTCTGCGGTGGTCGAATTGTTCGACGACGCGCTCGCCGATCCCGCCAGGGCCGGCGCCAATCTCGATGGGCCATTCGCGGGGCTGCCGTTCCTGATGAAGGACCTCGGCCCGACCATGGCCGGCCGGCTGCAGGAAATGGGCTCGCTGTTCATGCGCGGCAATCGCGCCAGCGCCGACACGCATCTGACGTCGAAGATGCGACAGGCCGGCCTCAATCTGATCGGCCGCACTACGACGCCCGAGTTCGGCGTGTGCAGCTCGGCGGAAAATCCGGCTGTCTACATCACCCGCAATCCCTGGAATACCGAGTACACCACCTGCGGCTCCTCCGCGGGAAGTGCGGCGATGGTCGCCGCCGGCGTGGTGCCGATCGCGCATGCGACCGACGGCGGGGGCTCGATCCGCATTCCCGCCGGCGTCAACGGCAATCTCGGCCTGAAAGCGTCGCGCGGCGTATTCTCGATCGCGCCGCATCTGTCCGATCTCAGTGGCTTGGTCTCGATCCAGGGCTGCCAGTCGCGCTCGGTGCGCGACACCGCCGCCTTCGTCGACCATTGCCGCGGCGGCGCGCCGGGCGAGTTTATGCCGTATTGGACCGCGGCCGAGCCCTATGTCGAGCAGATCAAGCGCGATCCGGGCCGCTTGAGGATCGCGCTGTCGCATCAATGGGGCGACTATCGCGCCACGCCGCATATCGCTGCCGAGCTCGAGCGCGTCGGCCGCTTCCTGGAAAGCCTCGGCCATCACGTCGACTACGCCCTGCCCGAGCTGGACTACCAAGCGGCGTTCGCGGCCCAGACCACCTGCTACATCTCGAACTTCGCAATCGTCATCAACAACATGCTCGGGGCACGCAATCTCGAGCGACCGCCGGCCGAGCTGATCGAGCCGGTCAACATCCGGATCTGGGAAGCCGGCAAGGACTTAAGCTTCAAGGAGCGCGCCGCGATGCAGGCGGTGTTCAACACGACATCGCGCGGCTTCGGCGCCTTCTTCGAGGATTGGGACATCATCCTGACGCCGATTACGGCGCTACCGACGCCGAAGATCGGCGCAAAAGAATATCTCACCACCAGCGACAATCCCGACGTGCTCGACTGGTTCGGGAATCTCTGGCGCAACTTCGCCTTCACGCCGCTCGCCAATCTCTGCGGCATCCCGGCGCTGTCGATGCCGCTGGCAAAGAACGAGCACGGGCTGCCGCTCGGCATCCAGGCCATCGCCAAGCAGGCTAATGACGGCTTGCTGCTGCAGCTCGCGGCGCAGATCGAGCGCGCGATCGATGGCAAATGGACCGGTGGCGAACGGCCCGGCGTGCACGTGGCCAGCCGCTAAGACTCCTCGAACTTGTTTGCCAACCGCGCCTGCGTGATATCGCCGATTTGCAGGATAGCGGCTGATATTCCGCTCTCCAGATCGGAGCCATGGCCGGCGAGCTCGGGATATACGCGGATCAGCGCGAGCGTCTCGTCGCGATCCATCGCGCGTACCACGCCCATCAAGGTTGCGTGCAGGCCGTCCGCTGTGTCGTCGTGCGCGGAAAGTCCCGCACGATGTGCGCGCCCGGCAATCATGGGCGTGTTCGCGAAAGTGTCGCCGAATATCTCGATAAACAATGCGCGCAGCATGCGCGACGGGCGATAGCCGCCATCAGACGGATGCGTTCTGATCCAATGCCGTGCGATATCGAGCCGGGCCGCGACCCAGACCCTGTGCATAATCGGCACATCACCGTGCGGCCAGCCTCCGCCGCAGTGAAGCCACGGTTTTTCCCAAATCGCGCCGGACGTCGATTGCAGCATATCGGCCAACAGAGTGACCGGAGGAGGCTTCCGCCCGTGCCCATGAACGACGACCCGGCCCCGGAGCATACTCTGCCTCACCTTCTCTCCAACGATACCGTCAATTCTATGCAGTTCAGGTTGCTGCGCATTCTCAAGACGGGTCTCCTGAGCTTGACGGCTTTGGCGGTCGGCGGCGCGACGCTGCTGTTGGCAGATCCGAAGGTGCGCATCACCGCCATCACGGCCTCGCATGTCGACCTACCGGCCTCATCCCCCGATCAAGCCGGTGCGCCACCGGCTCAATCCATCGTCGAAGCGCAGACAGCCTCGTCAGCCGAAACGGAAGTGCCGAGCGACCAACCGCCCACGGCCGCAGCGCCGGAGCTTATCGAGCCGAAGCCCGCCGAGCCTAAGCCTGCTGATGCCGCTGCAGACCGCGATGCCCTGTTCAGGCAATTCCAGGCCTGGGCGCAGCAACAGAACAGCAAGCCAGATCAGCAACCGAATTCCGGGCCCGAGGCTCCGGCGCAGACCACACGCGATCGATCCGAACAATCCACTCTGGCGCGGCCGCCCGCCGAGACGACGCCATCCGCTCCAGCTCAAACCGAAGCCGAGAGTCCTTCGCAGGGATCTCACGCTCCGATCCGAACCGCGCAAAAGCGTCGCGCCGTGCGCGAGCCAGGGAATACACGCGCCGAAGCCGACCCCGCGCAGCGGGCTCACGCGTTAGTCCTGCATCCACGCAGCGGTCCGGCACGACCTCAGCCAGTGCAGGAGACGCGCGCTCAGGAGACGCCTGTCCAAAGCCCGCCGGCACCGTCGTTGATGCAGCAGCTATTCGGCGTCCACAATTAGTCCTCGACAGGACGAGCCTAGGCTGGGAATAGGCACGACGCCACGAATCCAGAACGCGTCGGTCGGTCATGATCGAAGAAGCTCACAGCGCCGGCCGTAGCTGTTAGTCGCTGCCCGCGAGCACCCGTTCATTCATCGGCACCGATTTAGCTTTCAGCACCACTCGCGTTAACCTTCCGCCGATGTTCGGCCAGATGATGCCGGATGCGCTGGAGAAGCTGAAAGCCGAGACGCCGAGATCGGCATGATAAGGTTGTCCTGATCCCGATTCGTCCAAAGGCAGGCCTGCATGCGGATGCGTGCAGGCCCGCTTCGAACGCAGAAGGTTGAATGTCCAACTTGCTCGCGGCGTGCTACGCATCCTGATTCCGAATCGATCCGCATTTTAGGGCGCCGGACGATCCTGGTTCACACTGTTGCCCTGAAGTTCCGCTCAATAACATCCATGAAACTCACTTTGCCGCTCGCGCTCATGATCGCGACCTTCGCTGGCCCCGCATTCGCCAAGGCGCACCACAAGTCAATCGAGGAACAGCTGATGAAGCTGGATCCGCAGACCCGCTTCGAGCAGCGCTGCGATGGGCGCGTGTCCGGACTCACCAACCGCGAGCACAAGGGCTTCAACACCGATGAAGTAGTCGCCTATGCCTTCGCCGACTCGACATTGAAGGGAACAGTGGTGACAGCACCAGGAGCCGCCTTGCGCAGTCATGGCCGCTGGTACCACGTTTCCTACGCCTGCAAGGTATCGCCTGACGGATTGAATATCGAATCGTTCAGCTACAAGCTCGGCGCCGAGGTGCCGCGCGAGCAATGGGCCGAGCACTATCTGGTGCCGTGAGGCCGGAGTACGCATTGTCCTGACTGCATTAGGACCACCTCTCTCCTCATCCTGAGCAGCTTGGCGACAGCCAAGCGTCTCGAAGGGCGCGGCTTGGCTGGCCTCGTAGTTCGAGACGGCGCTGACCATGAGGAGCAACGGTATCGTCGGGTCGAAGGATTACACCTCGAGCCATTCCTTGCGGACGGCATCGTTGTCCCTGAGCTGGTCTGGCGTGCCCTCGAACACGATGCGGCCGTGGCCCATGACGTAGACGCGGTGCGAGATCCGCATCGCGATCGACAGCTTCTGCTCGACCAGCAGGATGGCGACGCCGGCTTTCGCGATGGTCGCGATGAGATCGCCGACCTGCTGCACGATCAGCGGCGCCAGCCCCTCGGTCGGCTCGTCGATCATGATCAGCTCGGGATCGCCCATCAAGGTGCGGCACATCGTCAGCATCTGCTTTTCGCCGCCGGAGAGCACGCCGGCGGCGGTGTCGGCGCGCGCGGCGAGGTTCGGGAACATCTCGAGCATGCCCTCGAGCTTCCACTTGCCGGGACGGCGCGTGTCCTTGACGCCGAGCAGGAGATTCTGCCGCACCGTCAGGCCGGGGAAGATGTCGCGATGCTCCGGCACGTAGCCAAGCCCGAGATGCGCGATCCGGTAGCTCGGCAGGCCGGCGATATCCTTGTCCTTGAAGCGGATGGTGCCCTGCGGCGGCACCTCGCCCATGATCGCCTTCACGGTGGTGGAGCGGCCGACGCCGTTGCGCCCGAGCAGGCTCACGACCTCGCCGGCCGCGATCGTGAGATCGACGCCCTGCAGGATGTGGCTCTTGCCGTAATAGGCATGAAGGTCGCGAACCTCGAGCA
>NZ_JBARGP010000010.1:0-2055 GCF_049798375.1 Bradyrhizobium sp.
CTATCTGGTGCTGCGCCCTTATCTGAACCCGTTGCTTCTGCAGTACAACCGCGACACCACCGATGTCGCGCCTGCACAGCTGTCCAGTCTGGTACTGCGAAGTCTGTCGCCCTGACGCGATCGCTAGCTGTGACTCTTGACTTAATTGGTCACTAGAACCAGAATGAAGTCCTTCATCACCTCACCGATGGGACTTTCATGTTCTCGCGTCGCCTCGCCACTTCCGCACTCGCCTGTGCGCTCCCGTTTGCGCTAGCGGCCTGCGGCGAAAAAGCACCGCCCGATCCGCGCACCGAGGTGCCGCTGGTGCGCACCGCCATCGTCCAGCGCGCCGTGCCCGCGTCCCGCTCATTCACGGGGACCGTCGCGGCACGCGTCCAAAGCGACCTGGGTTTCCGTGTTTCCGGCAAGGTGCTGGAACGGCGGGTGGACACCGGCCAAACGGTCAGGCGCGGCCAGCTGCTGATGCGTCTCGACCCCATCGATCTCAAGCTGGCCGCACAGGCCCGGCAGGAGGCGGTCACCGCTGCGCGGGCGCGAGCGCAGCAGACCGCGCAGGACGAGGCGCGGTATCGTGACCTGCGCGGCACTGGTGCGATTTCGGCTTCGGCCTACGACCAGGCCAAGGCGGCCGCCGACGCAGCCAAGGCGCAGCTCAGCGCGGCCGAGGCTGACGCCGACGTGGCGCGCAATGCGACGGGCTACGCCGATCTCGTGGCGGACGGCGATGGCGTCGTGATGGAAACGCTGGCCGAACCGGGCCAGGTCGTCAGCGCCGGACAGCCCGTGGTGCGACTGGCCCACGCGGGCCGCCGCGAGGCGGTGATCCAGCTTCCGGAAACCCTGCGTCCCGTCATCGGGTCGGTCGCCCAGGCGGCCCTGTTCGGCGACAGCGGCGCCAGCGTGCCAGCCACGCTGCGCCAGCTCTCGGATACTGCAGATCCGCGTACCCGCACTTTCGAAGCGCGTTATGTGTTGCAGGGTGCGCTGGCCGACGCGCCGCTAGGCGCGACCGTCACGATCGAGATACCGGACGCACGTGTGGCGCTACAGGACGGCATGCAGGTGCCGATCGGCGCGGTGCTCGACGCGGGCAAAGGGTCCGGCGTGTGGGTCGTCAACGGCGAGCCGGCCAAGGTTGCATGGCGGCCGGTGACGGTCCTTCACCTGGGCGACGACAGTGCGCGCGTGTCCGGCAAGTTGAAGCAAGGCGATCGCGTCATTGCCCTCGGTGCCCATTTGCTGCGCGAAGGCGAGCAGGTGCGCGTGTCCGGCCAGGCCGTCGCGATGGCGAACATGGGAGCACGTCCGTGAGCGAAGGCCGATTCAATCTGTCGGCGCTCGCCGTGCGCGAGCGTTCCATCACCCTGTTCCTGATCTGCCTGATATCGCTGGCCGGGCTCCTGTCGTTCTTCAAGCTGGGCCGCGCCGAAGACCCGGCGTTCACCATCAAGGTGATGACCATCGTCAGTGTATGGCCGGGGGCCACCGCGCAGGAGATGCACGATCAGGTCGCCGAGAAAATCGAAAAGCGCATGCAGGAGCTGCGCTGGTACGACCGGACCGAGACCTACACGCGGCCCGGCCTGGCGTTCACAACGCTGACGTTGCTCGACAGCACACCTCCGTCGGAAGTGCAGGAGGAGTTTTACCAGGCCCGGAAAAAAATCGGCGACGAGGCAGCCAACCTTCCGGCTGGCGTGATCGGCCCGATGGTCAACGACGAATACGCGGATGTCACGTTTGCGCTTTTTGCATTGAAGGCGCGGGGCGAACCGCAACGGCTGCTCGTGCGCGATGGCGAGACGCTGCGCCAGCGGTTGCTTCACGTGCCGGGCGTGAAGAAGGTCAACATCATTGGCGAGCAGGCCGAGCGCATCTACGTCCAGTTCTCGCATGACCGGCTGGCAACGCTCGGCGTCAGCCCGCAGGACGTGTTCGCCGCGCTCAATGGCCAGAACGCGCTGACGCCGGCCGGCTCGGTGGAGACCAAAGGTCCGGAAGTGTTCATTCGCCTCGACGGCGCCTTCGACAATCTGCAGAAGATCCGCGACA
>NZ_JBARGP010000011.1:0-28938 GCF_049798375.1 Bradyrhizobium sp.
ATTTCGGCAACCAGCTCTCCGGCGGCGAGCAGCAGATGCTGGCGATCGGCCGCGCCTTGACCCTGAACCCGAAAGTGCTGCTGCTGGACGAGCCGACCGAGGGCCTCGCGCCGATCATCGTCGAGGAACTGCTGGCTGCGATCGGCGCCATCAGCCGCGCCGGCGGGCTGTGCTCGATCATTGTCGAGCAGCATGCGCAAAAGCTCTTAGGCCTCGCCGACCGCGTCGTGATATTGGAGCGCGGCAGCATCGTCCACGACGCGCCGTCCAGCGCGCTCAAAGCCGATCCCGCGCCGCTGGAACGCCATCTCGGAGTGTCCGGTGGGGCGCATTGAGTCTCGTTTGCCCGCGGCGTTGGTCTAGTTGAGGCGGTAGATTGTCAGGCGCTCCAGATCTCCGGCTATTGAAAAATCTGGAGCGGGGAAATGGGCTGGCGATCCCAGCAGGACTCGAACCTGCAACCCGCGGAGTAGAAATCCGCTACTCTATCCAGTTGAGCTATGGGACCGTCTGGCGTGCCGGCGAACCGGGGTTCCCGGCCGGCCGCTGTATAGCACCGGTCATATGAAAAATCTTCTCATTCGCCAAGATGATCCGAACCGGAATTCGGCGCGGAGCGACAAAACGGTCGAGGGGATCGTTGTCGGCGTTTCCCTTGGCCCCTGAAGGCCGGTGAGCCGGCCTTCAGGGGCCAAGGTCCCACGGCAGATCGCCATGTCATATTGGACATATTGCAAATTGAACACATTGCAATTTTCGCATTCGCTGCCACACACAAGTCGCCATTTCGCGCCCAGCATTGCCCGAATCTGCAACGACGCGGACGCCCGTCCGCCCCCCAGGGAGCTTTCCATGATCGATCTGGTTCGTGCTGCCGTCCTCACGGCTGCGCTCGTGCTCGGTCTCGCCTCGGCTCAAGCCGCCGACAAGGCGTTCAAGCGGGACGATCTGGCGGATGCCGCCATCAAGCTCGAGGCCCAGATCAGGACCGAGGCCGGACCGGTGGCAAAACCGGTCGCCGCCTTGCGTAACGACGCCGATGCGGCGCTCCGCCGCAATGATATGCGCGGCGCCCTCAAGGTTCTCGGACAGATCGCCGCGGTCGCGCCGGAAGATTCCGCCAACTGGATGCGGCTGGCGCGCACCAGTTTGTTCCAGCTCTGGCCGGCCAATCCCTCCGAGCAGACCGTGCTGCTGGAGCGCGCCTCGACCGCGGCCTATATAGCCTATCAGCGCGCCGGCAATGCGGGCGAGGAGGCCGAGGCATTGGCGGTGCTCGGGCGATCGATGTCGGAACGCAAGCTGTGGCGACCGGCGCTTGACACGCTCAGGATGTCGCTCGACCTACGGGAGGTCGCGGACGTCCGCGGCCAATATGAACGGCTGCGCGACGAGCACGGTTTCAAGCTGCTCGACTACACCGTCGATTCCGACGCGGCGAGCCCGCGTGCCTGCTTCCAGTTTTCCGAAGACCTCGCCAAACGCACCGATTTCACTCCGTTCGTGGCGCTGGCCGGGACCGACAGACCGGCGCTGTCGAGCGAGGACAAGCAGCTCTGCGTCGAAGGCCTGAAGCACGGCGAGCGCTACAACGTCAATCTGCGCGCCGGCCTGCCGTCGACGGTCAAGGAGACGCTGCCCAAATCGGCGGAGTTCAACATCTATGTCCGTGACCGCAAGCCATTCGTGCGCTTCACCGGCAAGGCCTATGTGTTGCCGCGCGCCGGACAGAAGGGCATTCCGCTGGTCAGCGTCAACACGCCTGCGGTGAATGTGAATGTCTACCGGATCGGTGACCGCAATCTGATCAACACCGTCGTCGACAGCGACTTCCAGAAGCCGCTGAGCTCCTACCAGCTCGACAGTCTCGGTAGTGAGCGCGGCATGAAGGTGTGGTCGGGCGAAATCGCCACCGCCATGACATTGAACCAGGATGTCACTACCGCGTTCCCGGTCGACGAGGCGCTCGGGCCGCTGCAGCCCGGCGTCTATGTGATGACCGCGGCGGCCAAGGGCCCGACGGCCAGCGGCGATGATGATGGCCAGCTTGCCACCCAATGGTTCATTGTCTCCGATCTCGGCGTTGCCGCGTTCTCGGGCAATGACGGCATCCATGTGTTCGTCAATTCGCTGGCATCGACGCAAGCCGTCGCGCATGCCGAGGTGCGGCTGATCGCGCGCAACAACGAGATCCTGGCGACCCGCAAGACCGACGATGCCGGCCACGTGCTGTTCGAGGCGGGGCTAGCGCGCGGCGAGGGGGGGCTCTCGCCGGCGCTGCTGACGGTCACGGGCGAGAAGGCAGACTATGCCTTCCTTAGCCTGAAGACCTCGGCGTTCGATCTGTCCGATCGTGGCGTCGGCGGGCGCGCGGCTCCTGCGGCTGCAGATGCCTTCGTCTATGCCGAGCGCGGTGTCTATCGTTCCAACGAGACCGTTTATCTCACCGCGCTGCTGCGTGACGGGCAGGGCAACGCGCTTACCGGCACGCCGGTGACGCTGGTGATCGAGCGTCCCGATGGCGTCGAGTATCGCCGCGCGACCCTGGCCGACCAGGGCGCCGGCGGCCGCACGCTCGCCGTGCCGCTCAATTCGGCGGTGCCGGCAGGCACCTACCGGGTGCGCGCCTTCACCGATCCGAAGGGGGCTTCCGTCGGCGAGACCACCTTCATGGTCGAGGACTACATTCCGGAGCGGCTGGAATTCGACCTGTCGTCAAACGACAAACTGATCAAGGCTGACGCGCCGGCCGAGGTGAAGGTCGACGGTCATTTCCTCTATGGCGCGCCGGCTTCCGCGCTGCAGCTCGAAGGCGACATGCTGGTGACCAAGGCCGATTCACGGCCTGGTTTTCCCGGCTATCAGTTCGGTGTCGCCGACGCGGAGACCACCTCCAACGAGCGCACGCCGATCGAGAACCTGCCCGAAACCGACGACAAGGGCGCGGCGACTTTCCCGGTCAGCCTGCCGAAGCCGCCGGCATCGACCCAGCCGCAGGAGGCGCAGATCTTCATCCGCATGGCGGAGAGCGGCGGCCGTGCGGTCGAGCGCAAGCTGACCTTGCCGGTAGCCCCGATTGCATCTCAGATCGGCGTCAAGCCGGCCTTCAGCGGCAGCAGCCTCGGCGAGGGCGAGAAGGCGGAATTCGATATCGTGCTCGTCGCGCCCGACGGCAAGCCGCTTGCCCGCAGCGGGCTGCGCTACGAGCTGATGAAGATCGAGTCGCGCTATCAATGGTATCGGCAGAACTCCACTTGGGACTATGAGCCGGTCAAGTCGACCAGCCGCGTCGCCGACGGCGATGTCAATATCACAGCCGACAAGCCGGCGCATATCGCGCTGAACCCGCAGGCCGGTCGCTATCGCCTCGATGTCAAGTCGACCGACGCCGACGGGCCGATCACCTCGGTGCAGTTCGACGTCGGCTGGTACTCCGACGGCAGCGCCGACACGCCTGATCTGCTGGAGACCTCGATCGACAAGCCGCAATACCAGTCCGGCGATACCATGACGGTGACGGTGAATGCGCGCACCGCCGGCAAGCTCACCGTCAACGTGCTGGGCGACCGGCTGCTGACGACACAGAGCACCGACGTCAAGGAAGGCACCAACCAGGTCAAGCTCACGGTCGGCAAGGACTGGGGCACCGGCGCCTATGTGGTGGCGACCTTGCGCCGTCCGCTCGACACCTCGGCGCAGCGCATGCCGGGCCGCGCTATTGGCCTCAAATGGTTCGGGATCGACAAGGCGGCGCGGACATTGGCTGTGAATCTGTCGCCGCCAGCGCTGGTGCGTCCGGGCTCGACGCTGAAGATCCCGGTCAAGATCGGCGGGCTCAATCCGGGTGAGGACGCCAAGATCGTGGTGGCCGCCGTCGATGTCGGCATCCTCAATCTGACCAACTACAAGCCGCCGGCGCCGGACGATTATTATCTCGGCCAGCGCCAGCTCTCGGCCGAGCTGCGGGATCTCTATGGCCAGCTGATCGATGGCATGCAGGGAACCCGCGGCCAGATCAAGTCCGGCGGCGATGCCGGTGCAGCCGAGCTGCAGGGCAGCCCGCCGACCCAGAAGCCGCTGGCGCTGTATTCGGGCATCGTGACCGTCGGCGCCGACGGCACAACCGAAGTCAGTTTCGACATTCCGGAGTTCGCCGGCACGGCACGGGTCATGGCAGTGGCGTGGAGCGCGACCAAGCTCGGCCGCACCACTGTCGACGTCACTGTGCGCGATACCGTGGTGTTGACCGCGACCCTGCCGCGCTTCCTGCTATCAGGGGATCACGGCACGCTGAACTTTGATCTCGACAATGTTAAGGGCACGGCCGGCGACTACAAGATTGCCGTCAAGGCCAGCGGACCGGTCAAGGTGGCGGGCAACTCCTCTGTGACGATGAAGCTCGGGGCGCATCAGCGCGCGACCACGACGCTCGGGCTCGATGCCAGCGGCACCGGCACGGCGCAGTTCGACGTCGACATCGCAGGGCCTGCCGGCCTCAACCTGGCGCGGCACTATGAGCTCGACGTCAAGCCGGCGACGCAGGTGCTGGCGCGGCGTTCGATCCGCACGCTTGCCAAGGGCGAAAGCCTGACCCTGTCGGGCGACATGTTCTCCGAGCTGGTGCCGGGCACCGGCACGGTATCGGTGTCGGCCAGCCTGTCGAGCGCGCTCGATGCGGCAACCATCCTCAAGGCACTCGACCGCTACCCCTATGGCTGCTCGGAGCAGATCACCAGCCGCGCGATGCCGCTGCTCTATGTCAACGAGCTCGCGGCTGGAGCGCATCTGGCGATGGATGGCAATCTCGACCAGCGCATCAAGGATGCGATTGACCGGCTGCTGGCCCGGGAGGGCTCCAACGGTTCGTTCGGCCTGTGGTCATCAGGCGGCGACGATCCCTGGCTCGACGCCTATGTCACTGACTTCCTGACCCGCGCCCGCGAGAAGGGCTTTGCGGTGCCGGACGTGCTGTTCAAGAGCGCGCTGGACCGCGTCAGAAATTCGGTGGTCAACGCCCAGGAGCCGGAGAAGGACGGCGGCCGCGATCTCGCCTACGGTCTCTATGTGCTGGCGCGCAACGGCACCGCGCCGATCGGCGACCTGCGCTATCTCGCTGACACCAAGCTCGACAATCTCGCGACCCCGATCGCGAAGTCGCAGCTGGCTGCGGCGCTGGCGCTGGTCGGTGATCGGACCCGTGCCGAACGCGTCTATGCGGCGGCAGCCGACAGCCTGGCGCCAAAGCCGGTGCTGGTGTTCGGTCGCACCGACTACGGCTCGGATCTGCGCGATGCGGCCGCCTTGGTCTCGCTCGCAGGCGAGGGCAACGCGCCGAAGGCAACCTTGACGAAGGCCGTGATGCGGGTCGAGGCGGCGCGCGGGCTGACGCCCTACACCTCGACGCAGGAGAACGCCTGGATGGTGCTGGCGGCGCGCGCGCTCGCCAAGGAGACCTTGGCGCTCGATGTCGACGGTCAGGCGGTGAAGACCGCGCTGTATCGCAGCTATCGTGCGAGCGAGGTGGGAAAGCCCTTGAAGATCACCAATACCGGCGACGCGCCGGTGCAGGCGGTGGTCTCGGTCTCGGGCTCGCCGTTGACGCCGGAGCCTGCAGCCTCGAACGGCTTCAAGATCGAGCGCAACTATTTCACGCTCGACGGCAAGCCGGCCGATATCAGCAAGGCAAAGCAGAACGACCGCTTCGCGGTGGTGCTGAAGATCACCGAGGCGAAGCCGGAGTTCGGCCACATCATGGTGACGGACTATCTGCCGGCCGGGCTCGAGATCGACAATCCGCATCTGGTTTCGTCTGGCGACAGCGGGACGCTGGAGTGGGTCGAGGACGGCCAGGAACCGGTCAACACCGAGTTCCGCGACGACCGGTTCAGTGCCGCCGTCGACCGCGCCGCCAATTCCAAGGCGGTGTTCACCGAGGCCTACATCGTCCGTGCGGTGGCCCCCGGGAAGTACGTTTTGCCGCAGGCCTATGTTGAGGACATGTACAATCCGTCGCGCTATGGTCGGACCGGGACCGGGGCCGTGGAGGTCCGCGCAGCGAAATGAGTGAAGCCGAAACAACCGGCAAAGTGAGGGGGCGGCGAGTAGGGCGTCTTGCGGCGATCGCCGCGGCGGTGCTGCTCGTCGTCATGACAGGCTGCGCCGCGTGGGTGATCTCGCTCGGCCCGTTGCCGCTCAAGGAGGCGAGGGCGGTTTCGACCACCATCGTCGACCGCAACGGCAAGCTGTTGCGCGCCTATGCGATGGCCGATGGCCGCTGGCGGCTGCCGGTCGACGCGAAAAAGGACGTCGATCCAACTTATCTGAAGCTATTGCTCGCCTATGAGGACCAGCGCTTCTACGACCATCATGGCGTTGATCCGCGGGCGCTGATGCGCGCAGCGTTCCAGTTCTTGACCCGCGGCCACATCGTCTCCGGCGGCTCGACCATCACCATGCAGCTGGCACGGCTGATCGAGCCGCGGCAGCGGCGTTCGCTGCATTTCAAGCTGCACCAGATCGTGCGGGCGCTCGAGATCGAGCCCACGATGAGCAAGGATCAGATCCTAGATCTGTATCTGACGCTCGCGCCCTATGGCGGCAATCTCGAAGGGATTCGCGCCGCTTCCATTGCCTATTTCGGCAAGGAGCCGAAGCGGCTGTCCTTGGCCGAAGCGGCGCTGCTGGTCGCCTTGCCGCAGTCGCCGGAAACGCGCCGGCTCGACCGCTACCCGGAAGCGGCGAAGCGGGCCCGCGACCGCGTGCTCGACCGCATGGTCGCCGAGCAGGTGATCTCGCAGGACGATGCCGACCAAGCGAAGGCGCAGCCTGTGCCGCGCTATCGCAAGCCGTTGCCGATCCTGGCGCCGCATGCCGCCGACGAGGCAGCCGCCGCGATCAAGGATCAGCCGGTGATCAAGCTGACGCTCGACGCCGCCTTGCAGAAGGTGCTGGAGCCGCTGGCGCATGACCGTGCCGTGGCGCTGGGCCCGAACGTTTCGGTCGGCATCATTGTGGTCGACAATGCGAGCGGCGATATCCTCGCCCATGTCGGCTCGGCGGATTATTTCGATGAGCGGCGGGCAGGGCAGGTCGATATGACCCGCGCGGTGCGCTCGCCCGGATCGACCTTGAAGCCGTTCATCTATGGCCTCGCTTTCGAGGACGGCTTCGTGCATCCGGATAGCCTGATCGAGGATCGTCCGGTGCGCTTCGGCTCTTATGCGCCGGAGAATTTCGACACGACCTATCAGGGCACGGTGCCGGTGCGCAAAGCGCTGCAGTTCTCCCTGAATGTGCCGGCGATCGTGCTGCTCGACCGCGTCGGCGCCAGCCGGCTGTCGTCGCGCTTGAAACAGGCCGGCGCCAATCTGATCCTGCCGAAGGATGAGGTGCCGGGACTGGCGATGGGCCTCGGCGGTGTCGGTGTCACCTTGCAGGATCTGGCGATGCTGTATGCAGGATTGCCGCGGCTCGGCACCACCAAGCCGCTGCGCGAGATCATGACGAAGCATGCGTCTCGGGACGACGCGCGCGAGCCATTGCGGCTGATGGACCAGGCCGCCGCCTGGCAAGTCGGCAACGTCCTGCTCGGCTCGCCGCCGCCGGAAAATGCCGTGCGCAACCGCATCGCCTTCAAGACCGGCACCAGCTACGGCTACCGCGACGCTTGGTCGGTTGGCTTCGACGGCCGCATCACGATCGGGGTCTGGGTCGGCCGGCCCGATGGTGCGCCGGTTCCTGGCCTGATCGGCCGCGTGGCTGCAGCTCCGATTCTGTTCGACGCCTTCGCCCGTACCGGCAAATTGCCGGTGGCGCTACCAAAGGCGCCGAAGGGCGCGCTGATTGCGAGCAATGCGAGACTGCCGCTGCCGCTCAAGCGGTTCCGCCCGCTGGGTGAGTTGGTGCGGCTGGGCTCCGATCAGACGCCGCACATCCAGTTCCCGCTCAACGGTTCGCGCATCGCTGTCGATCGCGGTAGCGGAACCGACGCTGCGGCGATGCCGGTGAAAGTATCGGGTGGCGTGCTGCCCCTCACCATGATGGTCAACGGGCTTTCGGTCGGCGAGATCGACAGCCGCCGCCAACGCCTGATCGAGCCGCCGGGGCCGGGCTTCGCGCGGCTCACTGTCATCGACGCCACGGGCGCGGCGGACACAGTTGTGGTCAGAATTCAGTGAAAATTCGCTGAGCGGTTGTCGACATGGTGGTTTCAGCGTATGCGGAACCGCATGGTTGAGACCTATGCCCGCCCCCGATTTGGAGAGCCGCGTGAGCCGAAAAACCTGGTGAATCCAGGCAATCGGCTGGTGCGGATGATCGACGCCGTCACCGTCAGCCATCTGCGCGCGGTCGCGTTCCTCATCGTCTGCGGGTTCCTGTTGTTCCTGCCCGGCTTCTTCACGATTCCGCCCGTCGACCGCGACGAGGCGCGCTTCGCGCAAGCGACCAAGCAGATGATCGAGGCGGGCGACTATGTCGACATCCGCTTCCAGGACGACGTGCGCTACAAGAAGCCGGTCGGGATCTATTGGCTGCAATCGGCCGCGGTGAAGACAGCATCGGCGCTGCATCTGCCGCGCGCGCAGTTGCGCATCTGGGTTTACCGCATCCCGTCGCTGTTAGGGGCGATCGGCGCGGTGCTGCTGACCTATTGGACGGCGCTCGCCTTCGTCACCCGGCGCGGCGCAGTCTTTGCCGCACTCTTGATGTGCTGCTCGGTGCTGCTCGGTGTCGAGGCGCGGCTCGCCAAGACCGACGCGATGCTGCTGCTCACCGTGGTCGCTGCGATGGGTGCGCTGGCGCGGGTCTATCTGTCCTGGCAGCGTGGTGAGGATCCCGAGCATCCACCCTGGAGCTGGCCTGCGATCTTCTGGACCGCGCTCGCCGGCGGCATCCTGCTCAAGGGACCGCTGATCCTGATGTTCGCGGGGCTGGCGATCATCTCGCTCGCCATCATGGATCGCGGCGCGTCCTGGCTATGGCGGTTGCGGCCGCTCTGGGGCCTGATGTGGATGCTGGTGCTGGTGTTGCCCTGGTTCGTCGCGATCTATCTGCGCGCCGGCGATGCTTTCTTTGCCGATTCCGTCGGCGGCGACATGCTGAGCAAGCTGTCGGCGCAGGAGTCCCACGGTGCGCCGCCCGGGGTCTATCTGCTGCTGTTCTGGATCACGTTCTGGCCGGGTGCGCCGCTCGCGGCCATGGCTGCGCCCGCGGTCTGGCGGGCGCGGCGCGAACCCGGCGCGCAGTTTTTGCTGGCGTGGCTTGTGCCGTCATGGATCGTGTTCGAAGCGGTCCTCACCAAGCTGCCGCACTATGTGCTGCCGCTGTATCCCGCGATCGCGATCCTCACGGTGGGCGCGCTCGAGCGACGCGTGCTGTCGCGTTCCTGGCTCAGGCGCGGGGCCGCATGGTGGTTCGGAATTCCCGCGATCACCTCGCTGGTCGCCGTGATCGGAGCCATCATGGTGACGCGGCAGCCGGTGTTCCTGGCCTGGCCGTTCGTGGCGGCGTCGCTGATCTTCGGTCTGTTCGCGTGGTGGCTCTATGACGAGAGCCGCGCCGAGCGCTCGCTGCTCAATGCCGCCGTCGCAGCGCTGTTTCTGGCATTCACGGTCTATGGCGTGGTGCTGCCGTCGCTGCAGCCGCTATTCCCGAGCGCGGAGATTGCGCGTGCCCTGCGCAATGTCGCCTGCGTCGGGCCGAAGGCCGCCGCCGCAGGTTTCCAGGAGCCGAGCCTGGTATTCATGACCGGGACCTCGACGCTGCTGACCGACGGCTCGGGCGCGGCCGACTTCCTCAACGGGGGCACCTGCCGTTTTGCGCTGGTCGAGCAGCGGAGCGAGCGCAGCTTTGCTCAGCGCGCCGAGGCCATCGGCCTGCGCTACAACGTCGCCAAACGGATCGAGGGCTACAACATCTCGCAGGGGCGTCCGGTCTCGATTGCGATCTTCCGTTCGGAGGGGACCGAGTAGCGTGAACGCACCTGTGAGCACGCCGACCGCCAGCGCCTACGGCGCACGGCTCGCTGCCACGACCTGGCAGCCGGCGGTTCGGCTGCTGCGCTCGGCTCAGGTTTCGCCGAACGCCGAAGGCGTGCGTCGCATGTGGCGCCAGCTTCTACTGCTGGACGGCGTGGGAATCGTTCTGATCCTGCTACTGATGGTCGGCTTCGATGCCACCGAGATCAGCCTGATGCCCCCGCGCGGCAGCCCGAGCCTGTGGTGGGTCAAGATCCTGACCGATTTCGGCAAGGACGCCTACGTGCTCAGTGCGCTGGCAACGGCGGTGGTGGCGGTTGCACTGATTGCACCGCTATTGCCGCGGGTTTCGCACCGGCGCCTGTTCGATCTGGCCGCGCATGTCCAGTTCCTGTTTCTGGCCGTCCTGATCCCGCTCGCCTGCACCGAGGTCCTGAAATGGGCTATCGGCCGCGGACGACCGTTCGTCGGCGGCAAGGCCACTGCCTTCAACTTTCAGCCCTTCAACGGCACCGAGGCCTATTTCAGCATGCCGTCGGCGCATGTGGTGACGAGCTTTGCGCTGGCCTTCGCAGTCGCCTCGGTCTGGCCGCAGGCAAAGGTTCCGATGTATCTGTACGCCGTCGCGATCGCCGCAAGCCGACTGGTCCTGCTGGCGCATCACCCGAGCGACGCGGTGGCCGGCGCCCTGGTAGGGCTGAGCGGTGCATTGATCGTGCGCAGCTGGTTCGCTGCGCGGCGGCTGGGGTTTGCAGTCGGACCGGGCGGCCGGGTCGTCCCGAATTGATCGCGGGTTGCAGGTTTGATCTTTGATCTGTCCGATGAAACATCAAAAACGGCACTGGGAACAATCACTTGCTGGGTGTTTCTTACGGCCTGACCTTCGCTAAGGCGGCTTCTCAGGGGACAGGGACTATTGCCGTCAGAACGCCTCCTCAAGGGGGTTGATAGCCGGGCGCCGGCCCCATAATAAGCCCCTCGCGCTGCGCGGGGTGCAGAGATGCCCGCCAGATCCGCCACTCCCACCATGAGCGTTGCCTTGTCAGCCGATTCACCCGTGGCCGTTTCCATCGTTGTTCCCGTGCGCAACGAAGCCGGCAATATCGCACCGCTGATCACGGAGATCGCGGCCGCGCTGGACGGCCGGTGGGCTCACGAGATCATCTACGTCAATGACGGCTCAACCGACGGGACGCCAGATCGCTTGGCCGAGGAGATGACGCGGCGGCCCAATCTGCGCGTGCTCCGCCACGAAAAATCCTCTGGTCAATCGGCGGCCGTGCGCAGCGGCGTTCGCGCTGCCCGTGGCGCCATCGTGGCGACCCTCGACGGCGATGGGCAGAACAACCCGGCGTTCCTGCGCGATCTGATCGGCGCGGTCGAGCAGGGCAACGGCCGGGTCGGCCTTGCCGCCGGTCAGCGCGTCGGCCGCAAAGATACCGGCTTCAAGCGATTCCAGTCGCGTCTTGCCAACAAGGTGCGCAACGCGGTCCTGAAGGACGGCACCCGCGATACCGGCTGCGGCCTGAAGGCCTTCCGCCGCGACGTGTTCCTGATGATGCCTTATTTCGATGGGCTGCATCGTTTCCTGCCTGCGCTGGTGCGGCGTGAAGGTTACGAAATCGCCTATGTCGACGTGATCGACCGTCCTCGGCACTCGGGCGTATCGAATTACGGCTTCTTCGACCGGCTGTGGATCGGGATCATGGATCTCGCCGGCGTCTGGTGGCTGATCCGCCGCAAGAAGCCGACGCCCGTTGCGACCGAGGTGAAGTGATGCTGATTGAATACGGCCAGGCGCTCGGCAACTACATCTACGACATCTTCGTCGCCAAGTTCGATTTCTGGCTGGCGTTCGGGCTCGCCGCGCAGCTCGCCTTCGCGGCCCGCTTTCTGGTGCAATGGATCGCAAGCGAGCGCGCCGGCAAGAGCGTGGTGCCGATGGCATTCTGGTTCTTCTCGATCGCCGGGGGCACCATGACGCTGATCTACGGCCTCGTGAAGCGGGAGCCCGTGATCATTCTCGGACAATTGCTGTCGAACATCATCTATGTTCGCAACGTCATGCTGATCTTCAAGAGCAGGCAGCGACAGACCGAGACACTGAGCGGCTAGTTAGACGTTCGCCTGAAGACGGCTCACTCGGGCCGTTGCTGGGGGATTGGAGATTCATCCCGGCAGAGGATGTGCCGGCCGTGACGGTAGCGCCTGCGCAGCGTGGTTACCGGCTTCGGCAATTGCCGGCTCGCCGGCTGCATCGAGAACGGGATAAGCAACCGAGCAGACATGCGAATGGATGCGCCGGAGATCGCGCAGCACGTCGAGATGCAATGACGTCGTCTCGATGGTCTCGGGGCGTCCCTCGCGCAGTCGGTCCAGATGCCGCTCGATAGCAGCGAGCTCGGCGTTGCGCAAATTGGCTTTCTGCGCCAGCAACGCGCGGGCCTGCGCGATGTCGCCCGACATGAACACACCGAACGCGATCCGCAGCGAATTCATGATCTGCCTGTGAAAGTCCGACAGTTCTTCGGCGCCCTCGGGCGAGAACTGGAAGCGGCGCTTGATCTTCTTGGTCGCAAGCTCGCTGAGATTCTTGTCGATGATGTCGCCGATATGCTCGAGGTTGATGGCGAAGGAGATGATCTCCATCGCCCGCCGGCCCTCGCGCTCGTCAAGGCTGCCGCGCGTCAGCTTGGTGATGTAGAGCTTGACCGCCTCGTCGAGCCCGTCGACGATATTGTCCATGCGCGAAACCTGATCGACCAACGCACGGTCGTTGGTCATCATGGCGGCCATGACGTTGCGCAGCATCTGCTCGACGGTGTCGCCCATCCTTAAGGTCTCGCGCGCGGCATCGGCCAGCGCCAGCGACGGCGTCTCCAGCGCCGTCTCGTCCAGATAGCGCGGGCGGGCGGGATCGGCGTCGCGCACGCGTTCCGGGAATAGCCGCTCCAACAGCCGTGCCACGCCGTCGAGCGGGCCGATGAAGACGAGGGCCGTGCCAAGGTTGAACACCATATGGAAGCCGGCAACCAGTCTTGCTAGATCGGGCTCGATCGTCTGCCCGTACCGGCTCAGCGCGGGCAGGAATGGCGCGACCAGCACCACGCCGACCACACGGTTGAGCAGATTGCCGACGGGCAGACGGTAGCTGGCGGGATTGTCGCGTCGCGCACCTTCGAACACCGGATTGATCGCGCTGCCGAGATTGGCACCGAGCACCAGCGCGAGCGCGGCTTCCGCCGGGACGAAATGCGCGTAGGCCAGCGACATGATCAGGAGCACGCTGGCGACGCTGGAATGAACCAGCCAGGTGATCGCCGCGCCGATCAAGATGCACAGCACGACGTCGCCGGTGATCCCCTCCATGACGATGCGCAGGCCGGGGGCCTGTTCGGCCGGCGCCAGCGTATCGAGCAGAATGTGCAGCGACAGCAGCATCAGGCCGAGACCAATGCAAACCCGGCCGATATCCTTGATGCGCGAGCGCGGGCCCTGACGGAAGGCAACCAGGCCGACAATGAACAGCACCGGTGCCACCGCGGCGATATTGAACGACAGCACCTGGACGATCAGGGTGGTCCCGATATTGGCGCCGAGCATGATCGCCATCGCCGGCACCAGCGCGACCAGTCCTTCAGCTGCGAAAGAACTCGTGATCAGCGCGGTCGCAGTGCTGCTCTGGAGCAGCGCGGTCAAACCGATTCCGGCGGCGAGCGCACTGAAGCGGTTGCTCAACGTCTTCGCCAGCAGCGTTCGCAGGTCAGGACCGAAGGCGCGCAGAATCCCGCTGTGGACCATGTGCAGGCCCCACAGCAGCAACGCCACGCCACCCATCAGGTCGAGCAGAACCATCGTTCCCATCGGCTTTCATCCGCAAAGATGCAAAGCTAACGCCATGCGTGAGCGGATCAATGCCTTTATCGGCTGATGGGCTCCGAATTTTTGGGGCGAATTCGCCCGTGCGCTGGCGCGACCTTCACGCCGCGTTGAAGGCGGCGAAGCCGCGCTCGAAATCAGCCTTCAGGTCCTCGACATTCTCGAGCCCGATATGCAGCCGCAGCGTTGGGCCGCCGGGCGCCCATCGGGTTGCCGTGCGATAATCGTTGCAGTCAAACGGAATCGCGAGGCTCTCGAAGCCGCCCCAGGAATACCCCATACCGAATAGTTTCAGCGTGTCGAGCAGGGCGTCGACGGCCTGCTGCGGCTTCGGTTGCAGCACGATGCTAAACAGGCCGGAGGCGCCGGTGAAGTCGCGCTTCCAGATCGCATGGCCCGGATCGCTCTCCAACGCCGGATGCAGCACGCGGGTCACCTCAGGTCGCGCCGACAGCCACCGCGCCATGTCCAGGCCGGAGCGGTGATGCTGCGCGAGGCGTACCGACAAGGTGCGCAGGCCGCGCAGCGCCAGGAACACGTCGTCGGGGCCGGCGCAGACGCCGAGCAGCCGGATGCCCTCTGATATCAGCGGCCAAGCCTCGGCGTTGGCCGAGATGGTGCCGAACATGATATCGGAATGACCGCCGATATATTTGGTTGCCGCCTGGATGCTGATATCGACGCCGAGTTCGAGCGAGCGATGGTAGAGCGGCGTCGCCCAGGTGTTGTCGTCAATCACCAATGCGCCATGGGCATGGGCGACCGATGCGATCGCCGGAATGTCCGGCATCTCGAAAGATTGCGAGCCGGGCGCTTCGACCATGACCGCGCGTGTGTTCGGCTTGAGCAGTTGCTCAATTCCTGTGCCGATCAGCGGATCGAAATAGGTCGTCTCGACGCCGTAACGCGCCAGCAGGCCGTTGCAGAAATTTCGCGTCGGACGATAGGCGTTGTCACAGACCAGCAGATGATCGCCGGCCTTGAGCACGGCAAGCAGCGCCGTCGAGATCGCAGCGAGCCCGGACGGCGCCAAGCCTACGCCCGCGCATTGCGGGCCTTCGAGCGCCATCAGCGTTTCCTGCAGCGCCTTGGTGGTCGGCGTGCCGTGACGGCCATATTGGAATTCACCGCGATGGGCATGCAGATCGTCGGCGGTCGGATAGAGCACGGTGGAACCATGGACGACCGGCGGATTGACGAACCCATGCTGCGCCTTCGTATCCCGGCCAGCGGTCACCAATCGGGTCTCGGCGTTTTGCCGCATTGCCGCATTGCGGTCGCTCGTAGATGCCATCGGTCTGCCGTCTGTCAGGTTATGGAATTTCGCTTCGCAAGCGGGATTGTTAATAACAGGATGCGGAAGAGCGTCGTCAACCCCTTGACCCGGCAAGCCAGTCGTTCTGTGATGCGGGTGCAATTCGATCGCTGCACGTTGAGGGGCCTGCCGCGATTCCCGTTTCATTCTGCAGGCGTGGCGTCCGTAGTTGGTACGGCGTTTGCACCGGCGGATTCAGGTCGGCCCGATCCACGTGCGTGACGACGTCAACGCTCCCCGGACGACCTTGAAAGGCTGTGCCCATGAAACGCGTTTCTCTGGCCCTCACTCTTGCCCTCGCGACGGCGATTGCCGCTCCCGGCGCTCGCGCCGCCGACACGCTCCAGGCGGTCAAGGATCGCGGCAAGCTGTCCTGCGGCGTCAGCCAGGGACTGCCGGGCTTCTCGAACCCGGACGACAAGGGCAACTGGACCGGGCTCGACGTCGACATCTGCCGGGCCGTCGCGGCAGCAGTCTTCAATGATCCGACCAAGGTCGCCTTCGTGCCGTTGAGCGCGAAGGACCGCTTTGCGGCACTGCAATCGGGCGAGATCGATGTGCTGTCGCGCAACACGACCTGGACGCTGTCGCGCGACGACACCTATGGCGCCTTCACCGGCGTGACTTATTACGATGGTCAGGGCTTCATGGTGAAGAAGTCACTCAAGGTAAACTCCGCGCTCGAGCTGAACAGCGCATCCGTCTGCGTGCAGACCGGCACCACAACCGAGCAAAATCTCGCCGACTACTTCAAAGCCAACAACATGAAGTATGAGGTGATCGCATTCGCCAACGCCGACGAGACCATCAAGGCATATGATTCCGGACGCTGCGACGTGTTCACGACCGACATGTCCGGTCTTTATGCCGAG
Source organism: Bradyrhizobium sp. (assembly GCF_049798375.1). GTDB lineage: Bacteria > Pseudomonadota > Alphaproteobacteria > Rhizobiales > Xanthobacteraceae > Bradyrhizobium. The sequence goes on from NZ_JBARGP010000011.1 coordinate 16,044, forward strand.
CGTCTCAAGCTCGCCAATCCCGCCGACCATGTGGTGCTGCCGGAGATCATCTCGAAGGAGCCGCTGGGGCCGATGGTGCGCTACGGTGACGACAAGTGGTTCAACATCGTCAAGTGGACGCTGTTTGCCATGATCAACGCCGAAGAGATGGGCGTGAACCAGAAGAACGTCGATGAGATGGCTAAATCCGAGAAACCGGACTTGAAACGGGCCTTCGGCACCGACGGCAATCTCGGCGAACAGCTCGGTCTGACCAAGGATTGGTTCTACCGGATCATCAAGGCCGAGGGCAATTACGGCGAGGCGTACGAGCGCAATGTCGGCTCCGGCTCCAAGCTGCAGATCGCACGTGGCTTAAATCAGCTCTGGAACAAGGGTGGAATCCAGTACGCGCCGCCGATCCGCTGATCGCATCGCCACGGGAGGTGCGGCGATGAGCATTGAGGCCAGGCAACCCCCGCCGCAATATGCGCTACGCCTGAGGCGTACGCTCGGCGGAAAGGCGGGATGGAACGGCTTTGTCCTGCAGGTTCTGTTCGTCGTCGTCATGGTCTGGATGGGCTATGAGATCGTCGTCAACGCCCGCGCCAACCTCGACGCCCAGCACATCACGCCGGGCTTCAAGTTCCTCGACAACAATGCAGGGTTTGACATCAGTCAAACCCTGATCCCTTATTCGGGATCGGACAGCTACGCCCGCGTGCTGGTGGTCGGACTCCTCAATACGCTCCTGGTCTCCGTGATCGGGATCGTGTTCGCCACCATCCTCGGCTTCATTGTCGCGCTCGGGCGGCTGTCGTCGAACTGGCTTGTGTCACGGCTGGCTGGCGCCTATGTCGAGATCATCCGCAACCTGCCGGTCCTGTTCCAGATCCTGTTCTGGTATCTTGCCGTGCTCGCGGCGCTGCCGGGCCCGCGGCAGAGCATCTCGCTGTTCGGCAGCTTCTTTCTCAGCAATCGCGGCCTCATCATTCCGCGGCCGCTCGGCGAGCCTGGCCTGTTGCCGTTCCTCCTTGCCCTGATCGTTGCCATCGTCGCCTCGCTTGCACTGCATACCTATGCACGGCGCGAGCTGTTCCTGAGGGGCCACGCGATGCGGATCTGGCCCTACGTCCTCGGCCTGCTGATCGCGGTGCCGCTGGTCACAACAATCGTATTCGGTCCTCCTGTCGCCTTCGAACTGCCGGTGCTGAAGGGCTTCAACTTCGCCGGCGGCACCCGCGTCATTCCAGAATTCGTGGCGCTGACGTTGGCGCTGTCGATGTACACGGCGTCCTTCATCGCTGAGGTCGTCCGCGCCGGCATCCTCTCGGTACACAGCGGACAGATGGAGGCCGGCCTGTCGCTGGGCCTCGGCCGCAGCGCCGTGCTGCGCCTGATCGTGGTGCCACAGGCGCTGCGGGTGATCCTGCCGCCGCTGACCAACCAGTATCTCAATCTGACCAAGAACTCGTCGCTGGCGGTCGCCATCGGCTATCCCGACCTGGTTTCGGTATTCGCCGGCACCGCGCTGAACCAGACCGGGCAGGCGATCGAGATCATCGCCATCACGATGGGCGTCTATCTCGCGCTGTCGCTGGTGACGAGCGCGATCATGAGCCTCTATGGCTGGCGGCTTGGCAAGAGGCTGAGTGCATGAGGGGCCTTGATGCAAAGGAGCCTGGCGCATGAGTGATATCGCGGCAGAGTCCTTCATCCGCAGGGATCTGGTGGCGGAGCGCGCAGCACCGGTCAAGACCACCGGGTTGATCGGCTTCCTGCGCACGCGGCTGTTCAGTTCGCCGGGCTATGTGCTGCTCACCATTCTCAGTGCACTGCTGATCTGGTTCACGGTCATCCCGGCGTTACGGTTCCTGTTCGTCGATGCGGTCTGGCAGGGCCATGATCGCGAGGCGTGCCTGGCGCAGAATGCCGGTCATCCGGTCGGCGCCTGCTGGCCCTATATCGCCGCCAAAATGAACCAGTTCATCTATGGCTTCTATCCGGGTGCCGAGCGCTGGCGGGTTAACGTCGTGTTCCTGCTGGGCGCCGTACTGCTGCTGCCGCTGTTGATTCCGCGCCTGCCGGCGAAGAGCCTGAACGCCGGGCTGTTCTTCCTCGCATTCCCTGTGGTGGCGTTCTTTTTGCTCTATGGCAGCGGGATCTCCGGGTTCGGCGTGAGCTGGCTGACCGGTCTGCTGCTGGCCTTCGCCAACAGTCTGATGAGCGCCGGCGACGGGCTGGTGCGCGTCGGCGTGAACGCCGCGGTCGTGCACGCGCTGCTCTGGCCGGTGGCCGAACTGATCGGGTTGTTGAACTGGCTGCGCGATCAGATCCTGACCTCGCGCCAGCCGGTGTGGATCGATTTCGCCATCACCACGCTCGTCGTCACGGCGCTGGTCTTCTTCGTCGGCGGCGGCGGCGCACGCGCCATCCGCGCGACGATCACCACTCTCGCCACTTTCGCCGGCATTGGCATCGTGATCGCCGTGATGGGGCTCGACCATGGGGGTCTTCCTGTGGTCGATACGCGGTTATGGGGCGGGCTGCTGGTGACGCTGGTGGTGTCGGTGACAGGCATCGTCACCTCGATGCCGATCGGGATCGCGCTTGCGCTTGGACGGCGCTCGACCATTCCGCTGATCCGCATCGCCTCGATCGCATTCATCGAGCTAGTGCGCGGCGTCCCACTGATCACCGTGCTGTTCTTCGCCACCTACATGCTGCCGCTGTTCCTGCCCGGCAACATGCGTGTCGATGGGCTCTTGCGCGCCCTGATCGGCGTGTCGCTGTTTTCCGGCGCCTACATGGCCGAGGTGATCAGGGGCGGGCTGGCCGCGATTCCGCGCGGGCAGGGGGAGGCGGCGAATGCGCTCGGCCTGTCCTGGGGCAACACCACGAGGCTGGTCGTGATGCCGCAAGCGCTGCGTCATGTCATTCCCGGCCTGGTCGGCTCCTTCATCTCGCTGTTCAAGGATACATCGCTGGTCTCGATCGTGGCGCTGTTCGACCTACTCGGCAGCCTGAAGGCCTCGTTCGCGGACCCGGTCTGGGCGACGCCGACCACCGCGTACACAGGCTTTGCCTTCACCGGCATGATCTACTTTGCGTTCTGTTTCGGCATGTCACGCTATTCCCTGTTCGTCGAGCGCCGGCTGAACGCGCACCGGCGCAATTGAGTATGAGATCCATGACTGCAAACTCGATGATTGCCAACGCGACGGCCGCGAACCCGATCGTCAGTATCTCCGGCCTTAACAAATGGTACGGCGACTTCCACGTGCTGCGGGACATCAACCTCACTGTCGGCAAGGGCGAGCGCATCGTGATCTGCGGACCGTCGGGCTCCGGCAAGTCGACGCTGATCCGCTGCATCAATGCGCTGGAGGAATTCCAGGAGGGCGAGATCGTCGTCGACGGCATCGAGCTCGGTCCGAACCTGAAGCGGGTCGACGAGGTGCGCCGCGAGGTCGGCATGGTGTTCCAGAGCTTCAACCTGTTTCCGCATCTGACCGTGCTGGAGAACTGCACGCTGGCGCCGATCTGGGTGCGCAACATTCCGCAAAAGGATGCAGAGGCAGCCGCGATGAAATTCCTGGAGCGGGTCAAGATCCCGCACCAGGCCAGCAAATATCCGGGCCAGATGTCCGGCGGTCAGCAGCAGCGCGTCGCGATCGCACGCGCGCTGACCATGAATCCGAAGGTGATGCTGTTCGACGAGCCGACCTCGGCGCTGGACCCTGAAATGGTCAAGGAGGTGCTCGATACCATGGTCGATCTCGCCAGAGAGGGCATGACCATGCTGGTCGTGACCCACGAGATGGGCTTTGCCCGCGAGGTCGCCAATCGCGTCGTGTTCATGGACGCCGGTCAGATCATCGAATCGAACACGCCGCAGGAGTTCTTCGCCGCTCCGCAGCATGCGCGAAGCAAGCTGTTCCTCAGTCAGATCCTCAGATGAGCGAATAGGGAATGGCGAGTAGCGAATAGGACAACTCTATTCGCTACTCCCTATTCGCCATTCGCTACTCGCCTCTCTCAAACAAACGGCGGCTTGATGTCGCTGCGCGTCTCCAGCCATGCCGGCACCGGCAGGTTCTTCGAGCGCATGAATGCCGGATTGAACAGCTTCGACTGATAGCGGTTGCCGGAGTCGCAGAGGATGGTGACAATGGTTTTGCCCGGGCCGAGCTGTTTAGCGAGCTCGATCGCGCCGGCGATGTTCACGCCGGTCGAGCCGCCGAGGCACAGGCCCTCGTGCTGCAGAAGGTCATAGATGATGCCGACGGCTTCCTCGTCGGAGATCAGGAAGGCCGTGTCGACATTTGCGGTCTCGATCACCGGCGTCAGCCGGCCGATGCCAATGCCTTCGGTGATGGAATCACCTGGTGTCGACTTGACCTCGCCGTTCTTGAACCAGTTGTACATCGCAAAGCCATGCGGGTCGGCGCAGGCCGTGACGATGTCCTTGTTCTTCTGTTTCAAATAGCGGCTGGTGCCGGCCAGCGTACCGCCAGTGCCGACTGCGCAAATGAAGCCGTCCACCTTGCCATCGGTCTGCTCCCAGATCTCGGGGCCGGTCGATTCGTAATGTGCCTTGGCGTTGTCCAGGTTGTTCCACTGGTCGGCGAACAGCACGCCGTTCGGCTCGGTCTTGCGCAACTGATCCGCGAGCCGGCGTCCGACATGCGCATAGTTGTTCGGATTGGAGAACGGCAGCGCTGGCACTTCGATCAGCTCGGCTCCGCAGAGCCGCAGCATGTCCTTTTTCTCCTGGCTCTGCGTCTCCGGGATCACGATCAAGGTGCGATAGCCGCGCGCGGCGGCGACGACGGCAAGCCCGATGCCCGTGTTGCCCGCAGTCGACTCGACCACCAGGCCGCCAGGCTTGAGCTCACCGCGCTTCTCGGCCTCCAGGATCATCCATTTGCCGGCGCGGTCCTTGACCGACCCGCCTGGATTCATGAATTCGGCTTTGCCGAGAATCGTGCAGCCGGTGGCCTCCGAGGCGTGCTTGAGCTTGATCAGGGGCGTATTGCCGATCGCCTGGATGACGTCGTTTCGAGTGGTCATGCGAAATTGTCCCGGTTCATTGCATGCCTATCATATGGTGTCGCACAGCTTTGCGCGAGCGCCTGGGCGTCGCCGACGATGCCCTCAATAGGCAGAATGCCGCGGGGTCGCCCAGGTTTCTATGCCGCGATGGGTGCCTTTTGGAGAAAATGGGCGCGTGGCGGGGGTGAGGCGACGCCGATGGCCAAGGGAACGCGAACAGCAGGCAGGGTGCTTTTCGTGGGGACCAAGCCTCTCCAATTTACCGTTGTACCGGCGATGATCCGACCGACAGTCCCGTTCGTTAACCTCTCAGTCGTCTTGCAGAGGCTCCATGATCGCTGCTATCCGAACGGAGCAGGTGCCATTCCGGAGAAGGCTCGAACCACCCGGGAGGGACGGGTCACGGCTGGCAGGTCGTGCGAGCAGGAAGCCGAGCGCGCAGGTGGAATGGGCGGATCTGATCGGGCGGGTTGCATCGCGTGGCGAACGGGATGCGTTCAAGACGCTGTTCGAGCACTTTGCGCCGCGCATCAAGGGATTGATGCTCAAGGCAGGGTGCAAGGCTGATGAGGCCGAGGAAATCGCGCAAGCCGCATTGATTGCGGTCTGGCGCAAGGCGGCTCAATTCGATCCAGCGAGCACAGGTGCGTCGGCATGGATCTTCACCATTGCGCGCAATCTGCGCATCGATCTGTTGCGGCGTACGATGCGCTCTGGGCGCTTCGGCCATGACGCGGAGCTGGCGGATTCAGCCGATCCGGCCGACTCCGCCGACGTCCTGATCTCTCGGGCCGAGAACACCGCGCGCGTCACGGCCGCGATCGAATGTCTCTCGGCGGAGCAATCCCGAGTCATCCGGCTTTCATTCATCGAGGAGCAGCCGCATCCGGAAATCGCTCGTCTGCTGGGAATCCCGCTCGGCACGGTCAAGTCGCGCATCAGGCTGGCAATGAATCGCCTGCGAGAGCTTTTGGACGAAGAATCATGACGATCATGCATCATCCGCCGGAAGATCTTTTGGCCAAGCTCGCGGCTGGCACGCTCGATGAGGCAGAGCAACTCGTCGTCGGCGTCCATGTTTCGGGCTGCGCTCGGTGCAGCCAATTTGTACACGCGATCGAACGGCTCGCGGGCCATACGCTCGCGGAAGCGCAACCCGTGGCGATGTCGAATGGTGCGTTCGATCTGGTCATGCGCCACATCGACGAGCCACGGCCTGCCGGTCCGGCGCGCCTGAAGCCAACTCGGGCGGCACTTGGCGGACATGATCTTCCGGAATTGCTGCGGTCCTGCCAGTTCGGCAAGCAAAGGCAAGTCGCTCCGGGAATCAGCATGCAGCCGATCACGCTTCGAGGAGCGGCCAGATCGCGGGCGTTTCTTCTGCAGTCGGCCCCGGGCACCCGCATGCTGGAGCACACGCACACCGGCACTGAGCTGACCTTAGTGCTCAAGGGGAGCTTCAGCCACCAGGGCGGCCGGTACGGGCCGGGCGATTTCGATTACGGCGATCAGGACGTGGACCATCGTCCCATCGTCGGCGAGGAAGGTCCGTGCCTCTGTCTGGTCGCCATGACCGGCAATCTGCGCATGAATGGCTTTTTGGGCCGCCTCATCAGCCCATTCGTTCGCCTGTAGTTATGCTGTATCAGGCGCCAGGCGAGGGCGGCCCATCCGCCACAGCCGTCCTGTGACGTCGAGGGCCAACTAAGAGCCCAGCCGCTGTGCCGCGAGATAACCCAACCACGCGCTCAAGCCGGCAAGGAAGGTGCCCCAGCAAATATCGGCAACGGTCAAGGCGGTCGACCAATTCCGCAACGTCGCCTGGTTGGTCAGATCGTAGGTCGCGTAAGTGAAGCAGCCGAACATCATGCCCTGGGTGAAGGCCTTCAATGCGCTATGCTCTTGGTGCGCCGGCAATACGGCGAAGACGATGAGGCCGACCGGATAGAGCAGGTAGAAGACCGAAGCGGCCGGGAAATTCGGTGCCGTGCGCAGCATGTCGCCCAGCGCCGGCCGGTAGAGCCGTTCGACCATGATTCCAAGCCAGATCATGTCGACCGCCACGAACGTGAACGCGACCGCCAGATAGGTGAGAAGTAAGTTCATCGCCGAGCTCCAATCCGCCATTTGCGTTGGCCGGCACCAATGGGTGCAACCATCTCTAAACGAGACCGGCACAGCATCGGATCACGCGCTCGGCACGAGCGTTCGGCCTGAGCTGCCTGCAAAGGAAAGCGGGCGCATCTCAGGAACTGGATCGTGGCGGAAGGGGAAAGAAGGAACTGGTCTGCGCCTGATAAACCCGGTAGCGATCACCGCGGGACCGCAGCATCTGGGCCTCAAGGGGCGGAATCCCGCTCACATGGACCAGGATCCAGTACATAATGATGGGCGCTGCAAGGCTCACCCACCCCCATGGATACGCCGATGACAGCGCAATAACGGGATAGGCGAACCAGTAGCTCCACTCGAAGAAATAGTTCGGATGGCGCGACCAACGCCAAAGGCCGACGTTGCAGATATCCCCTGCATTGCTGGCATTCGCCTTGAATCGCCGCAATTGCTCGTCCGCAACGGCTTCGCCAGCGATCGCCGCAAATGCAATTGCCGCTCCCGCATAATCTTGAATCCGCAAGCTTGGTTGCGGCACATGGGCAGCCAGAAAGATCGAAAACGCCAGCGGGATCGCGACCAGAGCCTGCGCCTGCAGGAAGCCGAGCATCCGCCGCGCGGCCGCCGCCCCCCACTCCTGCGCGTAGCTCGCGTAGCGCGGATCATCGATCCCCCGAAATGATCGCACCGCGATGTGTGTTCCCAGCCTTGCTGACCACAGCAGCACCAAGCCTGCCGCAAGCGCCTTGCGGGCGGGCAAATCCCCATCGAGCGGCCATATGGCGGCAACGGCGCCGACCAGTCCCACCGAACAGGTCCAGATCGTATCGACCCAACCAGAGTTGCCGGTCCGTTGCTGGATCATCCAGGCCAGCGCCATCAGACCCGAAAGCGAGAATGCAATCGCTGCCAAAACTTCAATATGCATCTGGGCCATGACATGGGCTCGAAAACAACCGGCATGTCCAATCGGACCGGATTGCACGGCGGCCGGTTGAGGTCATCCCGCAATACATGTCTGTGCGATGTGATCCGGAGCATCGATCCCACCGTTTACAGAACCAGAACGTCACAGCTGCATGACCGGATCACTGGGCGATTGCACCAAGAGCTTTGATCAGCCCGCAACCGATCGTCCGCGGGTCCGTAGCTGTGGTCGAACGAGGGGAGCAAAGTCAGGATGCGTTTGGCGGTAATTGGATCAGGAATTTCTGGCAATGCCGCCGCATGGCTGCTGTCTCAACACTATCCCGTCACGGTTTATGAGCGCGAGTTGCGTCCTGGCGGACACAGTCACACCGCGCGGATCGACTATGACGGCGAGTCGATCGACGTTGATATCGGGTTCATCGTCTATAACGAGCTGAACTATCCGGAGTTGACGGCGCTGTTCAATCATCTGGACGTCGGCACGCTGGAGACCTGCATGAGCTTTTCGGTGTCTGTGGATGCCGGCCGCTTTGAATGGCGCGGCGGGGGCGATGGTGCCTACCAGACCGCCTCTGGACTTTTCGCGCAGCGTCGCAATCTGTTCTCGCCCTCATACCTGCGTATGCTGGCTGAGATACTGAGATTCAACCGTCGAAGCGTAACGGACTTGCGCGCAGGACGCCTCGCCGGCGTTACGCTCGGCCAGTACTTCCAGGACGGAGCATTTGCACCGCGCCTGCTTACCGACTACTTGGCTCCGATGGGCGCCGCCATCTGGTCGTTGTCCGCTGACGATATCGGTCGCTTCCCCGCAGAAAATTTTGTCAAATTCTTTGACAATCACCGCCTACTGCACCTCGACCGGCCGCGTTGGCGGTCCGTGACCGGTGGCAGCCGCCGCTACGTCGAGAAGCTGACGGCTGACTTCAAGAGCCGGCTTCGGCTCGGCTGCGCGGCGCTGTCGGTCGAGCGCGAGCGAAGCGGCGTCGTGATCCGAGACAGCCACGGCAACCGCGAGCGCTATGATGCCGTCGTGATCGCCTCCCATAGCGACGAGACGCTGGCATTACTGTCGGACGCCGACGCTCGCGAGCGCGCAATTCTAGGTGCGATCCGCTATGCGCCCAACCGAGCCTATCTGCATCGCGACAGTCGTCTCATGCCAAAACGTCGGCATGCGTGGGCATCCTGGAACTTTCTGCGCTGGCAACGCGATTTGCCTGCGGACAACGACATCGCCGTCACCTATTGGATGAACCGGCTACAGGGTATCCCTGACGACAAGCCGTTGTTCGTCAGCCTCAACCCGCCGTTCGAACCGGCGCCGCATCTGACCTTCGGTAGCTATCGCTTTTCCCATCCGCAATACGACGTCGCAGCTTTTGCAGCGCAGAAGCAGCTCTCCGAGATTCAGGGACGCCGCCGCACCTGGTTCTGCGGTGCTTGGACCGGTTATGGCTTCCATGAAGATGGATTGCGTTCGGCGATTGCGGTCGCCGAAGCGCTCGGCGCCGTGGTACCGTGGCGCCGAGCGAAGCCTGCCATGGCGCAGGCCGCCGAGTAGCGCCATGTCGCAGACATCCAAACCGGCAGCCCCCGCAGCCGCGCTCTATCCTGGCAAGGTGATGCATGCGCGCTTGCGGCCAGTTCGTCACCGCTTCACTTACCGTGTCATGAGCCTGCTCATCGAGCTCGATCGGCTGGATGAAGCGGACCGGCAATCATATTTGTTCGCCGTCAACAAGGCGGCACTGTTCAGTTTCCATGAAACAGATCATGGAGAGCGAGACGGGGGGTCCTTGAGCCAATATGTGAGGCGATTGGCAGCCGAGCGAGGCATTGAACTGTCAGGCGGTCGCATTCTTCTGCTGTGCTATCCGCGCATGCTTGGCTATGCCTTCAATCCGCTTTCGATCTATTTTTGCTATCGTGCCTCTGGCGAGCTTGCGCTGCTGATTTATGAAGTACGAAATACCTTCGGCGAACACCACTCTTATGTGCTGCAAGTCGATGGTGCCGCTGGCCGGAGCGACGTGGTGCGGCAATATCAGACCAAACAATTCTACGTTTCGCCTTTCCTTGACATGGGACTGTCGTATCAATTCCGCGTCTCTCAGCCGGGCGAGCAGATGAAAGTCAGCATCATCCAGACAGATCGGAACGGCCCCGTGCTAGCCGCCGCCTTCTACGGACTCAGACGATCGCTCAGCTCGCGATCGTTACTCGGAGCGTTCACGACGATGCCGCTTTTCACCTTCAAGGTGGTGGCGGCGATCCATTGGGAGGCCCTTCGACTTTGGATCAAAGGTGTGCCTCTGCTGCCCCGTTCCAATGGCGTTTAGACCTGCAATGACATCAATAGCCGACAATCTGAACCATCTGCTCCCCGAGCTTCCGCTACAGGTCCGTCGGGTCCTCGGCCGCGTTGCCCAGCTCCATCGTGGAGAGCTGAATGTCCATCTGCCCGACGGGCGCATGGTGTGGCTGAGCGGGCGTGAACCTGGGCCCTCGGCAACGATCAAGCTCGCCAATTACAGGTTTGGCTGGAGCCTGCTGTTCGGTGGCGATACCGGAATGGCCGAGTCCTATATCCGAGGTGACTGGAGCACGCCGGATCTCGCTCAACTTCTCTATCTGTTCTGCCTCAATGAGCAGTTGCTCCAAGACGCCTTGGCGGGCAGCCGGGTGCTGCAACTGGTTCGGAAATTCGGTCATCGACGCCGGCGAAACACCAAAGCCCGGGCGAGGCGCAATATCTACGCGCATTATGATCTGGGAAATGAATTCTTTTCGGCTTGGCTCGATCCAAGCATGACCTATTCGTCGGGGATGTTTGCGCCTGGAATGACCGACCTCGTCGAAGCACAACAGCACAAATACCAGCAACTCGCGTCGGCGATCCAGCTTCAGCCTGGAGAGAGACTGCTCGAGATCGGATGCGGTTGGGGCGGCTTTGCGGAGTTTGCAGCACGAAGCTGCGGAGCCAAGGTCGTTGCACTGACGATCAGCAAGGAGCAGCATGATTTCGCCCGCAAGCGGATCCAGGAAGCAGGACTGGCTGATAGCGTCGATATCCGGTTGCAAGACTACCGGGACGAACGCGGTCAGTATGACAGAATAGCTTCGATCGAGATGATCGAGGCCGTCGGCGAGCAGTTCTGGCCTAAATACTTCGCCCAATTGCACGACAGACTTGCGCCGGGTGGTCTCGCGGGTATCCAGGCGATTACAATTCGGGACGACTTGTTCGATGGCTATCGGCAGCGGGTGGACTTCGTGCAGCAGCACATCTTCCCGGGCGGCATGCTGCCTTCCCCGGCAGCGCTGCGCGCGCTTGGCAGGAGGTTCGATATTCCGCTGATAAGCGAACGCGTCTTTGGCGAAGACTACGCGTTGACTATCGCATCCTGGCGTAAGACGTTTCATGCAGAATGGCCCCGGATCCGATCGCTTGGCTTCGACGAGCGCTTTCGTCGTCTTTGGGAGTACTACCTCTGCTACTGCGAAGCCGGATTCAGATCGGCGAACGTCGACGTTCGCCAGCTCGTTTTTGCGAGACCTGGCTGATCCAACCGCGAAGTGAGCCGCATCGAGGAGGCAAGTCGCCGCGGCCTCGGCGATTCGCCGACGAAACGCTCTGGCGCCGGCGGAGTGATCGGCCATTGTCGCGAGCGCTGGCGACGCGTATAGCCGCACCATGTCCGAACAGCCCGCCACACCGTCCCTCGAAGAGGCCGTCCCCGATTGCCCGCGCTGCCAGAAGCCGCAGCCATTATGCATCTGCGACAGCGTCAGGCCGGTTGAAAGCCGTACCAAGCTTCTGATTCTGCAGCATCCGCAGGAGCAGGACAGGGGGCTGGGCACGGCCCGGCTTGCGGCGCAGCACTTCAAGGATGCCGTGGTGCGGGTCGGCCTGTCCTGGCCTGGTCTCACCAAAGCCTTGGGCCGACCGGTCGCGGACCCCGCGCGCTGGGCCATCCTCTATCTGGGCTCGGCCAAGGCTTCTGATCTCGATCCCGAGGCCGAGGTGATCGCGCTGACGCGCAAGGGCGAAGCGGCGGAGAGCCAGCGCGCCGTCCTCAAGTCGATCGAGGGGGTGATTCTGCTGGACGGCACCTGGAGCCAGGCCAAGGCGCTGTGGTGGCGCAATCCGTGGATGCTGAAATGCCAGCGCGTAATCCTGGGGCCCCGCCAGCCGTCGCGTTACGGCCAGCTGCGTCGCGAGCCGCGCCGGGACGCCCTTTCCACTATCGAGGCCGCCGGGATGCTGTTAGGCGCCCTGGAGCGGCGCCCCGACATCGTCGAGACACTGAATGCCAGCTTTGAGCGAATGCTGGCGCGATATCGCGAGGTGGAACAGAGCCACCCCGAACTGACGCCCCGGCCGAAACCCCGCAAGAATCAGGATCGACGGCGGCCTAAACGATCGTTTTAGGAACCAAGCCTACGCTTCCTGCTTTGCAGCATGACATCAGGATGCGAGATCATGCAGCAAGCCGAAAAATCAAACGTGGTGCAGATCAGGGAGTTTGCCCATCTGCGCGGTCACGTCGCCGATCTCGACCGGCAAGCCGTGGTGCTGGCCATCCCGCAGCGGAGCGGCATGGTTCCGCGACCGCGCGCCCCCTATCCGGGCGGAATCGACGATCTGCCGGTCTGAACTGGGAACTCGGCCCAACATCTGACCGCCGGGCGCGTAACGGCCGGATGCGTCAATGTTTTCAGATGTTTGGAAATGGAGGCCACGACCAGAATTGAACTGGTGTAAACGGTTTTGCAGACCGCTGCGTAACCACTCCGCCACATGGCCCCACTGGCG
>NZ_JBARGP010000012.1:0-46066 GCF_049798375.1 Bradyrhizobium sp.
CCCGCCGGCTGCCGCTTCCGCCCGCGCTGCAAATACGCGGTTGCGGGCTGCGAGCGCGAACAAAAGATGGCAGCTGTCGCTGATCATCGCATTGCGCGTTGCTGGCGCTCGGTTGATCTGGAACTCCCGGGAGCCGTCAGCTGATGCCGGCGGCTGAAAAGATCGACAATGCCGTGCTCACGGTTCGCGGTTTGCGCATCCTGTTTCCGACCCGCGACGGAGGCGAAACGGTCAAGGCAATCGACGGCATGGACTTCGAGGTCCGTTCCGGCGAAACTTTCGGCGTCATCGGGGAGTCCGGATCGGGCAAGACGACGCTCGGCCGCGCGCTGGTGTCGCTATTGGCTCCTTCCGAAGGGCAGGTCCTGCACGACGGCATCGATCCGGCAACACTCTCGACCCGCGCGTTCCGCAGCCATCGCCGCGACTACCAGATCATCTTCCAGGATCCCAACGCCGCACTCAATCCGCGCATGACGATCATCGACAGCGTGGTCGAGCCGATGGAAATCATGGGGGAGGGGAATGCCGCCTCGCGCCGGCGCCGCGGCATCGAGCTGCTGGAGCGCGTCGGGCTTTCGGCGGATGCCGCGGACCGCTATCCCCATCAGCTGTCCGGCGGCCAGAAGCAGCGGGTCAATATCGCGCGCGTGCTGACATTGCGGCCCAAGGTCATCGTTTGCGATGAGGTGGTCGCGGCACTGGACGTCTCGATCCGCGGCGATGTGCTCAACCTGTTCGCGGATCTGCAGCGCGAGTTCGGTTTGACCTATGTGTTCATCACCCACGATATTTCCGTGGTCTCGCACATCTCCGACCGTATCGCGGTCACCTACCTCGGCAGGCTGATGGAGCTTGGCCGCACCGAGGATGTCATCGAGCATCCACTGCATCCCTATACGCGTGCGCTGTTGTCGGCCGAGCCAATTCCGTTGCCGTCGCATTTGCGGCTCGATCGCCGCATCATCCTCGAAGGCGAGATCCCGAGCCCCGTTGCGCCCCCTTCAGGCTGTCGCTTTCGCACCCGCTGTCCTTCCGCGCAGCCGCGTTGCACCGAACAGGTGCCGGCCTGGCGCGAGATCAAGCCGGGGCACCGCGTCGCCTGCCATTTCGCGACCGCCGACGGACCGCCAGCGGACAATCACAAGACGCGGCGCGCGTCGTGAACATTGGGAGAAAGAGCATGCGGGTGATCGATCTTGGGGGACGACAGTTGCGCCGGCGCGACATTCTGGCGCTGATGGGCGGTGCTGCGGCCAGCAGCGCGCTCGGGCTTCCTGCATTCGCTGACGAGCCGAAAAAGGGCGGTGTGCTGAAGGTTGCTGCGCCTGCCAATCCGTCCTCACTCGATCCTGCGACCGGCGGGTCCGGCGCGGATCACAGCATCCTCTGGACCATGTACGACACGCTCGTCGAATGGGATTATGAGACGCTGAAGCCGAAGCCCGGCATGGCGAAATGGTCGTTTCCAGATCCCAGGACGATGGTGCTCGATATCAATGATGGCATCAAATTCCACGATGGAACGCCGCTCGATGCGGAGGCCGTCAAGTTCAATCTGGAGCGCAACCGGTCGGATCAGCGCTCCAACGTCAAGCCCGACCTTTCGAGTGTCGACAGCGTCGAGGTGACCGGGCCGTTGCAGGTCACGCTGAAGCTTAAGAATCCCGATACGGCGCTGCCTGCGATTCTGTCGGATCGTGCTGGCATGATGGTGTCGCCGACCAATATCAAGGCGCTGGGCAACGATACCGACCGCAAGCCGGTCGGTGCCGGACCATGGAAATTCGTGCGCTGGAACGACAATGAGATCGTCGTCGTCACCCGCCACGAGGATTATTGGCGCAAGGGCCGGCCTTATCTCGACGGCATCGAGTTCAATATCATCACCGAGAATGCCACAGCTTTGCGCTCGGTGATCGCCGGCCAGAACGACATGGCGTTTCAGTTACCGGCCCGTCTGAAGCCCGTGATCGAACGTGCCAAGAGCCTGACCCTCATCAGCGCACCGACCCTCTATTGCATCCAGCTCTACATCAATTACGGCCGCGCGCCGCTTGATAACGTCAAGGTCCGGCAGGCGATCAATTTCGCGCTCGATCGGGATGCCTTCGTCAAGGCGGCGCTCAGCGGCCTCGGCGAGCCGGCGCGGATGACGCTGCCGAGCTCGCACTGGGCCTTCGACAAGGATGTCGCCGGCACCTATCCGCATGACCCCGACAAGGCACGCAAACTGCTGGCTGATGCGGGCTACAAGGATGGTCTGGAGCTCACCATCGGCGGCTATACCGACCAGGACTCGGTCCGCAACGGCGAGGTCATCCAGGACCAGCTCGGCAAGGCCGGCATCCGCCTGAAATTCAGCCGCGGAACGATCCCGGAAATCAGCGCGCAGTTCTTCGGTGCCGAAAAGAAGTTCGACTTGCTGGTGTCAGCCTGGACCGGACGTCCGGACCCGAGCATGACCTATGCACTCGGATTCGACAAAGGCGCTTATTACAACGCCGGACGCACCGCCGATCCCGAGCTCTCGAAGCTGATCCAGGAAAGCCGGGTCAGCGAGGATCTTTCCAAGCGCGCTGAAGTGTTCGCCAGGATCCAGCGCTTCACTGTCGAAAATGCGCTGTCGGCGCCGCTAGCGTTCCAGTTCGAAATGGATGCGCTGTCCAGCAAGGTGAAGGGATACAAGCCCGACCTTCTCGGCAAGCCGAAATTCGAGAACATTTCGCTCGGCTGATCACGCACGCCGTGCATGTCACGGCGCCGCGCACCGAAAGTGATGGCGCACATGAGAAAACCCGGCCGTCTTCGTATCATCGGGCGTCGCCTGCTGCAGGCGATCCCGGTGATCGTGCTCTCGACCTTCGTCGTTTTCGGCCTGCTCAAGCTGGTGCCGGGCGACGTCGCGGTGACGCTCGCGGGTGACAATGCCTCGGATCAGCGGATCGCGGAGATCCGCGAGATCTATGGCCTCAATCAGCCTTTCCTGGTGCAATACGGCTCGTGGCTGCTCAAGGCCGCGCACGGCGACCTTTCGAATTCGCTGGTCTCCAACGAAGCGGTGTTGAGCTCGATCGAACGTTGCCTGCCACACACACTGCTGATCGTGGCGATGGCGCTGTTGACGGCGCTGATCATGGGCATTCCGCTCGGAATCGCTGCGGCTTTGAAACCTGGCGGATGGATTGACGGGCTCGTCATGGCGATCGCATCACTTGGTGTCGCCGTGCCGAACTTCTGGCTGGGCATGCTCCTGGTCGCGTTCTTCTCACTGCAACTCAATTGGCTTCCGGCAACAGGCGCGGTTTCCCTCGTTCAGGATCCATGGGCTGCGCTCACTCACGCGATTTTGCCGGCACTGGCGTTGGCAGCCGGGGGTATCGCAGAGGTAGCCCGGCAGCTGCGGTCCTCGCTGGTCGAAATTCTGTCCTCGCAGCAGGTTCGGACCTTGCATGCCAAGGGATTGTCCCCGTCATCGATCCTGTGGCGCCACGGCCTCAAGAACGTCAGCGTCAACCTGCTGACGGTGATCAGCCTGCTCGCCAATCGCATGCTTGCTGCAACCGTGGTGGTCGAGGCCGTCTTCGCAATTCCCGGCATGGGCGGCCTGATCGTGAACGCCGCGATGCACCGCGATTTTCCGGTGGTGCAGGGGGTCGTCTTCACGATGGTGCTGATTGTGGTCTGCCTTAATCTCCTGACCGACATTCTCTACAGCGTCCTCGATCCGAGGATTTCGTCATGACAGATGCGGTGATGGCGCCGCCTCGGGAGCGCCGCCCCGGCCGCTTGGCTGGATTAGCAAGATGGTTCAGAACCGATATTCGTGGGGCGGTCAGCCTGTCGGTCCTGCTGCTGCTATTGCTGATGTCTGCGCTCGGACCCTGGATATCGCCATATGATCCGGCCGCCCAGGACATCGATACCGCGCTGGCGACAATGTCCTCGCAGCACTGGCTCGGCACCGACGATCTCGGGCGCGATACGCTGAGCCGCCTGATCTATGGCGGCATGGCCTCGCTCTACGCGAGCTTCCTTGCGGTCGGCATCGCGGTCGCAATCGGCGTGCCGGTCGGCATCGTCGCAGGCTATATTGGCGGTTGGGTTGATGCAGTGATCAGCCGCATCATCGACAGTTTCCTGTCGTTTCCGGCGATCGTGCTTGCAATCGCGGTCACCGGCGCGCTCGGCGTCGGCCTGACAAATGGCATGATCTCGGTCGGCATCGTGTTCTCACCGCAGCTCGCGCGTCTCGTCCGTGCGCGCACGCTGGTGGTGCGCAATGAGCTCTATGTCGATGCCGCGCGCTGCTTCGGCGGCTCGACGTCGCGCATTCTCTGGCGGCACGTTCTGCCGAACGCGATCCAGCCCGTTATCATTCAGGTCACGCTGCTTTTGGCAGGCGCGCTGCTGGCGGAGGCCAGCCTCAGCTTCCTTGGCCTTGGCATCCAGCCGCCCGAACCGAGCTGGGGCTCCATGCTGGCGCGTGCATACCAGAACATGGAGATCGCGCCGGAGCAGATGTATCCGCCGGGATTTGCGATCCTGTTCACCGCTCTCGCCTTTAACACCTTGGGCGAGTCGCTGCGCACAGCCCTCGATCCCACCATGAAACGTAATTGACTTGAGGATAGAGGAAGACGGTCATGACCGCAGACGCCAAGGAAACCGCAAAGGAAACCGCAAAGGAAGCAGCGAAGGACGCCGCAAACGAAGCCGCCTATCTGGCGCGGCTGCGCGGCCTCCATGCCAAAGCGTGGCCGAAGGGAACGCCGAGCACGCCGCAATACCCTCATGGCGAGGTTGCCTTGACCGAGTATCTGCGGGCCTGGGCCGGGCGCCAGCCGGAAAAGCCCGCGGTGATATTCTACGGCCACGTCACGACCTACGCCGATCTCGACAGTCAGAGCGACCGCTTTGCGGCGCTGTTGATCGAGAAGGGCGTGCGCAAGGGCGACCGCGTCGCCGTCTTCATGCCTAATTGCCCGCAGTTTCACATCGTTTTCTTCGGCATCCTCAAGCTCGGCGCGATCCACGTCCCGGTCAGCCCGCTGTCGCGCGCCTTCGAGCTCGCCTATGAGCTGAATGATACCGGGGCTGAGGTCATTGTCGCGCTCGATCAGTTGGCTCCCGTGGTCGATCAGGTCCGCGGCGAGACCAGGCTGCGCCAGATCATCGTGACCTCGCTTGCCGATGTCATCCCCTCGCAGCCGTCCATTCCCGTTCCCGACTCCATTCGCGGCGCGCGGCTAGATGTTCCCGGCGCGATCGATTTGCTGCCCGCGCTCGCGGCCTTGGCCGAGCCCACGCCGCTTCCGCCGGCCGGGCTCGATGATGTCGCCGCACTGAACTACACCGGTGGTACGACCGGCATGCCCAAGGGTTGTGTTCATACCCAGCGCGACATGGTCTATACGGCTGCCGCCAATCACGGGATCTCCGTGGTCGCGACGAAGGACAGCGTCTTCCTGTCCTTCTTCCCGGAGTTCTGGATCGCGGGCGAGAATTTCGGCCTGATCTTCCCGCTGTTCTCGGGCTCGACATTGGTGCTGCTGGCGCGCTGGGATGCGCTTGGCGTGCTGTCCGCGATCGAGCGCTACAAGGTCAACGTGACAGCCATGCCGGTCGATGGCGCGGTCGAGCTGATGGATCATCCGCGGTTCGGGGATTTCGACCTGTCCTCGCTTGACCAGGTCCGCGTCGTCTCCTTTGTCAAGAAGCTCAACCCGGAGTATCGCAAGCGCTGGAAGGATCTGACCGGCACCATCCTGACCGAAGCCGCCTGGGGAATGACCGAGACCCATACGTCCAACACCTTCACGGCGGGCTTCCAGGACGGCGATTTCGACCTGACGTCGCAGCCGATCTTCGTCGGACTTCCGGTGCCCGGCGCCGAATTCAAGATCACCGATTTCGAGACCGGCGAGCTGGTACCGTTGGGGGGCGAAGGCGAGATCCGGGTACGCACGCCATCATTGCTCAAAGGCTATTGGAATAAGCCGGAGGCGACCGCGCAGTCGCTGGTAGGTGGCTGGCTGCGCACTGGCGATATCGGCACCATCGACCCGCAAGGCTTCCTGCATTTTCTCGGCCGCCGCAAGGAGATGCTGAAGGTCAAAGGCATGAGCGTGTTTCCGCCGGAGATCGAGGCGCTGCTGGGTCAGCATCCCCATGTGCTTGGATCCGGCGTCGTCGGCCGTGACGACGCCGACAAGGGGCAGGTGCCTGTCGCGTTCATCCAGCTGAAGCCGGAGTCCGCAGGCGCGATCACTGCGAAGGAATTGCAGGCGTGGTGCGCCGAACGGATGGCCGTCTACAAGGTCCCGGAGGTGCGCATTATCGAGTCGCTGCCGATGACGGCGACCGGCAAGGTGAAGAAGCAGGAACTGGATGCCAATCCACCGCTGTGAATGGAAATCCTGCCAGTCGCTGCAGGCGGTGGTTGCCGCCTGCCGTGACGATTGTTGCTGACGGAGAATTTGATGCCCTTTCGAAAATTGCTGATCGCCAACCGCGGCGAGATCGCGATCCGTATCGCGCGTGCTGCCGCCGACGCCGGTCTTGCCACGGTCGCGATCTATCCTGCCGATGACGCCAATTCGCTCCACGTTCGGATCGCTGACGAGGCGAGGGAGGTCCCTGGCCGGGGAGCCCGGGCCTATCTCGACATCGAGGGGGTGATCGGCGCGGCAAAGGCGTCCGGCTGCGATGCGCTGCATCCGGGTTACGGATTTCTCGGCGAGAACGCCGACCTGGCGCAACGCTGCGCAGACGAGGGCATTACCTTCGTCGGCCCCCGGCCAGCCGCATTGAAGCTGTTCGGCGACAAGGTCGCCGCCAAGCAGCTGGCGAAGCGGTGCGGCGTACCGGTCATCGCAGGAACGAGCGGACCATCGGCGGTCGACGATATCAAGGCGTTCTTCAACTCGCTCGGCACCAGTCCTGCGATCATGATCAAGGCGATGGCCGGAGGCGGCGGTCGCGGCATGCGCGTCGTCGAACGCGGGGCGGACATCGACGAAGCCTATGCGCGCTGCCAGTCGGAGGCCAGGGCCGCATTCGGCTATGACGGCGTTTATGCCGAGCGGCTGATCCGCAACGCGCGCCATATCGAGGTGCAGATCATCGCCGACCGCTATGGCGACGTCAGCCATCTGTGGGAGCGCGAATGTACGGTTCAGCGTCGCAACCAAAAGCTGATCGAGATCGCACCGAGCCCGTCGCTTGGCGATGGATTGCGCGCTCGTATCGTCGAGGCGGCCAGACAGATCGCAGCCGAGGCCAAATATGACAGCCTGGGCACGTTCGAATTCCTGGTCGACGGCGATGCCGGCGGTGCCGCTGGCGCCTTCGCCTTCATCGAAGCCAATCCGAGACTGCAGGTCGAGCATACCGTGACAGAGGAGGTGCTCGCGGTCGATCTGGTCCGCGCGCAACTCGCGGTCGCGGATGGCGCCACGCTCGCATCGCTCCAGCTGGACCAGGGCGCGGTACCGAAGCCGCGGGGCTTTGCGATGCAATTGCGGGTCAATATGGAGACGATGGATGCGAGCGGCAGCACCAGGCCGAGCGGCGGCACGCTTGCGATCTTCGAACCGCCGTCCGGACCAGGCGTGCGGGTAGATACGTTCGGCTATGCTGGCTATCGGACCAGTGCGGCCTTCGACTCGTTGCTCGCCAAGGTGATCGTTCACACCCCGCTTCAATGGACCGATATCGTCGCCAAAGCAGCGCGAACGCTGCGTGAGTTCCGCATCGAGGGTGTGGCGACCAATATCCCGCTCATCCAGGCCATTCTGGCGCACCATGACTTTCAATCCAATCGCGTCACCACCAGCTTTATCGATCGCAACGTCGCAGAGCTCGTGCATGCGGCGAACTCCATGGGTCCGTCGCTGTTTGCGGCCGGCAGCGCGGCGCCGAACGAGGCTACATCAGCTGGTACGATCGACCCGCTCCCCGAAGGTGTGGTCGCGATCGTTGCGCCGCTGCAGGGCACGATCGTCTCGATCCCTGTGAAGGAAGATGATGTGGTCCGTCCGGGCCAGCAGCTTGCTGTCATCGAGTCAATGAAGATGGAGCACCTGGTGACGGCGGAGCAGGGTGGTCGCATCAGACGCATCGTCGCGGCCGATGGGGCCACGTTGATGCAGAACGAGGCGATCCTGTATCTCGAGCCACAGGATGTCGCCGGCGAATTTGCCTCGGAGGAGGCCGAGATCGACCTCGATCATATCCGACCTGACCTCGCGGAGATGCTGGCGCGGCAGGGCAACACGCTGGATGAGAATCGTCCCGCATCGGTCGAACGGCGGCGCAAGACTAATCAACGCACCGCGCGCGAAAACATCGCCCATCTCGTCGATGAGGGCTCCTTTGTGGAATATGGCAGCCTCGCCATCGCGGGCCAGCGCCGCCGCCGCGCCCTTGAGGATCTGATCAAGAACACGCCGGCCGACGGCCTGATCGCCGGCGTTGCCACCGTCAATGCCAGGGCGTTCGGCGAACAGGCCGCGCGTTGCATGGTCATTTCCTATGACTACACCGTGTTGGCCGGCACCCAGGGCCACATGAACCACAAGAAGATCGACCGGATGCTGACGCTGGTCGAACAGTGGAAGCTGCCCCTCGTGTTCTATGCTGAAGGTGGTGGCGGCCGCCCGGGCGACACCGACCGGCTTGGCTTAACCGGCCTCGATGGCCCTTCTTTCGTTCAGTTTGCCAGGCTCTCCGGACTGGTTCCGGTCATCGGGGTGGTGTCGGGTTATTGTTTCGCGGGCAACGCCGCCATGCTCGGTTGCTGCGACGTCATCATCGCAACCCGGAACGCCTCGATCGGCATGGGCGGACCGGCGATGATCGAGGGCGGCGGCCTTGGCGTCTACCATCCTGCCAAGGTCGGTCCGGTTTCGTTTCAGTCGCCGAACGGGGTCGTCGACATTCTTGTCGAGGACGAGGAGGAGGCGACGCGGGTCGCGCAGAAATATCTGTCCTATTTCCAAGGGCCGATTGATGAATGGCATGCGCCGGATCAGCGGCGGCTGCGGCGGGCCATTCCGGAAAACCGCCTGCGTGTCTATGACATTCGCGCCGTAATCGATCTTGTCGCGGATGAGGATTCCGTGCTCGAGCTCCGCCGTGACTTCGGCGTCGGCATGATCACGGCCTTCGTCCGCATCGAGGGAAAACCATTCGGCCTGATCGCCAACAACCCGAAGCACCTGGGTGGCGCCATCGACGCTGCGGCCGGCGACAAGGCGTCACGGTTCATGCAGCTTTGCGACGCCTTCGATATCCCGATCGTCTCGCTCTGCGATACGCCGGGATTCATGGTGGGGCCGGAAGCGGAAAAGACCGCGATCGTGCGTCATGTCGCACGCATGTTCGTCACCGGTGCCAGCATCACGGTCCCGTTGTTCGGTGTGGTGTTGCGCAAGGGCTACGGGCTCGGCGCCCAGGCGATGATCGGCGGCGGCTTCCATGCCTCGTTCTTCACAGTGGCCTGGCCCACCGGTGAGTTCGGCGGCATGGGGCTGGAAGGCTATGTCCGGCTCGGCTTCCGCAAGGAGATGGAGGCGATTGCCGATCCGGTGGAGCGCGAGACCTATTACAAGAACAAGGTCGCTGAGCTCTATGCCAACGGCAAGGCGACCTCGATTGCCTCCGTGTTCGAGATCGACAATGTGATCGATCCGGCCGAGACGCGCCGCTGGATCATGGCAGGCCTGCGGTCGGTGCCGCCCAGGCCGCCGCGCGAGGGCCGCAAGCGGCCGTGCGTTGATACCTGGTAGTGCGAGATTTGTCCGGAGCGATACGATGACAAAGGCGGCTTTCGATACCGTGATCGAAGACACAGGTGACGCGCTGATCGGCCCATGGCGGAAGCCGCGTCAGATGCTGCACGCGCAGACCTACGATTCCCACGCCTCGATCCACGATGATGCCACGGCGCAGAAGCTGGGCTTCAGGGGCGGCACCATCGAGGGGCCGACGCATTTTAGCCAGTTCGCGCCGATTTGCGTCAAGCTCTGGGGACAGGCCTGGTTCGAGCAGGGCTGCATCTCCGCGCATTACCGCAACGCCGCCTTCGAGGGCGAGGACGTGCAAGCGATCGTGGAGAAGCCGTCGGAGAATTTGCCTAGCGCCACCATCCGCATGGTCAAGCGGGACGGCACGGAAGTGCTGCGCGGCAGTGCGTCGGTTGGCACGGATGCCTCACCATCAGCTCTCGATAAGCGCCTTATGGAATTAAAGCCGCTCACCGACGCGGTCATTCTGCGCGACGTCAGGATCGGCATGACAACGGCGCCGCAGACGGTGCGCATGGAATTCGACCAGCATATGGGCGATCTCTATCCCTTCTCGCTCGCGCAGAAGCTGAAGGTCATCACGGAGCCATCGCCGTTTTATTCCCCGGACGAAGCTGACGCCTCGCCCTGGGGACGGCCGATCATCCCGATGGAAATGTTGAGCGTGCTGTTCCAGCACACCAGCAGGAAGGACGGTCTGCCCGTCAAGGGGCCAGCTGTTGGCCTGTTCGCCGATCAGGAGATCCGCCTCCTCAACGGGCCGCTATTCGTGGGGGAGGATTACCGCATCCAGCGCAACGTCGTCGCGATGTCCGGCAGCAAGCGGACCGAAAGCCTGTGGGTGCGTACCGACGTTCGGGATCGCGACGATGATGTTGTCGCCACCATGCTGCTCAATCTCGCGACATTGAAGGAATCCTACGCAGCCTACGAACGGGAATATGCGGACCTGGTCCGGACCTGATAGGCAGTCAAGCGTCCGGATGGGAGAGAGGCCAATGGCTTTGGAGCATTTGCGCGTGGTCGAGATCGGCAGCAGCGCGGCCAGCGCCTATTGCGCCCGGCTGTTCGCCGATTTCGGTGCCGCTGTCCGGAAGATCGAACCGCCTGCGGGTGATCCGATACGTCGTGCCGCTCCGATGACGCCTGCAGGCAGCAGCGCCTGGTTCGCGTTCCTCAATTTCAACAAGGCGAGTGTCGTCGTCGATGGTGACGATGAAAATGCCTCGGCCGCGATCGAGAACCTCATTCGCGGCTGCGATGTCCTGATCGACGGCCGCGCTATCGACCCGGCAGGTGCGCCGGACATCGACCTTGAGCGGCTGAAGCGGGACAATCCGACTCTCATCCATATTGACACGCACTGGTTTCGCGACGGCGGGCCGTATGAAAATTTCGCGGCAACGGACTCGGTCATTCGCGCGCTGGTCGGCCTGACCAAGCTTGTCGGACCTACCGAGGGACCGCCGGTGTCCGCTCCCGACTTTCAGACCGGCATTCTCGCCGGACTTTGGGGCTTCATCGCCGCAGCCTCTTCGCTCGTCGGGCTGGCCAGTGACGGATGCGGCCGCACACAAGTATTGAGCGTGTTCGAGGCGAGCATCGCCGTGACCGAATATATCATGTTCGAGGGCATCGCGCATGGCGATGTGATGCGGCGCATTGGTGTCAACCGCTTTTGGCCGACGTTCCCGGTCGGCGTCTATCCGACACGCGATGGCTGGCTGGGCGTGACGACGGTCACGCCTGCGCAGTGGCGCTCGTTTTGCGAGATGCTTGGACTGGAAAGTCTGCGCGATGATACTTCGCTAACGCTTGGCACGGATCGCCTCAAGCGCGTCGAGGAGATCGAGGCCGCGTTCATCCCGAAGCTGCGGGAGCAGACGACGCAGCATTGGTTCGCGCAAGGCCTCGTGCGCAGGATCCCTGTCGTGCCGGTGCCGAGCATGGCCGATCTGATCAACGACCGGGAAAAAATTGAGCGAGGCGCAGTCGTCCCGCTGCAGATCGGCTCGGAACGGGCTGTATCGCCCGGCTCGATGCAGCGATTGCTTGGCACGCCGCCGAGAGCTGGTGGCGCGGTGCCGTCACTGGCCGCGAAAGCGGACCCGGTCACGCATGCACCTTCCATGCCGCTTGGCGAACCGCGGCGCAGGCCGCCGCGCGAAAAGGGCAGCCTTCCGCTCGACGGCGTTCGCGTCGTCGATTTCTCAATGGGATGGGCCGGGCCGCTCTGCACCCGGACCCTGGCCGATCTCGGTGCTGACGTCATCAAGATCGAGGCCATTCAATATCCCGATTGGTGGCGGGGCGTCGATCGGCGGCCCGCCTATGTGCAGGAGAAGCAGTACGAGAAGATGGCGCGGTTCTGCATCATGAATCGCAACAAGCGCGGCATCACGCTCGATCTGACGCGGCCGGCTGGGGTCGCGCTGGCAAAGCGGCTTGTGACCGGTGCGGACATCGTGGTCGACAATTACTCGGTCGACGTGCTGCCAAAGCTGGGCCTCGGCTATGAGGTGCTCGGCAAGCTCAATCCGAGACTGGTCATGATGTCGATGTCCGCTTTCGGATCGCGTAGTGTGCATCGTGACTGCCGTGCTTACGGCTCGACGCTCGAGCAAGGGGCTGGCCTTCCGCAGGTCGTTGGTCATGAGCAGGATCCCCCGATCATGAGCCACGTGGCGTTCGGTGACGCCGTCGGTGGGCTCAATGGATGCGCGGCGGTTTTGATTGCGCTGATCAATGCGCGCCGCACGGGCCAGGGCCAGCCGATCGATCTTGCCCAGATCGAATGCATGATGCCGTTCACGGCTCCCTGGATGATTGTCCATTCGATCGACGGTCGGCCACCCCGGCGCAATGGCAATCGTCATCCGGACCACGTTCCCCACGGGGTCTTCCGATGCGCGGGCGATGACAATTGGCTCGCGATCGCGGTTTCTGATGACGGAATGTGGCGGAGGCTTTGCGGCGTCATTGGGCGTGACGACTGGTCCGCCGACCCCAAATTGCGGCTTGCGGACGAGCGCAGGTCGCGAGAGGCTGAGATCGAAGCTGCGATCAGCGAGTGGGTGTCGCTGCGCTCGGCAGATGAGGCGATGACGAAGCTGCAACGCGCGCGCGTAGCAGCCGGCGTCGTCCGGCTCCCGTATGACCTGCTCGCAGATCAGCAACTGCACGGTACCGGCTTCATTCAGCAGGCCGATCGTCCTTTCATGGGCAAGCATCCGCAGCCATCGGTGCCGTTCCGGGAGGCTGCAGCGCCTTATCCAATTCGGCACGGTGCTCCGACATTGGGCGAGCACAACGAAGACATCCTGTGTGGCCTGCTTGGATTGTCCGAAGCGGAACTGAAGGGACTGGTGGCCGACGGAATCGTTGGAACAGAAATGCTGACGGAAGCGCAGCTTTCAATTCGCCCCAAGTAAGCGCTCTGTTGTGGGCTGGAGCATGATCGATCCGGAAGAGAGGAAACGGTTCTCTGAAAAGATCATGCTCTAACAAAGAGATCAGATCATGATGCGGTCTGTGTCACCGCCTTATGATCTCATCCGTTGTGCGCTGTTGGATAATGCGCTCGCACTTCGCGCGATCAACCGTGATCTTGCATTGCATGAGGCGGAGCGAGCGTACTCTGGTGGGCGCGGAGAAGGCGCTCGGTCTGCGCTTTTGGCTCGAGCTTGAAGCGGCCATGGATGCTGGCGACGACAAAGTCAAAACGCTCCAGCACATCGGCCGGATGGTCGAGCGAGCCGTCGGCCAGAATATCCGATTCGATACCCTTCAGGGTCCGGAAGTCCTTTCCAAAGCGCTTGTTGATGCGGTCCGCCTCCTTCTGCTGCGCGTTGATCTGTTCCTCGGACAGCCTCTGTCATAGTGGGCAGATCTGGAATGATCCGCGACACCAAAATACGCGTAGCCGCGGCTTCGCGTTGCCTTGGCCATCGTCTCCAGGGTCTCGGTGCCATCTGAGGCATCGGTTGTGGCAGTGGAGTATGCCTTTCAGGTCGCAATCGGTGGCGAGATTTGGTAGCTCGCCTTTCAATGCTCGCTCGATCTCGCCTTGTCCCTCGCGGAGCTCAGGCTCGATGAAGGGCTGCTCCATTGCCGGATAGATGTTCCTTTCCTCGGCGGCGCTCACGCTGCGGCCCTTGTACAGGCCATCCGGATCGAGCCGAATACCAGTGGAGGATGCCAGGGCTTGCAGACGCTCAAGATGCGCGGCGGATCCGGTGGCAAACAGCAGGGCAGCGCCGAAGTGCTTGCGGTCGGCACGCGGACCCGCAGGCCTGCCCGGGCCGCTCATTCCGTGGGTCTCCGGAGCTCGGCCCCTCCGCCACGATCGACATGTCGGCAACCAGCTCGCAGCCGCGCCGGAGGTTGCCCGCGACAGTGATCCGCCTGAGCTCCGGCTGCGTCGCATGCAGGGACGCCACCGCATGCTCCAGCAGCGCTGCCCGATGCACGTGCAGCCTTCCGGCGCCGCTCCTCGCGATCACCAGGTTCTGCAGGATCTTCGTCTGCAGCGCAGCGCCCAGTCCCCTGGTCTTCTTGATATGGTCGGCCTTGGCAGCGGCCTCGAGTTCGGCAAGCGAGGAGATGCCAAGGTTCTTGTAGAGCTGCATCGCTTTCTCGGGCCTGAGTCCCCAGGCGGAAAGCAGTTCGAGCACGCCGTCCTGGACCACCTCTTTGCGCAGCGTCTCCAGGCTCGAGATGCGTCCCGGTCTGATGCAGCTTGGTGACGATGTCCGCGATGACCTCTCCGGCGCGCGGAATGTCGGTCAGCCGCTTTTCGGCGACAAGCCTGTCCAGGGTTTCCGCGAGCGTGGCCAAACCATCCGCAGCGCGAGGATAGGCTCTCGCGCGATAGGGATTACCGCGCGCAGAGCCGTACATTGCGCATATTCCTTCAGAAGACGCGCGACCGTCTAGGCGTCGGCCTTTGGCTTTGCGATGATCTATCCGCCAGCAGAGGCCGGCACTGCCGCGCCGGGTTCGATCAGGCGCTGCTCCCTAAGCTCGCTCCACAAGTCCGCGGGAATCCTGGCCTGCAGCGAGTTCCAGTCCTCCAGGATCTGCCGATCGCTGCGGGCTCCGACAAGGAGCGCGACCGCCACGTCCGCCGCGGCGGAGAACTGCAGGGCGGCTGTTCGCAAATCGAGCCGTGGCGATCTGCCGCGGCCTTAGCTTTGCGCGCTTCTCGATCACCTCGACGGGAATCTTGAAGTTTCCCTTGCCATAATTGAAACGCGGACTGCCCGAGATGAAGCCGGCGTTGAGGGAAGATCCGATGGACGGTGTGCGGCGATCGATCGAGGACAGCCTGCAGCGGCTTGGGGTTGATAGTCTGGACATCGCATTCGTGCATGACATCTCGCCGGACTTTGCTTTCTTTCCGAACGGCTGGGAGGAGCAGTACGACATATCGCGCAAAGGCGCCTTCCCCACGATGCTGCGGCAGTGCAGACCCAAAGGTGCCCGTGACAACCCGCCCCTGAGCATGCCGGGACGAACAAGGTCTGCCAACGTTACTCGCGTTGAGAGGAACGCAACCATTGGATCCTTGGGCTATTCCTGGTTCTCGTCACGGCGGCAACTTACCATCGGTCAACCGTTAGCTAGGCTCGGGACGGCTGCAGGAGCACGTAGCGTGCACGGTGGTGACGGACAACAGCCACCTGGCCCAGCGACGGCGGCGGCAAACGCTTGGCTTTGATCGCGACGGAGAGATCACCTCGAAGTTGAGCAGCCTGGGCCCACGCTTGTGGTCGATATGTCCGAGCGCCTCAGTGGAGGCCGGGGTCCAATTTTAGCATCTCGCGCCGAACCGAACCGTCGGCCGCAAGACGGGGCGGCGGTGATTGACGGTGGTACCAATGCTTGTTACCGCTGCGGCGAACACGGGACCGGAGGGCCCGCGGCGCAAGACACCCGGAGGCTTGTCACGAGGACTGCCAATTGTTGGCGAGGCTCGACGATCGTGCAATGGCGTGCTGGCGATCTGATGGCGGACAACAAATAAACAGTGTCGCGCAATTCAACTAAGCGCCGCTCGCGACCGGAGGCGGCCTAACCAGTCGCGCGCGGGAGCATGCCCCTTACCGTAATCTCCGCCGAAAGGTCCTCGATCGTCCTGCGTTGCTCCATTGCAGCCCTGCGTATCAGCGCAAAGGCGGCAGGTTCGGCAAGCGCGTGTGAATGCATCACCTGGAGAACGGCGGCAAGCACGACACGACGTGACCGCAGGCGCTGCTCGAGCTTGGAGATCTGCTGCTTCAGTTCGCTTGTGCGTTCGTTTCGCTCGATTGCCATGACAAGTGCTGCATAGATACCGGCAGATCGTAACGGCTTGATCAGGAACGATGCCGGGTCGAGCTCAAGCACCAGCTTCAGGCGGCTTGGCGTCTCGGTGCCGAGCAGCGCGATGACAGGTGATCGCGCCAGGAACGCGCGTTGCGCAGGTTGGAGCAGGGGCAAGAACTCGTCGTCGATCAGCGACAGATCAGGTGCGAAGTCGACGGACGCACCTGGCGTCCATGCAACGCCCTCGATCCCGAGACGCTCGAATTGGCGTCGCACAACGGTGGCGTCGCGCTCGTCTTTGACGGCGACGAGCGCCTTGCGTCCGCGCAGCGAAAATGAAGACGGTCTGCTCATTTCACAACCCGCAAATGCGGCGCATTCGGCAATGCGCCACCCGCCGAGGTTTCCCTTGATGGACTCGCAGCAACGTCGAGCTGCGTCAGGTAAGGGTCAGGCTTAACAGGCGCGTCCGCTTCCCAGAAGATATCAAACTGTCCTCGCGGATTGGATATGGCAAGCCGCGGTGTAAGGACACAATGATTGTTGCCGCCGTCGATCCACACCGGACCTTGCGGCGAATTGTAGCGATATCCCGCCGCGGCGCGCCGCACCTCCGCAACGTCGGATGTGCCCGCGCGCTGCAAAGCGCGCGCCAGCAGATAGACTGCGACGTAGGCGGATTGCCCGTCCACCGAGGGGCTGCTGGTCTCGCCATAGCGCGCCTTCCAGCGCGCAACGAAGGCGCGATTCTCTGGCAGGCTGAGGCTCTCGAAATAGGCAGACGACGTGATGCAGCCGGCCGATGCAGGCCCGACGATGGCCAGTTCCGGCTCGCACAGGCTACAGCTCAGCATGGGAATCGCCAGCCCCGCAGCCTTCGTCCCGGCGTGAAACGCCCGGATAAAGTCGTAGCTCGAGCTTCCGACCAACGTATTGAATACAATCGGTGGTTTGCGGCGAACGATCTCGGCGACGATATGGCCGACTGCGCTTTCGCCGAGCTCGAGCAGCCGCTCGGCGAGGATGTGGCCATCTGCCGCGCTGACCAGTTCACGGGTGACGCGATTGGTCTCCCACGTCCATACGTAGTTGGAGCCGACGCAGAAGATTTCCCGCGACATATTGCCAAGGACGTAGCGCACCAGGGGCAGCACGTTGTGATTGGGTGAGGCGCCGACATAGATCACGTTGTCCGAGCACTCGAAGCCTTCGTAACGGGCGGGATACCAGAGCAGGCGGTCGGTTCGCTCCACGATCGGAAGCACCTGTTTGCGCGAGGCTGAGGTGTAACAGCCGATGATGTGCTCAACCCCGACGTTGCGGATGAGGTCGTCACAAACTGTGTGGTATTCGGAGACGATGCCGCGAGGATCGCGAATATGGGGTGCGATCGCGAAGTCGAACTCCGTCTGGCTGCTGATCTCGTCGACCGCCATCATCGCGCTCTTGAGGATCTCGCGGCCCATCGCCTGGTAGGGCCCGGACTGCGAGCAAATGATGCCAATGGGAATAGACGGCTTGGTCATTGACGACTTTCGATCGCGCAACGCGAAGATGAAACCATTATCGCCGACGGCGGCGCAAGTGGTTTGCCGTTTTGCTGCGCAGCACTCTCGAAATTTAGGCAGACAGCATCGTTGACAATGCGATAGGCGGTTACTTAGACTTTTCTCCTACAGGGACTTGTCGAACCTCGCGTGCGCTGATCTGGCCGATGACGTCCAGCTCCTTGCACTGAGTGCTTCGTTCGATCACGGACCCTGAAGCGACAGGTCATAGCCGCGGCATTTGAGCCATTCGTCACCTCATTCGGGAGGGACGGGTGGCTTTTTTCGTTTGCTGCCAGGGAAGCTGGCGATGCGTCCGCGTCGCCAGAACGGTGACGCATGCGCAGACCGGCCATGCGTCACGTCGATCGAGGGGATAAAGAGCGATGACGGCAGATCTCCACTATAGCGGGCTCGTCGATGTCGGCCGTAAGATCCAGGCCAGGGAGCTGTCACCGCTCGAAGCGACCAAGGCGATGCTCGAGCGGATCGAGAAGCTCGATGGCAAGCTGAAGAGCTTTGCTTATGTGATGGCTGACTCGGCGCTCGCCGCTGCCGCTGCGGCCGAACAGGAGATCACGTCCGGCAAGATCAAGGGACCGCTTCACGGCGTGCCGGTGGCGGTCAAGGATCTCTGCTGGGTCAAGGGCGCGCCTGCGGCGCATGGCATGACGATCCATCGCGATTTCCGTCCGACCGAGGACGCAACGGTGGTCGCGCGACTGAAGGATGCCGGCGCAATCATCCTCGGCAAGCTGCAGCAGACCGAAGGCGCTTACGCCGATCATCATCCAAAGATCGATCCGCCGAAAAATCCCTGGAACGCAGATCTGTGGCCTGGCGTATCTTCGAGTGGCTCCGGCGTCGCCACCGCGGCGGGCCTCTGCTTCGGTTCGCTCGGCACTGACACAGGCGGATCGATCCGCTTTCCTTCGGCGGCCAACGGCGTCACCGGGCTCAAGCCGACTTGGGGACGTGTCAGCCGCTTCGGCGCATTTGAGCTCGCGGCGACGCTGGATCACATCGGTCCCATGGCGCGAAGCGCGGTCGATTGCGGCGCCATCCTGGGCGTGATCGCGGGCCAGGATCCCAAGGACACGACGTCGGTTCCGGTGACCGTACCCGACTATCTTGCGGGTCTATCCGGCGACTTGCGCGGCGTGACGATCGGCGTCGACCGGCGCTGGACCAGCGATGGCATCGATGGCGATGCGGCCAAGGTGCTGGCTGAGGGGCTGCGCGTTGCCGCCGATCTCGGCGCGAGGATCAAGGAGATCAACTTCCCCGATCCCAAGGCAGTTATCGACGACTGGTTCCCGCTCTGCGGCGTCGAAGTCGCGGTCGCGCACGAAGAGACCTATCCAGCGCGCAAGGACGAGTACGGCCCGGCGCTTGCGGGCCTGCTTGATCTCGGCCGGCAGCTGTCCGGCATGGACTATCAGAAGATCGTGCTCAGGCGCGAAGCGTTCCGCGGCGCGGTGCGTGTGCTGTTCGAGAGCATCGATCTGATCGCGGTTCCGGCACAGGCCTTTGCTGCGCCGACGCTCGCGAAGATGGCGACACTCGGCGAGGACGCCTCCCTGATCGGTGACCTGCTCCGCTTCACATGCCCGTTCGACATGACGGGAAGCCCGACCGTGACACTGCCGGGCGGCTTCGCGGCAAATGGCGGGCCGGTGGGCCTCCAGTTCGTCGGGCGCCATTTCGACGAGGCCGGCCTGGTTCGCGCAGGCGACGCGTTCCAGCGCGTCACCAACTGGCACAAACGTCATCCCGCGATCTGAGCTGAGGAGCCGATCACATGTCCGAAGACTGGTTGAAGACATCCATCATGGCCAAGCGCGGCCTGGCCAAGGGCGCGACCGGCGCCACCCATGGTTTGACAATCGAGCAGCAGGGCGTCTTCCACTACGTCTACGGACCCTATGCCGAGCCGACCCTGTCGATCGACCCCGGGGGGGTGGTCGTCGTCGAGACCGAAGATGCCTTCGGCGGCGTGCTCACCAAAGACACCGACAGCCCCACCGCCAAACTCAATTTCCCTTATCTCAACCCGCAATGCGGGCCGATCGCAGTAAAGGGCGCACAGAAGGGCGATTGCCTTGCGATCTACATCCGCGACGTCGAGACCAGGGGCGAGCAGCCGGCCGGGACGACCTGCATCATTCCGGAGTTCGGCGGACTGGTCGGTACAGCTTCGACAGCGCTGCTCAATCCGCCGCTGCCCGAACGCGTGAAGAAACTGCATGTCGACAGAAACGGCGTGCGCTGGAATGACAGGATCACGCTGCCCTACGAGCCGTTCATCGGCACCATCGGGGTCTCGCCGGAGATCGAAGCAATATCTTCGCTGCAGCCGGACTATCACGGCGGCAACATGGATCTGCCTGACGTGGCGCCTGGCGCGATCATCTATTTCCCGGTGCATACCGACGGCGGAATGCTCTATGTCGGCGATTGCCACGCGACACAAGGCGACGGCGAGCTTTCCGGCGTGGCGCTGGAGCAGCGCGCGACGGTCACGCTGCAGGTGGATCTGATCAAGAACTGGAGCTTCGCCTGGCCCCGGCTCGAGACCAAGGACTTCATCATGACCATCGGCAGTGCCCGCCCGCTCGAGGATGCGGCCCGTATCGCCTATCGCGAACTCGTGCGGTGGATGGCAGCCGATTACGGGTTCGATGAGATCGACGCCTACATGCTGCTCAGTCAGGCCGGTCGCATGCGCCTCGGAAACATGGTCGACCCCAAATACACGATGGGGGCATCGATCCTGAAGAATTACCTCAAGCCATGACATCAAGCCGCTTGCACAGGGGATATAAACGATGAATTCGGGACATAAGTTAGGAATCGTTCTGCTCGGCGCCATGCTCGGTACTGTTGCGGCAATGAGCGCTGCTCCGGCCGCGGAGCCGCCACTGAAGGTCGGTCTGCTCGAGGACGTGTCCGGCGACCTCGCCTTCATGGGCATGCCGAAGCTGCACGGCTCGCAGCTGGCCGTAGAGGAGATCAACAAGAGCGGCGGCATTCTGGGGCGGCAGATCGAACTTATCCACCTCGATCCGCAGGGCGATAACGCCCGGTATCAGGAATTCGGCCGACGTTTGCTCAATCGCGATAAGGTCGATGTGCTGATCGGCGGCATCACCTCGGCCTCGCGCGAGGCGCTGCGTCCGATCGTCGATCGTACCGCGACGCCGTATTTCTACACCAATCAATACGAGGGTGGCGTCTGCGACGCCAACATGATCAGCATGGGCGCGGTGCCCGAGCAGCAATTCTCAACGCTGATTCCGTGGATGGTCGAGAAGTTCGGCAAGAAGGTCTATGTTATTGCGGCCGACTACAATTTCGGTCAGATCTCGGCCGAGTGGAACCGCAAGATCATGAAGGATCTCGGCGGCGAGGTCGTGGGCGAGGAGTTCATCCCACTTGGCGTGTCGCAGTTCGCGCAGACGATCCAGAATATCCAGAAGGCGAAGCCGGACTGGTTGCTGACGATCAATGTCGGTGCTGCCCAGGATTCATTCTTCGAGCAGGCAGCCGCGGCAAATCTCAACCTGCCGATGGGCTCGTCGATCAAGATCATGCTGGGGTTCGAGCACAAGCGGTTCAAGCCGCCGGCGCTCAACAACATGCACGCGACCGCGAACTGGTTCGAGGAGATCGACACCCCCGAGGCCACCGAATTCAAGAAGCGCTGGCACGCCAAATTCCCGGACGAGCTCTACATCAACGACATGGGCTATAACGCCTACAATGCACTTTACATGTACAAGGCGCTGGTCGAGAAAGCGAAGTCGACCAAGCTCGACGACATGCGTAAGGTGATCGCGACCGGCGATGCCTGCATCGACGCTCCCGAAGGCAAGGTCTGCATCGATCCTAAGAGCCAGCACACCTCGCACCGCATGCGCCTGATCTCAGTCGGGCCGAAGCATGAGGTAACGGTGGAGAAGGACTACGGCACGATCCAGCCTTACTGGCTTGGTGAGATCGGCTGCGATCTTACCAAGAAGAACGACAAGGATCAGTACACGCCTAGCCATCTTCCCAATAAATCGTGATGCCTGGCGGCACGGATCTTGCTCATGTTGAGAGCCTGGATCTTGAACACGGTCGGCGCCGCAACGATGCGGTGCCCGGAGCGGCGAGGGATCAATATGCCGGCTGATGTGTTTTCGGTATTCTATCAGTTCGCCGACGTGTTTGCGTTTCTCATTCTCTCGGCCGCAGGTCTCGCCATCGTGTTCGGCATGATGGGCGTCATCAATATGGCGCATGGCGAGTTCATCATGTGCGGCGCCTACGTCACCGTTGGCCTGGTGAATCTGGGCGTGCCGCTCGCAATCGCCCAGATCTCGGCCGCGCTGACCGCGGGTCTCATCGGTGTCCTTGTCGAGTTGCTGATTGTGCGGCGCTTCTACAAGCGGCCACTGGATTCTCTGCTCGCGACCTGGGGTCTCAGCCTGATCGTGACGCAGTCGATGCTCTTGATTGTCGGATCTGCCGTACGCGGCATCGGAACGCCCGAGGGAAGCTTCGCGATCGGCGGCTATACATTTTCGACCTATCGCCTGGTGCTGTTCGGTTGCGCTGTGGCCGTATTGGCCGGTCTCTACATCATCTTCATGAAAACGCGATTCGGTGTGATCGCCCGCGCGACCATGCAGAACGCCGCGATGGCAAAGGCGCTCGGCGCGCGCACCGGCCGCATCTATGCGATCAGCTTCGGGATCGGCACCGGCCTTGCCGGCCTTTGCGGGGCGCTCTACGCGCCAACGATGACACTGATCCCGACGATGGGCGCGACCTTCGTGGTCGAGAGCTTCGTGACCGTCGTGATCGGGGGAGCGAACGTGCTGCTCGGAACGGCGCCGGCTGCGGTGTTCCTGGCGATGATCCGGATGGCGCTGAACGCGAGCTATGGTCAGATCATCGGTCAGATCGGCATGCTGGTGGCCGTCATCCTGATCATCCGTGTGTTGCCTGAAGGGCTCTCCAGCGTGCTGGTTCGTCGTGGGCGCTAGGGAAAGACGTTTGATGTTTAAGCTGCTCGAAGGGCCACAGACGCTCGGACGTGGCTGGAGGTTCTGGACCTGCTTCTTGATTGTGTTGGCGGGAGCGCTGGCCTACCCGTTGTTCGCTGACTCCTACGATGTCGGCAATTTCGCCTATTTTCTAATCTGGATCTTCATGGCGCTCGGCCTCTGCCTGATGTGGGGCTATGGCGGCATGCTCTCGTTTGGCCAGACCTTGTTCTTCGGCATTGCCGGTTACGGATATGGCGTGCTCGCGATCGACATGGGCGGCGGCACCGCGACGATCGCCGCGCTGGTACTCTCCGTGATCATCGCCATGATCGCGGCGGGAATCCTCGGCTACTTCATGATCTGGGGCGGCATCAACGGCATCTTCTTCGGTATCGTCACGTTATCGGCAACGCTGGTGCTGGCCTTCTTCCTCGGCCAAACGGCGGGGCCGGAATGGCATATCGGTCCGGCACGGCTGAACGGCTTCAACGGCATGAAAGGCATGGACCCGCTGACGGTGGGTGACTTCTATATCGAGGGATCGGCGCTCTATTACGTCATGATCGCGCTGATCGTGATCGTCTATATGGCGCTGCGCATGCTGGTGAACTCAGGAATCGGCAACGTTATCGTGGCGACGCGCGAGAATCCCCAGCGCGCGGAGATGCTCGGCTATGACGTCCGGAAATATCAGTTGCTGACCTTCGTGATCGGCAGCGGTCTGGCGGGCCTCAGTGGCGCGCTGTACACGTCCTGGGGGCAGTTCATCACGCCATCCAGCATCGGCTTGCCGGCGGCGGCGATGCCCATCGTGTGGGTCGCCTTCTCCGGACGCAGCGACCTGACAGCGACCTTGGTCGGGTCGTTCCTGCTGCTGTTCGGCTTTCAGACCATCACCGTGTACAGCCAGCAGGCCGCGCTGGTGCTGATGGGGGCGCTGCTCCTCGCCACGGTAATGCTGGCACCGCAGGGTTTTGTGCTCGGCATCGGCAAACTCGTCGCCGACTGGTGGAGCGGGCGTCGGCGGCGCGATGACAGCGCCGTCATCGCGGAGGCTGGTCGGTTGCAGTCGGAAGAGACCTGATCATGGCGTTGGTCGAAGTCAAAGACGTGTCCAAGCGCTTCGGCGGGCTGACTGCCGTCTCCGGCGTCGATCTCGCGGTCCACGCAGGCGAGGTCCACTGCCTGATCGGCCCCAATGGCGCCGGCAAGAGCACGTTGTTCAAACTGATTGTCGGTCTTTATCCGCCAACCCATGGCAGCATTCTGTTCGATGCCGTCGACATCACCAATAAGCGCCCCTACGCACGCGTGCAGCGGGGCATGAGCATCAAGATGCAGGCTCCGAGCGTGTTCAAGGAGCTGCCGGTCCGGCAGAACGTCCGGATCGCGCTCCAGGGCCGACTGACCGGGCCGGAACGCATCGCCGAGGAGGAACGTCTGTTGACGCTGCTCAATCTCGCCGCGGATGGCGAAAAGCGCGCGGGCGCGCTGTCGCACGGTCAGCAACAATGGCTCGAGATTGGAATGGCGCTGGCGTTGAAGCCGCAGCTCCTGCTGCTGGACGAACCGACGGCCGGCATGTCGTCGGACGAAACCTTCAAGACAGGCGAACTGATCAAGTCGCTCAATGCCGAAGGCATGACGGTTCTTGTCGTCGAGCATGACATGGCTTTCGTCCGCCAGGTCGCCCAGCGCGTCACGGTGCTGCATCTTGGCAAGGTGTTTGCGCGCGGCAATCTCGAAAGCATTTTGCACGACGAGAAAGTCGCGGAAATCTACCTGGGTAAAAGCCATG
The DNA here is from genome assembly GCF_049798375.1 of Bradyrhizobium sp. GTDB lineage: Bacteria > Pseudomonadota > Alphaproteobacteria > Rhizobiales > Xanthobacteraceae > Bradyrhizobium. The sequence goes on from NZ_JBARGP010000012.1 coordinate 24,497, forward strand.
CCCACTGATCGAATTCTGGACGTATCGGAGTTATGGGCGGGATACGGGGCGACACCGATCCTGCAAGGCGTGACGATGTCGGTCTCGCGCGGTGAGATCGTCGGGGTGATCGGTCGCAATGGCGTCGGCAAGTCGACGCTGATGCGATGCCTGATCGGCTTGCTGCAGACATGGCGCGGCACGATCAGCTTCATGGAGCATGACGTCACAAAGCTTGAAGCCGACGCGCGGGCGAGGGCGGGATTCGGCTACATCCCGCAGGGGCGCGATGTGTTTCCGCAAATGACTGTCCACGAAAACCTGCAGGTCGGGAAGTTAATCGGTGGTCCCGGCGGCAAGAAGCTGCCCGAGCTTGTTTACGACTATTTCCCGCGGTTGAAAGAGCGCCGCCGGCAAGCCGCGGGTACCATGTCCGGCGGTGAGCAGCAGCAGCTCGCCATAGGCCGCGCGCTGATCGGCAACCCGATCCTGATGATCCTGGACGAGCCTTCCGAGGGCATCCAGCCTTCGATCGTCCAGCACATTTGCGAAGCGCTGAGGTCGTTCCGGGACGAGCTCGGGACCACAATCATCTTCGTCGAGCAGAACCTCGACACGATCCTGGCGATCGCCGAGCGTTGCTACATCATGGAGAAGGGCAGGATTACGCAGTCGCTGGCTGGCGGTGAGATCAATGAGCCTAATGTCCGCGAGCAACTGCTGCTCTGAACGGCCGCATGCGTGTTCGAAGTCGTGGATAGGGAGGGAATGGACATGAATCTCGGACTCGAGGGAGCGAAGGTTCTCGTCACCGGCAGTACGAGGGGGATTGGCAGGGCCATCGCCGACACCTTCGCAGCCGAAGGAGCCAATGTCGGCATCTGCTCGCGCAATCCGGCCGATGTCGACAATGCGGTCACCGCGATCAAGGCAAAGGGCGTCGCCGCGTTCGGTAGCCCGGTCGATGTCTCAGATGGTCCGGCTCTCAAAGCCTGGGTCGAGGATATGGCCGCCAAGCTCGGCGGCATCGACGTTGTTGTCGCCAATGTCAGCGCGCTTTCGATCGGACAGGACGAGCAGAGCTGGGAGAAGGAATTCGCCACCGACATGATGGGCACAGTGCGCCTGGTCAATGCGGCGTTGCCATATCTGGAGCAGAGCAAGGCCGCCGCCATCATCACGATCTCCAGCGTGTCAGGCCGGGAGGTCGATTTCGCCAGCGGTCCCTACGGCACGTTCAAGGCCGCTATCATCCACTACACACAAGGGCTCGCCTTCCAGCTTGCCGGAAAAGGCATCCGCGCCAACTCCGTCTCGCCGGGCAACACCTATTTCGAGGGCGGTGTCTGGAATCAGATCAAGGAGGGCAATCCCGAGCTATACAAGACCGCGCTCGCGCTGAATCCGACCGGCCGCATGGGCACGCCGCAGGAAATGGCAAACGCCGCGGTGTTCCTTGCCAGCAAGGCTGCGAGCTTCATCACGGGGACCAATCTCGTGGTTGACGGTGCGCTCACGCGCGGAGTGCAATTCTAGACGCACCGAGGCCCAGTTAGCCACGATGCCCGGCCGGCTGCCTCGCCGGTTCGGGAAGCCGCTTCCGACCACAACAGGGCTGTCAGATGTCAGCAGATCCAATCCACTACAAGTCGATCACAGAACTCTCTCAGCTGTTCCGCCGCGGGGAGCTTCTCCCCTCGAAGGTGACCGAGGCCATGCTGAGCCGGATTGCCAGGCTCGACGACAGATTCAACAGTTATGCATTCGTTCTCGCGGAGCGAGCCATGGCCCAAGCCAAGCGCTGCGACGCTGAGCTTGCGAAAGGCGTGTGGCGCGGGCCGCTGCATGGCGTGCCGATCGCGCTGAAGGATCTCTGCTACACAACTTTTGCCCCCACGGCGGGCGGCACTACGATTCACGCCAAGTTCGTTCCGTCCTTCAATGCCACCGTCGTGGATCGGCTTGAGCACGCCGGCGCCATAACCCTCGGCAAGCTGAAGATGACCGAGGGCGCCTATACCAGCCACCATCCGAACGATCAGGCGCCGCTCAATCCTTGGGGTGTCGATTATTGGGTTGGCTCGTCTTCGAGCGGATCGGGCGTGGCGACCTCGGCCGGGCTCTGCTTCGGTTCGATCGGCAGTGACACTGGAGGCTCGATCCGATTTCCGTCGGCGACCTGCGGGCTGACCGGAATCAAGCCGACGTGGGGACGTGTCAGCCGTCATGGCGTTTTTCCCTTGGCGGACTCGCTCGACCATGTCGGGCCGATGTGCCGAAGCGCGGCAGATGCGGCCGCCATGCTCGGCGTCATCGCGGGGCCAGATGGCAATGACCCGACAGCTTTGCTGGCACCGGTACCGAACTATCTGGCCGGTCTCGAAGACGGTATCCGCGGCTTGCGGATCGGTGTGGATCGCAGCTACGCCCAGAACGGGATCGATTCTCAGGTGGTCACGGCTTTGCTGGAAGCTGAGCGCACGCTTGCATCGCTCGGGGCCGATATGCGCGAGGTCAGATTTCCGGCCTATGAGAAGCTCGTGAGCATGTGGATTCCGATGTGCTCAGTCGAGACAGCAGAGGCCCATTCGGAGACCTATCCGGCGCGGAGGTCGGAATACGGTCCCGATCTGGCGCAGCTGATCGAGCAGGGCAGGTCGGTGAATGGCGTCGAGATCGCGCAGATCCATCACGAGAGGCTGAAGTTCTGCGGGAGCCTTGCTGCTTTATTCAGCGACGTCGACCTGCTCTTGATTCCGACCATGCCCGTGCCAATCCCGACTCTGACCAAAATGGGCGAATATGGCGCCGATCCGAACGTGCTGCTCAGTATCCTGCGCTTCACCGCGGTGTTTGATTTCTCGGGCAGCCCGACCATCACGCTGCCGAACGGTGTGGCCTCGGATGGTCTGCCGCTCAGCATGCAGCTGGTCGGCCCGCATCTGTCGGAAGATGTGCTCGCCCGCGCCGGGCATGCCTTCCAATCGGTGACGGACTGGCATACCCGGCGGGCTCCGATCGACTGAATTCATTTCGGCTTGGCAATTCGCTGGCAAGCGCCTGCTACGCCTTTTTTGCATCAACTCGTTCCCGAGCGACTCCCGCCAAGTCGAAAGCAACATTGAGGCTAGGTCTGATGTGCGCGATTGCTCTCGTGCCGGTCATCTGTGGCTCACTCTGGACAGAACGACGACCGCTCAGTTCCGCTCCTTGCGCGATATCCGGGCCAGCTTTCGCGGGCGCTCCCGCACCACGTCACTCGCTTTCTTGTCCGACCGTATGCCCAGATAGACCGGCTGGCGCAACTCACCCTTGCTGGTCCACTCTGCGAACTTCACCTCGGCAACCAGCGACGGGCGGACCCAGGTCGTGACGTGCTCGTCCTTGACCTTGGCCGGGAAGGGCGATTGGTCGGTCTTCAGCGCTGTTAGTTTTCCATGGAGCTCTTCGAGCGTTCGGTGGCTGAAGCCGGTGCCCACATGACCGATGTATCGCCATGCGCCGCCCTCGCGCACTGCGAGGACGAGGGCTCCAAGAAACGGTCTGGTGCGCCTTGGCGCGGTGAAGCCTGCGATCACGACTTCTTGCCGCTGCGCGGTCTTGACCTTGAGCCAGTCGGCTGTCCGGCTTCCCGAGGCGTAAGCGCTGTCGGCGCGCTTTGCCATGATGCCTTCGAGGTGCTTGCGCTCGGCCTCGGCGAAGAACTTTTTTCCGCGTGCCTCGCGATGCTTGCTGAAGGCGATCAGCTTGTGACGCGGCAGAATGGCCCGGAGCCGCTTCTTGCGCTGCAGAAGCGGCAGCTTCCGCAGATCCTCGCCGCCGGCGAACATGAGATCGAATGCGCAATAGAGCAGCCTGGCCTCGTGGCGCAACGCATTCTGCAGCAGCTGAAAGTGAGACACGCCGTCCTTGCCGACGGCGACGAGCTCGCCGTCGATGACGGCGTCGCCCTTCACGCCTTCAAGCGCTTTGGCGACCTCGACATACGACTCGCTGATGATCTGGCCATTGCGGCTGTAGAGCGCGACCTTGCCCTTGCGGACTTCGCAGACCATCCGGAAGCCGTCGAACTTGTCCTCGAAAACCCAGCCAGGATCGTCGAACGGTGCATCCGTCAGCGTCGCCAACATCGGCTGCAGGCGTTTCGGCACGGTCGACGCGCGCGTCATTCCGGCAGTGGATCCAAGGCAGCCTCGACGGCTTGGTCGACGCGCTCGAGCCAGATGAACTCCAGCGAGTCGCGGGCCCCCTTGGGAATGTCGTCGAAGTCCCGGCGGTTGCGGGCCGGGAGCATGACGCGCGTCAATCCGGCCGCCGCGGCCGCGACGACCTTTTCCTTGATGCCGCCGACGGGCAGCACCAAACCTCGCAACGATATCTCGCCGGTCATGGCTGTGTCCTTCCTGACGGTCCTGTTGGTCAGCAGCGAGGTGAGCGCGGTGAACATCGCCACTCCCGCGCTTGGTCCATCCTTGGGTGTCGCGCCGGCCGGGACATGGACGTGGATGTCGCTTTTCTCGAACACGGTTTGCTCGATACCGAGTTCTGAGGCCTTGCTCTTGACGAGGGTCATGGCTGCCTGAGCGCTCTCGCGCATGACGTCGCCGAGCTGGCCGGTGAGGATCAGGCCGCCTCTGCCGGGCACGCGAGTAGCCTCGATGAAGAGAATGTCGCCGCCGACCGGCGTCCAGGCCAGACCGGTCGCCACGCCGGGCACACTGGTCCGCAAGGCAATCTCACCCTCGAAGCGCGGCTGGCCGAGTATCGTGGAGAGCTCTCCGGCCGAGATCACGATCTTGTCGGACGAGCCTTCAGCGATCCGGACCGCCGCGTACCGCAGCGCGCGTCCGATCTCCCGTTCCAGCGAACGGACCCCGGCTTCCCTGGTATATCCTTTGATGATCAGGCGCAGCGCGTCGGCCTCAAAGCCGACCTGTTGCGTTACGAGGCCGTTCGCCTCCATCTGGCGCCGAACCAGATAACGGCGTGCGATCTCGAGCTTCTCGTCCTCGGTGTAGCCGGGAAGGCTGATGACCTCCATGCGGTCCAGCAATGGTCCTGGGATGGTTTCGAGATTATTGGCGGTCGCGATGAAGGCAACACGAGAGAGGTCGAAGGGGACGGCGAGGTAATTGTCCCGGAATGTTCCGTTCTGCTCCGGATCCAGAACCTCAAGCATCGCGGCGGATGGATCGCCCTGAACGCCACGGCCCATCTTGTCGATCTCGTCCAGCATCATGACGCAATTGCGGGCGCCAGCCTTCTTGATGCCTTGAATGATGTTGCCGGGCAGGGCGCCGATATAGGTACGACGGTGCCCGCGAATTTCGGCTTCGTCATGCACACCGCCGAGACTGACGCGCACGAAAGGGCGGCCCAGCGCTCGCGCGATCGATTGCCCGAGAGACGTCTTGCCGACGCCCGGAGGGCCAGCGAAGCACAGGATCGGCGCCTTGCCCCGCGGAGCAAGTTTGCGGACCGCCAGATATTCGACGATCCGCTGCTTGATCTTTTCGAGACCGAAGTGGTCCTCATCCAGAATCTTTCTGGCGTCGGCGATGTCGATCGACTTTTCGGCGTCTGCCGTCCAAGGAAGTTCAGTGAGCCAGTCGAGATAGGACCGGATCATGCCGGACTCTCCGGATGCATCGGAAGTACGCTCGTAGCGCCGCAGCTCCTTGCGCGCCTGAGCATCCGCTTCGGGAGGCATTTGCGCCCTGGTAATCGCCTCTGTCAGTTCGGCGACTTCCCGCGCCTTGCCGTCGCCCTCGCCAAGCTGGCGCTGGATGGTCGCCATCTGCTCACGCAGCACCGCCTCGCGCTGGCGCTCGTCGAACACGGCCTTGGTTTGCTGACTGATCTCGGCCGACAATCTCAGGACCTCAAGACGTTGGGCGAGGACGCGAGACACCTTCTCCATACGGGCGGTGAGATCCACCGTCTCCAGGATTTCCTGCTTCTCCTCGGGCTTGATATCCAAGTAGGACGCCGCGAGGTCTGCGAGAGCCGGCGGCGACGTCATCGACTGGAACGCTGCCAGCAATTCCGGCGGTGCCTGAGGCAGTAGCTGGATGGCTTCAACCGCGAGCCGCTGCAGGTTCAGAAATCGCGCCTCGATGTCGGGCGACTTCGTTTGAGGCTCCTCGATCTCTTGAACGCGCGCTGCCAGGAACGGCACGGCGGAAATGAAGTCGAGAATGCGTGCGCGCCGTACACCCTGACAGATGATGTGATGGGTGTCGTCGGGCGCCGTCATGTACCGCACGATATTTGCGATGGTGCAGATGCGGTGAAGGTCGACCGGAAGCGGATCGTCCACATCAGGATTGCGCTGAAGCAGGATTCCGATCGGCCGTTGCTCGCGCACCGCCTGCTGGGCGGCAGCGATCGACTTCTGCCTCATGATTGTGATCGGAGCGATCACGCCAGGAAACACCACGGCGTCGCGAACGGGAACAATAATCAACGCGTCCAAAGGGGTTTGGACAGCTCCAGGGCCGGCGCCGCCGGACGTGTCTTCAGGGCTCATTGCGCGTCTCAGATGGATTTGGCGAGGCGGAGGAGGAGGTGACCGTTGGTGGACGTCCGGCTCACCGCGTAGCGTCCGACCGGAAGAGGAATCCTCCGTTCGAAGCGCCCTTGGGGCAGTTCGAGACGATGGATGTGCGCGTCTCTCAATTCTCTCGGCAACTCACGCCGTCCAGAGATCACGATGGCGTCTCCCTCGATGACGGTGTCCACAGTCTGAGGATCCACTCCCGGCAGCGCCACAAAGATCAGGATCGCCTCGTTTGTCTCAAGCACGTCCACTGGAGGTTCCCAGCTGGGCGCGGGCAGCTCCGCTGTCGTGTTCAATCTGAAAAATTGTCGATGGATCCGCTCGGCCCGCGCGAGTTGGCCGATGGCTTCCGAAAGCATCCAGTCCATCGAGTGTTTCGAAGACATTCTAATGTACCTCGGTCAAACCGTCGCGACAGGCGGCTCGCCGCGACCGTTCGGCTTTCTTAACAAAACGGTTCAGGGGACGAAAGGTTACACGAAGGACGGGCTCCCGCACGCGCGACCGGGCTCCTCCTGGGTGTCGGCGATCGGATCAGCGCTGCACCAACACTTCGCAATTGCAGCGCGATGGCTGCCTCTTGCCGATGGCTGTCCCTTGCCGGTCCTCCATTGTGCTGCAGTCTCCGCCGTCATGCCGGAAACATCCGCGCCGGAGTCCGTTCGGAAAATCGTTCAAGCGTTCGTCGCGTGGGATTATGGGGAATTCGGGGATAAGCCGCGCTTTCGAGCGATCTAGCCTAGCACGTGTTGCGGCCTCCGGCTGCGATTGCGCCAAAATTCGCCTCGGCGGGGCAAATATTTGTGCCCGAGCATTTTTAACTCCTTTCCTCTGCAATGGCCAAGCCCATGACAAATTTCGACCAGCGGACCGCAGCGAACCTCGACGTTGTCCTGGAAGAGGCCTGCCGCAAGCTTCCCAATAATGGCGGCGATCACGCCACCCGCAAATTCGTCGCCGCACGCCTTCTGTGGGCCGCGCAGCGCGGCGAGACCACCCTCAGCGCGCTGCAGACCGTCGCGCGACAGGCCATGCGTGAGTACAATCAGTCCGCCTAATCCGTGGGATTTCAGTACCTGTTGCGCTTGCGTGACCACGCCCATTGAACGCCGCTAATGTTGTTGCGGGGGAAAGCATGTTCGACGTCTACGTGAATGACAGAAATGGACTGTTGATTGTCGTGAAGGGCAGCCCAGTTCCCGAGAAGGTATCTGGTTCTTGGCGCAAGAAGCGCTCGGTCCGTTGTGTCAGCGACCACATACTTGCTGACATCCGCGCGACGGGATTTCACCTTCGGAATCTGGCGCTCCGGCGTAAAGCAGCGGTAGCCCCGTCGACTTCTGCGCTGTACAGAGAATCGACGCCATTGTCGCGCTGCACGCTTCTCGCCCCGTCGCACCAATCTCCTCGAGGCGGGGCGCGAAGGTCAAGGTGAAATAAGAGGCTTTGAGTTTTCTCGCGCACGACGTTCGGTCACGCGTGCCGGAAGGGTCGGACATCAAAGATGTCGGACCGCGTGCGGGATCAAACAACGCTCAATTTAGACATTCGCCTCAAGGCAGTCCAAGCGAATAGCTGGTATGGCATATCATCAAAGCGAAAGTGATCCGCGGCCATCGCCCTTAGGCCCAAGGCCGGATAGTAGCTCACATCATCGCGCAAGTTGCACGGTCCGACCTTCAAGATGACGGCGCGTTTCGATGATCTGTTCTGAAGGTGATGACTGAACTCCTTACCAGGCGGAAACCCGGCGCTATCACCGGTTTGCAACATCTCTTCTCCAGCCGTTCCGGCAAGCACAACTTCACCTTCGACCACAAAACGAGCTCCTCCGCCTCGGTATGCCAATGAAGCTGGCTGGACCATGCACCTGGTTCTGCCGTCAGAAGGTCTATCTCGAGGGTCTTCAGTCCTGCAGCGCCCCCAAGCCGCCGAGTGTTTCGTTCTTACATGGCGCGGTGTGCGGTCCGATCTACCTATACTGGATGAGTGGCATTCAGCTGTCTCTTGTCCAAGCCATCCTGCAAAACTTGCCATATATTCTGGTGGGAGGACTTCTCGCATTTTCTCCGCGGTGGGTTTTCTGGGCAGTTGTTCTAAAGAATACCATCCCAAATGATTTCATGCATCTGAATGTCTGGTGGGGAAATCGATGGCTGGAGTGGATAATCGTTACCCCTCGCTTTCATCACATTCACCACAGTGAGAATCCCGCACACTACAACCGTAATTTGCGGTGCTTTTTCCAATTTGGGACCACTTCTTTGGCACCTACTTTGACCCAGAGAAGGTCGATCGCGATCTCACGTTTGGCATCGGCGAGTCGGTTCATCCAGTCCGTCTCGTGATTGGGGTTTGAATTCGCCTTTGTTGTCTGCCGGTGGAGTCGCGCCGCCCTGGTTGTTGGAGCAGGATTTCGATCTCGGCTCATCGATTGCGAAGAGCGCAAAGGTCGCGACCGCGAGGCAGGCCGTCGCTGCCCTATTGTGCTTCGAGTTGGAGAAGCTGCTGGGACCAACGGACCCGCCGAAGCCGGTGAAGCGCGGGCCACGCTCGACGCGGAATCGGACTTGATGCTGAGCGATACTTAATTCCAGGGGAAGCGCGCCGCTTCCTGCTGGATTGTTCCATGCGATAAGGCGCGCCGAGCCTATATCTTTGCGCAGGCACGTATGCTCCGGCCTGCCGTTGCACCTCCTTTATGGAGGTCATTATGGAACCTCATGCCGGTACATTCCGGCTCAAAGCGGAGGAGTGCGCTCGCAACGCTGAGAAGGCAAGGAGCCTTTCTGACAAGACGGCATGGCTAGAACTTGCCGCGGATTGGGCGAAGTTGGCAGACACGCGAGATAGCAGGGCAAGAGGTCTTTCACATGAAAGACAACAGCTAAAATAACTCGCGTTCCATAGCGGGATGCGTTCTGTTCTTCACTTTGATCCAGTCCTTCGATCGACCGGCGCGGTACGGCCGATCAGAGCGTTTGGAGACGATTCCTTCGAGCCTGAATTCGCATGCCTTTCGGAACAGGTCCGGGCCAATTTCGCCGTGCTCATAATCCGCGACAAAAATTCCGTCGGGTCGGCGCGCCAATAGTCGTGCGAGGTTGGTCTTGCGGACTGATAGTGGTAGCTCGCGCAAATCCTCTCCGTCGAGTGCCAAGCAGTCGAATGCATAAAGCTGCACTTCCGCGTCGTGCCGGCGGGAATGCAGGGCGTTGAAATCTGACGTGCCATTGACTCCGAGGATCACAGCCTCCCCATCGATCACGAACTGAGTGCGGCGGTTCTTTAGCGCGTCCTCGACGATCCATGGAAAGCGATGCGTCCAATCATTGCCGTTACGCGTGAGCAGCCGAACGCGCTTGCCGTCACGCAGTACTATCAATCTGTAGCCATCATATTTGATCTCATGCAACCAAAGGTCTCGATCAGGCACGGTTTTGGAGGGACTGGGCAGGCATGGCAGGTAAGGTGCGGGCATGCACGCGATCTATGTGCAGGTTTTTTGAATCGCGAATCCAGCAATTTTGCAATTGCGCCGCGCGCGAGCTGGCAGACACTCACTCTAGTTGATTCGCGGGGTCGGGGGGCTGCGCAATGGTTAGACGTCAATATCTCACGTTGCCGGAGATCGCGTTTTTATCGCTCGCGGTATTTGGCGTGATGGGCATCGTGGCTGCAGGCGTGCACGTCCTCTTCTGGATGGCTCACTAAGGTCTGACGGGACGCGGCGCCTGTCACCCCCACCACCAAGGCCAGGATCGTTTCACGTCAGACACAAATCCCGCCGGTAGCTCCGGGATATCGTCCTCTTGCACCTTGTTGCAGATGGGGCAGGGATCGGCGGCCGCGCCGCAAGGGCATGCTCGCGGACCATCACCCCAAGGCCGCATCGGGTGGGCCTCGCAAATCCATCTGGCATCATCACAACGCCGACACGCGCTCATTCTGATTTGAATCCGTCGTAGCGGATTCGTTCCGAAACGAAGTGACCCCGCGCAGCGGGGGGACATGCGCGAGGCCACGTACGATGCCCCGGACGGCCGGGACGCACGGGCGACTCTCTCCGAAGGGGATAGTTCCTAAGCCGAACCGCAATCTTCGGACTCGACTTTTTGTTCTTGTTTTGTTCTGGTGCTCTTATGAGCACGAACGACGCACGAGAGTATCGCCGGCAAAAAATGGAGGAGCTGCACGCAGCCATTCGTGAGAGCAAAGACGCGCCCTTGCTCGAGCTGCTCGGTAAAATCCGGCCGTACACCCATAGTGCTTACTTGGGAAACACGCCGCGCGCGGTGGCGCTCTACCACCTGCAGCTTGCAATCGATGAGGTTGCCGAGGCCTTCACCGCTGATCGGGAGGACTTCTCGACTGGGTCGCCACAGTACACCGTGAGCTTCGCATAATTTAGCTCGGCGAAACCAAGTTCAAGTCCGACGAAACACGGTTGAAATAGACCGGGCGTACCGAGCCTCGCTAATCGAAGCCGGAGATCGAGGTTATGTGGTTATTTCTCATAGGTCTCGCCTTGGCCTTTCTAATCGTGGAAGACGTCGGGGAATGGATCGTCAGGCGACATCGTAAGCGTGACCTCGGCAAAATCATCGAGCACCGCAAACTGGGTCACAGTCTCGACCCGACTACTGGCAAGTGGGTTGGCTGACCAGATGCCAGTGCGGCAGTCGGGTGTTGATCTTCCGGCAACAGCCCCCTGCACCCGCCGGACTACGCCTTGTCTTCCCGCCAAGTCTGCTCGCCGCACTGGCACTTGAACATGCGAACAGTGCGACCCTGTCTGGGATCCAGCATGGATCGGATAAGGGCAGGCTGCTGGCCGCAATGGCTGCACGCCCGGACCAAGGCGGGCTCGATGCGCAAAAAGGGCCCGTTCTGAAGTTGGCTGCCCACGGCGACTCCCATACGGAATGTCGATCGTCCGGAAGCTACAAGTTGATCTTTGATCGTTAACAAATCGCTAAATCGAACCCGACCCGAGCGGCGCTGCTTATTAGTCCGAAGTTGCCGCAGTCGGTCGCGTCGTCGCTTCGCCCGGTCTCCGACGCGCCAGCGAGAGGCCCAGGCGCGTAGCTCGGGCTGCCACGGCTTGCATGCTTCGGCCCAAGTTAGCTGCGATGCCGAATTTTGAGCGACCGTTCTTGACCATCGTCGCAAGGCGCTCTTCTTCTTCCGGGGTCCAGGCTTTGTTAATCCGGATCTTGCCCGTCATTTCTTCGCCTTCAGCCCGATCTCGACCAGCCGGCGGATAGCTTCGGAGCGGCTTGGCTGGTCCTCCTGCTGGCTTGCCCAGTGATCGACCTTGTCGACGAATTCATTCGAAAGCCCGATTGTTCGCGCGGGATCGTTGCCCGTTGGTTTTCTGCCGGATCCAGGTCGAGGGCCGCGGCGCGAACGTATTGCGCTTTTCATTCTGAAGTATGACTGTTTTCACGCTCCGAAAACAAGCGGCTCGCCGTTCGGTTGCGGAGGCTGCGCCGAGTGGTCGGGGAAACGAGCCCTTAGATTCTATGGCCGGGTCAGTGATCGGCTCTTCGAGCTGGGAGGGACGGAAGCTCTGTAACTTCGGGCCTGCCGGCGGCACAGGTGCGCGCCGCCGGTACTATCCGTCAGAACAAAGCCCAGCTCGTAGCTAGACCGAAATAGGCTGAGATCACGCTCAGAAGTAGGCCCGATAGGCTGAATATCGCTAGAAGCTTCAAGGTCTCGGAATCGTCTGAAGACGATACGCTGGCAAAAACTCGAGCAATTGCGGCGTTCATGGCAAATCCCCTCCGAGCAATGCATACGACTGATGTCGCGTTTGCATGTGATTTGGTTCACCCGGTGGCTATCTTCACGGCCGCCTGTGTCTTCGTTGCCGCAACGGCGGCGCACGGTCGCGCCGCCGGGTACTTGAAAGAAATCGAAATCTGGTGGCTTAAATCATCAGCTTTCAGAAGAAGGAAAAGGGAATTGGCTATAGGTACTGTGAAGTGGTTCAACGCGACCAAGGGTTACGGCTTCATCGCCCCGGATGACGGCGGCAACGACCTCTTTGTACACGTCAGCGAGGTCGAGCGGTCCGGGCTTGATGGTCTCCGCGAAGGTCAGAAAGTGTCTTTTGAAGCCGTGGCTGATCGCCGGAGCGGCAAGATGAACGCTCAGAACTTGCGCGCAGTTTGATGCGCTGGCGCGAGACGGCGCGGTAACACGGCAGCAATCATTTCGCTGTAACCAAGAACTTGTCGCCGGCTTTGTACTGCGTTCCGCGAAACTGTCAGAAGCCCGCCGGCGATCCCCCGGCGGGTTTTTTGTCGTCGGGTCCAAACCAGCAAATCTATCGCAATTGTCGAGGGGACGAGATGCGCGGCCGGTTCATTGCGACATTGCAGTGGACAACGCACGCCAGAATGCGTGTGGCCCCAACAAAAAATAGGTGTCTAGGTTTGAGGAGGGAAGGGGCCAACTTATTGATTTTGTTGGCTCCCCGGCCTGGATTCGAACCAGGGACCATTCGATGAACAGCCTGCCGTCCCAGACCTCACCGAGGCCGTTGGCGATTTCCATGGGCTTTCGGGCGGCGATCTCTGGATCGGCGTACCGCCTGGCCGCAACGAACTTATTTATGAGGCAGGATCTTCCTTGGTACCGCGCGCCACGATCTTCAGCACGTCATCGGGCAACGGACGCTGCAGCGCTTTCGCTTCGTCCCAGGGCGCATTCATCCACACATCGAACTCCTCCGGCTTGGTCAGGATCACCGGCATGGCCTTGAGGTGGATCGGCTTGACGATCGCGTTGGCATCGGTAGTCAGGAAGCCGTAGAGGTCATTGGTCGTCTCGCCTTCCTTGACCTTCCGCACCGACGTCCAGTTGGTCCACAGGCCTGCGAACGCCAGCAGGGGCCGATCGTCGCCGGCCGCGAACCACACCGGCACTTTCTTGCCCTCGATGGTGTCGTATTCGCTGAACGAGGTGAGCGGCACCAGGCAGCGATTGGCAGGGCCGAGCCAGCGCTTCCAGTGTCCGCTGCTGACGTTGCGAATGTTGGTGGTGCCGCTGTCGGGCTCGAGCCGCATCAGCTCTTTGAAGTCGACCGTCTTGCCCTTGGCCTGGAGCTTCTCGGCACGCCGCTTCGTCGCATCCATCAGTGCCTTTTGCGATGACGGCATGCCCCAGCGAGCCAGCACCAGCTCGCGGCCGCCGCTGCCATTGCGCACGATTGGTGCCGGGTAATCCGGGAAGATGCCTGGCATGGACGGCAAGTTGCCGGTGTGGTCGCGTCCAGCTTCGACGCCGAACAGGCGCCGAATCGCGTCCACATTCTTGGTCATCGAATACAAATTACACATCGATCAGCGCTCGCCCGGCCACCAGACAGAGGCTGGAGTGCTCATCGATATCTTCGTCTGCCGCAACGCCACCAGGGCCGAGCGCTTGTAACGATAGCCGCGCAATTTTGAGCACTGCTTGCAGCACATGCGGCGCTCAAGCTCGTGGATCGGTGTCGTCTTGGGGCGGCGGATAACGGCGAGCGCCACGGTCTGGTTGGTGTCGCAGCCGTGGCAATGGACCTCGAGATACACGTAGCCAGCGTTGAGCGCGTCGCCCAAGGTTGGTGATGGCTGCGCCGGTCCCTTGTAACCGAGCATACGCTTGTTCCAGGCATCGCAGGCGAGCGCGTCAGCTTCCTTGCGCGCGTGCGCCGCCCGCTCCGCGGCGTGGCGGATTGACGCTCCATAGATGCGTTCGCGCGATTTCGTGCCCATGCTCCATTGATTCCTGAAGCCGGACGGGAAGGGAAGCCGCTACAACTAGCGACCGGAACCAACAGAACCTACAAGCTTCCCATCAAAGCTCGCTCCGCGGTTGTTAGCCGGAAAGCTGGGGCCGCTAAAGTTGATGATGCATTTTGAATTCACCGCTTACATTGCCATTTGCTGGTTGTTGCATGTCCGCGGCCGAGCGGCATGCTCCGATAGCTGTCGAGGTGACACAGACTGCCAGAGTGAGGCGCACTGCCTGGATCACCAGCTTTACGTTCACCGTAGGGCCACGCGCGCTGCTGCGCACGAGGTTGCAGGCGCCACGGCCGTGCTGCTGCGGCACCGCCTCGCTCGAGCTCTCGTTGCTTCCGGACGGCGCAGATACCGCCCCGGCGCAGTGTGTGACGATGCCAAACAGACGTTTCACGAACTGCCATTAGGGTTCATCGGAACACTTAGCCGGTCGGCCGCCGGCACGCACACAGGCGCGGTAGCGCCAGGGCTCGACGAAGCTGCCGGACCAGACGCCGCGCTCCGCGCGGTGGGCTTCGTCCTGCTGGGTGGCATACTGGCGGTGCGAATATCTCGGCCAGTCGAGCGCGAGCCCTCGACCGACCAGCCAGCCGGCGAGATCGATGCCGCCTGCGAAGCATCTGGCAACAGTCCGGCCGTACCGATCGGCATCGAGCGGCTCGCAGCTCACCGCACGTCCCTCAAGAAATGCAGCAACGTCGTTCGCCGATTGCGCTCCGCATCGGTAGAGATCGCTGTCGGCGCCGCGGCAAAGCTGTGCGCTTTCTGGCGCGTCGATACCCCAAAGGCGGATACGCTGGCCATGGATTTCGATGGTGTCGCCGTCAATCACGCTTGCGCGGCCGCTGATGTCGGCCGCCCGGGCAGGCCAAAGTACCGAGGCCGCCAACAGCGCAAGGATGAGGTGCTTCATGTCTTCGGTCCTATTGGCTGAGATCGCTCGCGTCGGCGGCCGGCGCTTCTCGAACTCAGCTCCGGGTTTGTTCAGGAAATGCCAAGCAGGCTGGCGGGCAACGTGTCGGATAAAATGGCGATAATCGTCTCATATGATATGATGCTCAGCGGCGTTCGCGACACGATGCCCGAGAACAAGATGCAACGGTCATGCACCAGATTGGCCGCTCGGAGAACCGCCTTGAGCCGACCGCATGTCCACTATCTTGATGATCTCTCCCGCCGCCGAATCTTTTCATCCCCAGCTCGCCCCGTTTGCGGCTGAGGGAACCATGGGAAAGCTCATCGTTCTGCTCGCAATTATCCTGGGCTGCGCAGGGGCGGTCTTCTACGACGCGCACGACGCCGCATCGAAGGGTGTCAACTGGGCTGTCTTGACCTGTTCGAAGTCAAAGGCCTTCTGTCAGCATCCAGCCTATTTGTTCTATGGCTGCGGTGGCATGCTGATCGTCGCGCTCGGCTACCTGCTGGGCAGCACATTATCTGGCGATATATCCTCCGGGCGCAGGCGCTCTCAAATTTGACGCATGTGTTCGACCAGGCCGCTGTGCTGCAGGGGCCGGTACCTCTGGACCTGATGGCGGACTGCCGGTTCGATCGACTCACCGTCCTTCGAGCGGCGGTCTGTTTCACCGGCTTACCGCGTCTTTTTCTAGCCGGATGGAAGCGGCATGCCTCTGATCGTCCTTTAAGGCCGGCCGCGCTGCCATCCCGCGTGCGGGCTTGAGGTCCTGCCGGATCTACGCCCTGGGTCCGAACACCGCGTTCGCCGAGGATCTGGCGTGGTTCGAGCGACTCACGCTACCCATGAGCCTTCAGCACCTCGCTGACGGATGGGGATGAAATGGCTGCAGCGACCCGTGAATCGCCGATCTCCGGCTACGCGCTCGAAGTTGACGGGCGACTGAAAGCCGAATTCGCAACGCGCGACGGCGCCAGGGCAGGTGGTGTGGAGCTGAAGAGACGTTTTCCAATGCTTCAGATCAGGATCTATGACGCGCAGACCAATGCGCGCGAGGACATCCAAATCTCCGGCTGACAATTTTCTGCGCTGGCTCGTGCGGCCTTGCACCGCCCCCGGGCTCTCGTGAACCGAGCCGCGTTGCGTCTCGGCCATCCGGCTTCGATCGCTTGCGCAAGGACTGCGGAGCGTCTCGCCGGGGCACTCGGGAAAGGGGCGCGCCGTTGGGCCATTCCGGCGTCGCCATCGCTGCCCCGTTCCCGGGTGCCCTGTTAACCGGTCTCGTCGCAGCACTCGGTCCCGCGTGCCGCCTTACGGCGTCGCTATGCTCACGCTCCTGCGGGTGCCATTTTTGTTGCGGGCGATGCGCCGTTGGCGCACGCCGGGTCAGAGCCGCGGCCCTGGGTACTTCGAGCGGGATCATGAACGCGGCGGTGACGTCGCAGAATTCGCATTGTCTCGGGTGTCGTGTCCGGCAAGGCCGAACGCGATTGCTCCCCCGCCGCAGCAGGCGGGCATTCGGTCGGCGGCCTCGGTGCCTCGCGAAGCAGGCTGAGAGTCAGAGCATCGGCCGGATTTGCCGTGACGGGTCACAGGTTGCGAGAGAGGCTCGCTCCGCCCGTCGCGGAGACCCGCGATGTCCAGACATCATCCTCGGACGGCTACCGGTCAGGACCGGGGGAGCCTTTATGACGAGATTACCGTCAAGATCATCAGTGAGCTCGAGGCCGGCCGAGTACCTTGGGTACAGCCTTGGATAGAGCCTTGGATAGAGCCTTGGATAGAGCCTTGGGGCGCCGCAGCGGCGAAGGCATCTTTGGCCATGCCGAAAAGCGTCGCGACCGGCCGCCCATATCGCGGCATCAACATTTTGATCCTCTGGGGCGCCGCGGTCGAGCACGGTTTTCGAAGTCAGAGTTGGCTGACTTTCCGCCAGGCCTTATCGCTCGGCGGTCATGTCCGCAAGGGCGAGCGTGGCGCCACTGTCGTCTATGCTGACCGCTTCGTACCGGCCGACGAAAAGCGGCGTGCGAGCGAGACGGGCGACGAGGCGCAGGCGATTCCCTTCCTCAAGCGCTTCACGCTGTTCAATATGGATCAGTGCGACGATCTGCCTTCGGCAATCGAAGCGGCCGCGCCGCCTGCGCCAGGCCTGATCGCGCCGCAGGTCGAAACCCTGATCAGGGCGAGCGGGATCGATTTCCGCATTGGAGGCGACCGCGCATTCTACGCACCGGCGGCGGACTATGTGCAGGTGCCCCCGCCACAAGCCTATTTCGAGCCGATCAACTGGCATCGCACGGTGCTCCATGAGCTGGCACATGCGAGCGGCCATCCCTCACGTCTCAATCGTGACTTGTCGGGCGGCTTCGGCACCAGGAAGTACGCCTTCGAAGAACTCATCGCCGAGATTGCGTCCGCGTTCAGTTGCGCTTCGCTCGGGATCGTCCCGACCGTGCGGCACGCCGACTATATCGGCTCCTGGCTTGATGTGCTGCGAGAGGACAATCGCGCGATCGTTCGCGCTGCGTCGCAGGCCAGCAAGGTCGCCGATTATCTCCTCGGCTTCGTGCCGGACCGTGCTGCCGAGACGATCATGGAGGGAGCGGAGCAGGACGCTGCATGACTTGCCGGGGCTCGAGCAGGAGAGTGAGAGAAAGGCGTGGCTCTCGCGACGGGTTGAAGGCCGAGAGAGGGCTCCCGGCCGCCCGTCGCGGAGAATCGATATGACGAAGGCTGTCCAAAAGATCATTCTGTCGCGCTCGCGTGATATTCCGTTCAACAAGCTGGTGCTGAGCCAGTCGAACGTCCGGAGCATCAAGGCCGGGCTCTCGATCGAGCAACTCGCAGAGAGCATTTCGCAGCGTACGCTTCTGCAAAGTCTCAATGTGCGGGCGATTGTGGATGCAGAAGGCAACGAGACCGGCATGTTCGAGGTGCCGGCCGGCGGCCGGCGTTATCGCGCGCTTGAACTTCTGGTGAAGCAGAAGCGCATGTCGAAGACCCAAGCCGTTCCTTGTGTCGTGCGCGAGGGCGGCATCGCTGAAGACGACTCGCTTGCAGAGAACGACGAGCGGATCGGACTTCATCCGCTCGATCAGTTCAGAGCGTTCCAGGTCTTGAGCGGAGCCGGCTTGTCCGAGGAAGACATCGCGGCCCGGCACTTCGTGACCCCGGCCGTCGTGAAGCAGCGACTACGCCTGGCGTCCGTGTCGCCCAGGCTGCACGACGTCTTTGGCGAAGACGGCATGACGCTCGAGCAGCTCATGGCCTTCTCGGTGATGGCGGATCATACGCGGCAGGAGCAGGTGTGGGAGACGATCAGCCGCTCGGGCCACGATCAGCCCTATCAGATTCGGCGCATGCTGACTGAAAACACCGTCCGTGCATCCGATCGCAGGGCTCAGTTCATTGGGCTCGACGCCTATGAGCAGGCTGGTGGCCATATATCGCGCGACCTGTTCGAACCTGATGATGGCGGCTGGCTCCAGGATGTCGCCTTGCTCGATCGTCTTGTCACCGAGAAGCTCAAGGCCGATGCCGAGACGATCGCCACCGAAGGATGGAGGTGGATCTCAGTGGCGGTTGAGTTTCCTTATGGCCACACCGACGGCTTGCGCGAGCTCGACGGCAGGCCGGCTCACCTCACGGCCGACGAGCAGGCCACGATCGTGGCGCTGACCAGCGAGCAAGCCAAGCTCGAAGCCAAATATCGGGATGCGGATGAGATGCCCGAAGCAGTCGACCAGCGTCTTGGCGAGATCGAGGCGGCGCTCGCGGCGTTCGAAGACCGGTCTTTGATCTATGATCCGACCGCGATTGCCCGAGCCGGCGTCTTCGTCAGCATCGATTGCGAAGGACGGCTTTCGGTCGATCGTGGCTATGTCCGGCCGGAGGATGAAGCGGCAGCTAGCGATCTCGCTGCCGACCAGCGCACCGATGCGCCGTCGACGGAAGGGCAGGAGGCTGGCGCGTCCGTCCGGCGCACGGCAATCTCGGTTGTCGGCGCTTTGAACGAGCCGGAGGAGGAGGACGACCCGGCCAGGCCGTTGCCCGATCGGCTTCTCATTGAGCTAACAGCGCACCGCACGCTGGCGCTGCGGGATGCGCTGGCGGAAAATCCCTCGGTTGCTTTCCTGGCGGTGCTGCACAACTTCGCGCTGACGGCCTTTTACCGCTTCGCGTCGTCTGGGAGCTGCCTCGAGATCGGCCTTCGGACGCCGACCTTTCCCGTTCAAGCTGCAGGCCTGAGGGAGAGCGTATCTGCGAAGGTCGTCGAGGCCCGGCATGAATCCTGGAAGGCAAGGTTGCCGAACAGCGAGAACGATCTGTGGGATGCACTCACGAGACTTGACGGGGAATCGCAGACGTCACTGTTCGCGCATTGTGCGTCATTTGCGGTCAACGCGGTCTATGAGCCCACGAGCCGTTTCAATCAGGGCCGTGTTTCAGCTCACGCCGTCCGCACACGGCTCGATCAAGCCGATGTGGTGGCGCGCGCTGTCGGTCTCGACATGGCCAAGGTTGGGTGGAAACCGACGGTCGACAATTATCTCGGCCGGGTCACCAAGCCTCGCATTCTGGAGGCGGTGCGGGACGCCAAAGGTGAATCCTGCGCGCAACTGATCGACCACCTGAAGAAGGGCGATATGGCCAGAGAAGCCGAGCGTCTCCTCGATGGTTCCGGGTGGCTGCCGGAGCCGTTGCGTCTCGTCGACCTCGCCGTGGCGTCATCGCTCCAAGCGGAGGAGGCGAGCACGCTGCCAGAATTCCTCACTGCCGAGGAGGATGATGCAGAGAGCAGCAACGACGACGATCCGCAACAGCGCGATGCGGCTGAGTAGCATTGTGATCGGGGCGGCTGCGGCCGCCCCGCGATTGTGTGGGATCGGTCGACGGCACCGATCCCCGTTTTACTGAGAGCGACTGAGAGGAAGAGGCGGGCCGGGAGGGTTTGAATCGCAGTGGTCTTGAGGAGAGCGCCGCGCGGTTCGGCCTGTTCCTGCTCTCTGAAAGATCCTTGTCATGACTGAATCTCTCGCCGGCGGCGCTGCCGCCGCGCCGCTCTCGATGCATGCCGCCGCGACTCTCACCTCCGCTGCGGTCAAAGCCGCCCGACAACTCTCGATCGACCTGGAGCGGGGGCAGCGTATCGATGCGGCTGTCCTGCGCAGCGTCATGGAGGCTGCGTTCGGCGCATCGGACGCAACCGGTGCCTGGACCTGGAAAACCGCCTACGACGTCTGCGAGGCGGCAACCGTTCTGTTTCTACGCAAGTTCGGCCCGGCTATCCGGGCCAGGGCCGGCTCGACGACGGCCATGCTGCCGATGCTTGTGAGGATCGCGAGCTGTCTGCCGACCCATACGCGGCGTTCCGAGGATAGCCAGGCGCTGCAGCAATTCTCGACGCCGATCCCGCTTGCGCTGGTCGCCTGCACCGCAGCCGGTATTACGCCGGCCGATCGGGTTCTCGAGCCCTCGGCGGGGACCGGCCTGCTCGCCGTTTTTGCCGAGCTCGCCGGCGGCGCTCTCGTTCTGAACGAGTTCGCCCAGGGGCGCGCGGCGCTACTCGACCATCTGTTCACCGGCGTTGAGGTCACCCGGTTTGACGCAGCCCAGATCGACGATCACCTCGACGCGCGCGTCGTACCAAGCGTCGTCCTGGTGAACCCGCCATTCTCGGCGATCGCCAATGTCGATCGACCGATGGCCGACGCTGCCCTCCGACACATCGCCTCGGCCCTGGTGCGCCTTTGTGATGGTGGGCGTCTGGTCGCCATAATTGGCGCGGGCTGCAGGCCGGATAGCGCGACATGGCGAGATGCCTTCGTTCGCCTCCAGGAGCGGGGACAGGTGGTGTTTTCCGCCGCTATCGACGGCGCCGTTTACGCCAGGCATGGAACTAACACGGACACCAGGCTACTTGTGATCGATAAGCTGCCCGCCGAGGATCCGAGGGTTCTTCCGAATTCGCAGGGCATGGCGCACGATGTCGCCACCTTGCTCGAGTGGGTGACCCGGCAGGTGCCTCCAAGGCTGGCAGCCGCCACGCCGGTCGTAACGGACGTCGTCAAGCGCCGTGCGATTTCGCCATCGATCCGAGCCTCTGCACCGCGCCCATCGCCGACTTTGGGAGGCACGGCGCCAGAGGGTAGCGAGCTGATCTACGAGACGGTCGAATGGTCGCCGCCGGATGGCGCCAGACTGACCGATGCGCTTTATGAACAATACGGACTGCAGGCGATCCGAATTCCTGGATCGTGCCCGCATCCGACCAGGCTGGTGCAATCCGCCGCGATGGCCTCCGTCGCGCCACCGAA
>NZ_JBARGP010000013.1:0-1666 GCF_049798375.1 Bradyrhizobium sp.
CCGTCCCACATCTGCAATCAACGAGAACAACGAATGGGAAACGCCGCCGAAATCTACGCGCTTCGCTATGCGACGATGTCGCCGCGCACGCCGCACATGAACTTCCTGCAGCCCGATCCGCATGACATCGCTGCGCAGGACCTCGATTATTTCGTCTGGCTGATCCGCCTCCCCGGCCGCGACATCCTGGTCGATACCGGCTTCAATGCCGAGGAGGCGCGCTTGCGCAGTCGCACCATCAAGCTCAATCCGGTGCAGGCGCTGGCCGACTTCGGCGTCAAGGCCGATGAGATCAGCGACGTCATCGTCACCCATTTGCATTACGACCACGCCGGCAATCTCGATCGCTTTCCAAATGCGCGCTTCCATCTGCAGGAGCGCGAGATGGCCTATGCGACGGGACGCTGCATGTGCACCGGCCTGCTGCGCCATCCGTTCTCGGTGGAGCATGTCACGCAGATGGTGCGGCATGTCTATGGCGAGCGCGTCACCTTCCATTCCGGCGACGGCGAGGTTGCGCCCGGCGTCACCGTGCATCGCGTCGGCGGCCATTCCGACGGCCTGCAGGTGGTGCGGGTGGAGACGGCGCGCGGGCCGGTGGTGCTGGCCTCCGATGCCGCGCATTACTACGCCAATCTTCACAAGCGCAGCCCGTTTCCGATCGTCTACAATATCGGCGACATGGCGGCCGGCTGGGAAACCGCCGAGCGGCTCGCCGGCCATCCCGACCGCATCGTTCCCGGCCATGATCCGATCGTGACCGAGATCTATCCGTCGATCGGCGATAGCGGCGATGTCTTTGCGCTGCATGTGGCGCCCTCGCGCTCCTTCGCCGAGTTGGAGACGGCACGATGAGTGCGAACGGAAACCTCGGCTTCATCGGGCTCGGCGTGATGGGCGAGCCGATCTGCCGCAATCTCGTGCGCAAGAGCGACCGCCCCGTGCTCGCATTCGATCTCGCGGCCGAGCCGCTCCGGCGCATCGCGGATGAAGGCGCCACCGTAGCAAGCTCGGTCGCCGATGTCGTGACGGGCAGCGATCTCATCTTCCTCTGCCTGCCGAGCGCCAAGCATGTGCGCAGCGTGTTCGCGGACGACGGCATTCTCGCGCATGTCAGAGCGCAGCAGATCGTGATCGATCTCGGCACCTCCTCGGTGAAACAGACCCGCGACTTCGCGCAAGCTTTGCAGGACAAGGGCGCGAGCTGGATCGATGCGCCGATCGCGCGCACCCGGCAGGCGGCGCAGGACGGCACCCTGAGCGTGATGGTCGGCGCCACGCCCGAGCTGTTCGCCGCAATCGAGCCGCTGATCCGCTGCTTCGCCACCGACGTTACGCTGTGCGGCGAGGTCGGCGCCGGACAGGTGACCAAGATCCTCAACAACATGGTGCTGTTCGAGACCGTGAATGCGCTCAGCGAAGCGGTCGCGGTGGCGCGCCACAGCGGCGTCGATCCGAAGCTGCTGCTGGAGACCTTGTCGAAGGGCTCGGCCGACAGCTTTGCGCTGCGCAATCACGGCCTCAAGGCGATCGTGCCCGGCGTATTTCCGGAGCGCGCCTTCTCGAGCGAATACGCACTGAAGGATCTCTCCTACGCGCTCGAGCTCGCCGGCGACGCTGGGCTGAAGCTGCGCGGCGCCGAACTGATCGGCACAGTGCTGCAGGA
>NZ_JBARGP010000014.1:0-2217 GCF_049798375.1 Bradyrhizobium sp.
GCGGCCCCTTCGCCGCTTCGCCATGACCGATCAGGCGCACCAGCGGCTTCTTCAGGCTCTTGGCGATTTCCGGCGTGGTGACGATCAGCGCGCCGCCGCCGTCGGTGACGACGCAGCAATCCATCCGATGCAGGGGATCGGAGATCATCGGCGAGTTGAGCACGTCCTCGACCGTGACGACGTCCTTGAGCATCGCATGCGGATTGTATTGCGCATGATGCGAGGCCGCGACCTTGATCCAGGCCAGCTGCTCGCTGGTGGTGCCGTAGTCGTGCATGTGGCGCATGGCGCACATGCCGTAGGCATTGTGGGTCGTCGCACCATAAGCCGCCTCGAAGTCTCCCTCGGCGCCGGAGGCGCGCGGCGGCATGGGGCCGGTGCGCGGCTTGCCGGCCAAGGTGATCAGCGCGACCGAGCACTTTCCAGCGGCGATGGCCTCGGCGGCGTGGCCAAGATGGATCAGATAGGAACAGCCGCCGGTCTCGGTGGAATCGACGTGGCGCAGCTTCTTGGTGTCCAGGCCGAGATAGTCGACCATCGGCCACAGCCCGCCCGGCGCGTCGCCGGCGCAGAAATAGCCGTCGATGTCGTCCTTGGTCAGCCCGGCATCCTCGATCGCGCCCTTGGCGACCTCGGCATGCAACTGCGCGGTGGATTTGTGGGGTGCGTGCCGGGTGGGATGCTCATAGATCCCGGCGATGTAGGCCTTGCCCTTGATGGTCAACTGTAACTCCGCATTGATCGTTTCGTCCCTTGTCTGATGCGATTTTCTGGACCCTTGATCGAGCCTTGGCAAGCCGCGAAAATATTCCGCAGGGTGGAGATGACGGGAGCGCCTACAAGGTCCGCCGTCGTCCTTGAAACCGCTACGGTGTCCTCCGCTGTCGTCGTCCCGCTTGACCGGGCGACCCGATATTCCAGAGGAAACGGTGATTGAGTCGATAAGCCGCGGCGTGCGGGACCGCCGGCTTCGCGGGCGATGACGACTGTGTGTAAGGCACGCGCCGAGCCAAGCAACTGCATTCCCGCGGCATGTCATGCCCGAGTTTGTGCTGATCTTAATGACCCTCGAAATACAGAGGGCGCAGGGAAGGCCGGGTGCTGGTCGCACCCGCGGTCCGCGTGCAGCAAAGAAGCACGCGGCAGAACCACAGGTACGCCGAACAACCGGCCTTCCCTGCGCGATGGTCTTAACGCTTATACGCGCTCTCCTTGGGGACCGGCTTGATTGCCCCCATCGCGACAACGCTGACGCGTTGCGCAGGCCTCAGCACAGGGAGGCCAGGACCACACGATTTCGCGTCCGTAATGCATCGTTCGTCCGCATGCGCAATGCGCATGCTGCGACACCTCACGGCCACCGCTTCCCCGCCTCGCGTGTCGTGACGATCGCGCGCAACGCCCCTCCGTGGTGAGGCGGGATGGCCGAGATCATCGTTGTGATTTGCCCGACGAGGCAAGGTGCAAAACTGCGACAGACTGGCACGACGGGCAATTTGCGCATGGCGGATATGCGCCGTGGTCTGAAAGCAGCTCTCAAGTGTGAGGCGGCCCGGCCGATGCTCCGATGGAGGTCGTAGGGTGGGCAAAGCGAAGCGTGCCCACCCCCTATTCGCCGAACGATCCCGGCATGTCCCTCACATCTCCGCCCCAGTCGGCAACAAGCAAACCGCGTTCGACAAATCTGTGAAAGCTACTGTGCTGCCAGTCGGCAACACGCGCCGCGAGCCCATGCTTGACCGGGTTGAAATGAATGTAATCGATATGTCGATCGAAATCATCCTCATCGCGGATTGCGTGCTCCCAATACCGTCGCTGCCAGACGCCTTTCTCACGCTTTGACAGTTGGCTTTGCGAGCGCCGTTCCGGTGCGATCCCCCGAGAGAAGTTGCTCTTGATCAAGCTCCAGCGGCTCGCGAAGTCCGAGTCGTTTTCAGGCAGCGCCCAAAGCGCGTGAAGATGGTCAGGGAGGACGCAGATCGCAATCGTTTCGAATGGATGACGTTCGCTTGCGAGACGATATGACCAACGCAGCCGGTCGATCTGCTCAACAAGCAGATTGCTCGACCTGTCCTGAAGGACGACCGTGAAGAAGAACACGCCGCCTTTGACATTGGTGCGACGATAATTTGGCATGATGTGGTTGTATCATGCCAAAGGGCGGTGGGCACGCTTCGCTTTGCCCACCCTACGCGCCAAAGTCACGATGCCGTAGGG
>NZ_JBARGP010000015.1:0-3607 GCF_049798375.1 Bradyrhizobium sp.
CGGGTGTCAGTCGATACCCGGCCTTCCCTGCGCCCTCTGTTTGTGGAGAGGGTGATCGAGACGCAAAGCTCGGGTGCACAGCGCGCCGCGAGAAGGCCAGCGCGCGTCCCCGGAGGGCAATAGCGGTGGGTGCGATGGCGGTGCTGCATTTTCAGTATCATCGTCCGCGAAGGCGGACGATCGAATACGCGGCGGCCTCTCATGAGACAATTGCAGCCGGTGAATACTGGATCGGCCGGTCAAGCCGGGCGATGACATCGGAACGCTTGGTGACCGAGTTGACGCGCGATAGAGGATGCCGGAAAACGAAGCCGGGAGAGAAACACACATCGATGCGCTTGCCCTTCTTCTATGGCTGGGTCGTCGTCGCCGTCACCTTCGTCACGATGGCGATCGGGGTGAACGCGCGCACCGCATTCTCGCTGTTCTATCCGCCGATCCTCACCGAGTTCGGCTGGGATCGCAGCGTCACCGCCGGTGCGTTCTCGTTCGGCTTCGTGGCCTCGGGCATCGGGAGTCCCTTGATCGGACGGTTGATGGACCGCGCCGGGCCGCGCGCGGTGATGGAGCTTGGCGTCGTGCTGATGGGCGGCGGCCTGTTGCTGGCGCCGCTGACGACGCAGCCCTGGCATCTCTATCTCACCATCGGCGTCATGGTCGGCGTCGGCAGCATCTGCCTCGGCTATTCCGGCCAGTCATTGTTCCTTCCGAACTGGTTCGACCGCCGCCGCGGGCTGGCGATCGGCATCGCCTTTGCCGGTGTCGGTATCGGCTCGGTGACGATGCTGCCCTGGGTGCAGCACATGATCGCCGAGACCGGTTGGCGCACCGCCTGCACCGCGATGGGATGCATCGTCATCCTCGTGCTGGCGCCGATCAACCTGCTCTTGCGCAAGCGGCCCGAGGACATCGGCCTGCGGCCCGATGGCGACAGCGAGCCGCATGCCACGGCGGCCGCGCCAGTCTCCAACATCGTCGATCCGGCCTGGGCCGCAATCGACTGGACGTTGCCGCGCGCGATGCGCACGGCCCGGTTCTGGTGGCTTTCGGTCGGCTATTTCGGCGGGCTCTATGTCTGGTACGCGGTGCAGGTGCACCAGACCAAATATCTGCTCGAGATCGGCTTCAGCCCGACGATGGCGGCATGGGCGCTCGGCCTCGTCAGCCTGCTCGGCATTCCCGGTCAGATCGTGCTCGGCCACGCCTCCGATCGCATCGGGCGCGAAGCGGTATGGGCGATCAGCACGGCCGGCTTTGCCATCTGCTTCGTCGCGCTGATCGCGCTGAAGGCGCATCCGTCGCTGTGGCTGCTCTATGTCATGATCGCAACCCAAGGCGCGCTCGGCTACGGCCTCACTTCCGTGATGGGCGCCGTCGTGCTCGAGATATTCCAGGGGCCACATTTCGGCAGCATCTTTGGCACCATCATGCTGGCGGGATTGGTCGGCGGCGCCGCCGGGCCGTTCGTGACCGGCCTGATTTATGACTTCACCAGCAGCTACAGCGGCGGCTTCGCGATCGGGATCGCGGTGAGCGCGTTGTCGGCCTTTGCGATCTGGCGGGCGGCGCCGGGCAAGGTGCGCGCCGTCGCGGGCAAGCTGCAGCAGTTGCAGCCGGCCGCGGATGCGGTCTGATATGGCGACCACCCGTGCCCTCGTTGTGATGGCTCGACGGCTTGCCAGGAAACAGCGATCGTGGACTAATTACGAAGTTGCGGGAAAGGGCTGTCGATGAACGAGCATGTTCAGACCAATGCGGGTGCGCCGCTGTTCAATCCGCTGGCGCCCGAATTCATCAGGGATCCGTATCCGTTCTACGCGCGGATGCGCGAAACGGACCCGATGCATGTGACCTCGTTCGGCTCGATCGTCGCCAGCCGCCACGCCGAGGCGAGTCTCGTGCTGCGCGACAAGCGCTTCGGCAAGGATTTCGTCCCGCGCAGCATCCGCCGCTACGGACCTGACATCATGAAGGAGCCGGTGTTCCGCAGCATGAGCCACTGGATGCTGCAGCAGGACCCGCCGGATCATACCCGCCTGCGTGGTCTCGTGGTGAAGGCGTTCACCGCCCGCCGCGTCGAGGACATGCGGCCGCGCATTCAGGAGATCGTCGACCAGACGCTCGATGCGCTTATCGGCCGCGGCGAGATGGATCTGATCGCGGACTTCGCCTATCGCCTGCCGGTCACGATCATCTGCGACATGCTCGGCATTCCCGAGGAGCACCGCGAGGTGTTCCACAAGCGGTCCAATGACGGCGGCCGGCTGCTCGATCCGGTGCCGCTGTCGCCGCAGGAGATCGCCGACGGCAACGCCAACAATCTGATGGCGCAGGCCTATTTCCAAAACCTGTTCGAGCTCCGCCGCCGTGATCCCGGCGACGATCTGATCACGCAGCTGGTGCAGGCCGAGGAGGATGGCAGCAAGCTCAGCAATGAGGAGCTGACCGCCAACATCATCCTGCTGTTCGGCGCCGGCCACGAGACCACCGTCAATCTGATCGGCAACGGGCTATTGGCCCTGCATCGCAACCCGGACCAGCTCGCGCTGTTGCAGGCGCGTCCCGATCTGATCGTCAACGCGATCGAGGAGTTCCTGCGCTACGATTCCTCGGTGCAGCTCACCGGCCGCGTCGCGCTGGAGGAGATCGAGGATCTCGGCGGCCGGCGGATCCCGAAGGGCGAGAGCGTGCTTTGCCTGCTCGGCTCGGCCAACCGCGATCCCGCCGTCTATCCCGACCGGCCGGAACAGCTCGATATCACGAGGCCCAATGTGAAGCCGCTGTCATTCGGCGGCGGCATCCATTTCTGCCTCGGCGCCCAGCTCGCCCGGATCGAGGCCGAGATCGCGATCCTGACCCTGCTGCGCCGGCTGCCGGAGCTGAAGCTCGTCGATGCCGACAATCCCGAATGGCGGCCGACCTTCGTGCTGCGCGGCTTGAAGCAACTGCCGGCGCGCTGGTAACCATTTATTAAGGCGGGTTGTGCGCCGCCGATGAAATCGCGACCCGCGCTGTGACTTCGCCACACTTATTCCTATATGGTGTGGCGCTCCGGCATCGGTTTGTGGAGTGGCGGCCACACCACAAGGTTCGGGCGCCGGAGTGTTATCCTTTGAGGGAGACCCCGTGCAGACGACCCTGCTCGGCCTGGCGATTGCCTTCATTCTTGCGCTGCTGGCTGCGCTGATCGGCCCGTTTTTTGTCGACTGGAACCAGTTTCGGCCGCAATTCGAGGCCGAGGCGAGCCAGGTCATTGGCGTGCCGGTGCGGGTCGCCGGCGCGCTCGACGCACGCCTGCTGCCGACCCCGACCTTGCGGTTGCGCCAGGTGACGTTCGGCGGCGTGAATGATCTCGGCAAGTTGCGCGCCGACAAGCTCGATGTCGAGTTCAGCCTCGGCGATCTGATGCGTGGCGAGTGGCGCGCCAACGAGCTGACGATCGGCGGCATGGCCGCCGACCTCGGGCTCGATCCCAAGGGGAAGGTCGATCTGCCGGCGGCGAGCGGCAAGTTCAATCTGGCCGCGCTCTCGATCGACCGTCTCAATTTGACCGGCCGGGTGGCGCTGCATGATGCGGCGAGCCACGGCACGCTCGAACTCAACGACA
>NZ_JBARGP010000016.1:0-3291 GCF_049798375.1 Bradyrhizobium sp.
GTCGCGCGCGAGATCGAGCGGGTCGATTCCGGCTACCGCTCGATGAATTCGGTGCAGTCCTCGCTGGTGATGTATCCGATCTATGCCTATGGCGACGAGAACCAGCGCAAGAAATACCTGCCGAAGCTGGCGAGCGGGGAATGGGTCGGCTGTTTCGGCCTGACTGAGCCGGATGCCGGTTCCGATCCCGCAGGGATGAAGACCCGCGCCGAGAAGGTAGCGGACGGCTACCGCCTGACTGGCAGCAAGATGTGGATCTCGAATGCGCCGATCGCCGACGTGTTCGTGGTCTGGGCCAAGTCGGCCGAGCACGACAACCAGATCCGCGGCTTCGTGCTCGAGAAGGGCATGAAGGGCCTGTCGGCGCCAAAGATCGGCGGCAAGCTGTCGCTTCGTGCCTCGATCACCGGTGAGATCGTCATGGACGGCGTGGTGGTGCCGGAAAGCGCGCTGCTGCCCAACGTCTCCGGCCTCAAGGGGCCGTTCGGCTGCCTCAACCGCGCTCGCTACGGCATCTCCTGGGGCGTGCTCGGCGCGGCCGAAGACTGCATGCACCGCGCGCGGCAATACACGCTCGATCGCAAGCAGTTCGGCAAGCCGCTCGCCGCCACCCAGCTGGTGCAGAAGAAGCTCGCCGACATGCAGACCGAGATCGGGCTTGGCTTGCAGGCTTCGTTGCGCGTCGGCCGCCTGATGGACGAGGGCAAGATGGCGCCCGAGATGATCTCGATCGTCAAGCGCAACAATTGCGGCAAGTCGCTCGACATCGCGCGCGTGGCGCGTGACATGCACGGTGGCAACGGCATCCAGATCGAATACCACGTGATGCGCCACGCGGCGAACCTGGAAACAGTCAATACCTATGAAGGTACCCACGACGTGCACGCGCTGATCCTGGGCCGCGCCATCACCGGCATCCAGGCGTTCGGGTAGTTTGCGCAATGTAGGATTGGTGTCGCTGACGCTCAACCCATCCTATGAGACCGGACAAAAGGCATCTGATGGCCGACAACGACGACGTCCCGTTCAACAAAAATTTTCCGCTGAAAGCGGGGGTCGTCGAGGAAGTCCGGCCCGGCGTGCGGCGCGTGCTGTGCGACAATGCGAGCCCGTTCACCTTCACCGGCACGGTGAGCTACATCGTGGGCCACGGCAAGGTCGCGATCATCGATCCCGGTCCTGATAACGCGGCTCACGCAGCGGCACTGTTGGATGCGGTGCGCGGCGAGACCGTCACGCATATTCTTGTCACCCACACCCATAACGATCATTCGCCGAACACCGGCCGCATCAAAGCGGCGACCGGCGCGCCTGTCTATGCGGAAGGGCCGCATCGCGCCTCGCGACCCCGCTACGAGAGCGAGAAGCACAGCCCGGAATCCGGCGCAGATCGCAATTTCATGCCCGACATCGGAGTTGGCCATGGCGATGTCATCGAAGGCGAGGGTTGGCGGCTGGAGGCGGTGGCGACGCCTGGCCACACCGCCAATCATCTCGCGTTTGCCTGGCCGGAGCGCAAGCTCAGTTTCGTCGGCGATCACGTGATGGGCTGGTCGACCTCGATCGTGGCGCCGCCAGACGGTTCGATGCTCGACTACATGAATTCGCTGGAACGGCTCGCGGCCCGCGACGAGGATCTGTATTTCTCTGGCCATGGCCCGGAGATCCTCGAAGCCCCGCGCTACGTCCGCTTCCTGATCCGCCACCGCCAAGCGCGTGAAGCCTCGATCCTGCATCGTCTCGCCAAGGGCGAGGCCGACATCCCGACCATGGTGCGCGCGATCTATATCGGCATCGATCCGCGGCTGATGCGGGCCGCGGGCTATTCGGTGCTGGCGCATCTGGAAGACCTGGTCGTGCGCGGCGTGGTCGCAACCGACGGCGATCCGGTGATCGAGGGGCGGTATCGACTAGCGAACAACTAGGACGTCATTCCGTGGCGACGCGAAGCGTCGAACCCTCAGGTGCGCAATTGCGCACCGAGAATCTCGACGTGGGAGCGTCAAAACAATCTCGAGATTCCGGGTTCGCGCTGAGGCGCGCCCCGGAATGACGCGCTTTGGCGCGTCACTTCTTGACTGTCTTCTGCCCCTTGGCGGCCGGCGGCGGCGGTACCACCTTTTTGACCGGCTTCTGCGCGTCGGCTTCGCCGGCATTGTTGAGATCGTCGATCAGCTTGTTGATGCGCGCGGCATTGCTGCCGATGTCGCTATCGAAATAGCGCGAGGCCGAGCGGATATCGATCCGCGAATCCTCGCCATCGGGCTGCACCCGGATCGAGACGTCTTCGCGAAAACCCATGATCGGCGTGCGCGCGATCGCCTCGATGCGGCCGACCTTGCGCGGCGGCTGTGGCGCGCGCTCGTCGACGATGAACCATTTGCGCCGGTTGACGAGCCTGAGCGCGATCGCGTAGGCGCGGTCGGGTGGGATCTCCAGCTGCACCGGCTCGATGTCGGGATAGGCCTTCTGCTGCTGCTCGGCCGAATAAAGCCCGGCATAGACGGCCGTGTTGGTGCCGTCGCCGTTCCGTAAGGGCGCCAGCGCCTCGAAGCGCGGCGGATCGATCGGATCGGTGGTGATGTCGTAAATCTTCGGCAGCTTGCGGTATTGCACGGCGAGATAGGCCGGATAGGCCAGCACCACCGCATCGATCACCAGCGCCAGCAAGATCCGGCTCATCCCCCGGCTGCCGTTGCGCCAGATCGCCGCGAAGGCGGCGAGCCCGACCAAGATCGACAGCACCGCGCAGCCGAGCGCACCGAAGAAGGTCATCAGCGCCGGCTTCATCTCGAGGAAGTCGAAACGCAGCACCAGGATCGATACCAGTACCGCGACCACCGAGAACACGGCGAGATTGCGAGCCCAGCTTGCAAGGCTGGAGACGGGCTCCGACAGATAGGGAGCGTGAAACCTGCGGGCCATCGGAAGCGGAACTACCGGGTTGGGCCGAACCCGGAGGAGGGCGGCCGGTTCTCTCCGTGTGAGACCATGGCGATGCGGTAAATTCAAGGGGGCATCGATGGAACGCGGTGCGCCCGTACCTGACTCCTGCCGCCCGGGCTGGCACCGGCAAGGCCCGAACGATAGGTGGCCCGGGCCCGGATCGCCCAAACAAAGGCCTCCCATCGCTTGCGCAATGAGAGGCCGTGTCAGGTCGACGTGATGGGCTCAGCTCCGACCCAAGCCCACGCTTAGCTCAATGGCTCTTCACCAGCGGACATTCGGAATCGGAGAGCTTGCCGAAAGCTTCCTCGCCCGACATGGTCTGCACCAGCTTGTAGTAGTCCC
>NZ_JBARGP010000017.1:0-18388 GCF_049798375.1 Bradyrhizobium sp.
GCGGCCGAGACGGCCGCTGGCAAACCGAGCAACGGCAGCATGCCAATCCGCCGCCGCGCGTAACGCCCGGCATGGGAACGGGAAAATCGGAAAGGCCGCGCAGCGGACATCAGTTCCTTAAATGTGCTCGTCTCGCGCGCCTCATCAGGCGCGGTGATAGGGGTGACCTGCCAGAATCGTGGCGGCCCGGTAAAGCTGTTCCAGAAGCAGGACGCGTACGATCTGATGCGGCCAGGTTGCAGCCCCAAAGGCAACCTTGAGCTTCGCCTTGCGCTGCAATTCGGGCGAAAGTCCGTCAGCGCCGCCGATTGCGAAAACTGTTGTGGCTACGGATTCGTCGCGCCAGCGGCCGAGATGCCCGGCAAAGGCTGTGCTGTCAACGTTCAGGCCACGTTCGTCAAGCGCGACAAGCACGGATTTTTCCGGGATTGCGCCGGCGATGGCAGTGGCCTCTTCGGCAATTCGGGTCGCGGTGTCGCGCGCCCGGCTTTCCGGCAATTCCTGGATGTCGAGGCCGCGAAAGCCGAGCTTGCGGCCGATATCATCGAATCGCTCGCGGTAGCGCTCGGCGAGCTCACGCTCGGGTCCCTGCTTCAGGCGGCCGACGGCAATGACGATGACACGCATGCGCATGCCGGTAGCATGCGCCGCAGTGAAATGACATCGACCGCTGCTTCAGACCGTGCCATTTCAGACAGTCCTCTTCAGACGGTCGTCTTCAGACAGTCTTGGCGGGCTTCGGCCCCTCGGTCCACATCCGCTCGAGGTTGTAGAACTCGCGGACCTCCGGCCTGAATACGTGAACAATCACGTCGCCGGAATCGATCAGCACCCAATCGCAATTGGGCAGCCCCTCGATGTGAGGGGCCTTGAGGCCGGCTTCTTTCAGGCCCTTGGCGACGTTTTCCGCGATCGAGCCGACATGCCGGTTCGAGCGGCCGGTCGAGACGACCATGTAGTCGGAGTAAGCGGATTTGCCGCGAAGGTCGATGGTGACCGTCTCTTCCGCCTTCATGTCGTCGAGGCGGGCGAGGATCGTGCTCAGCGTCTTGTCGGCGTCAGGTTGCGCCTTCAAGGCCGCAGCTTGGGTCGATGTTTTACGCGCCGACTTGCCAGTCTTCGGTAAAACCGACTGAGACAATACAGATGTGGTCAGGGACCATTCCTTTCACTGTATCGCAGGCGACGAATCCGCCCGCGAAGCATTCTACGCATGTGGTGTTAAGCGTTTCAATATTCCAGTCCGTCGTTTCTTTCCCGCCTCATTTCCAGCTTCGTAACCCTGTCCGTTCCATCGACCGGCTCCCGGGGAGGATGAGGACGATCTGTGTGCAAGGCGGCCTAGCGCGACTTCCAGCTTCCATCTGGGTTCCGTAGTCCCGTCGAGGACAGGTTCATTTTCATGCCGGTCAGAAATACCCAGGCCGGCGCGCGCCGGTCGGCCAGTCGGCCGGCTTCTGTTTCGGGAATCCGGTAGTTGGCCAGCGCCTGTGCGGCAGGAGCAGACAGGGCACGGAAGCTCTGCGGCGGTCGGTCGATGACCGCGATTGGCACCTGGCGGGCAATGCGCTGCCAGTTTTGCCAGCGATGGAACTGCGCGAGGTTGTCGGCGCCCATGATCCAGACAAAGCGCAGGCGCGAGGCGCGCATGCGCAAATAGTTGATGGTATCGGCAGTGTAGCGGGTGCCGATGACGGATTCGAGACAGGAGATGTCGATGCGCGGATCTGCCGCCATCTTGCGGGCAGCCTCCGCCCGTTCGGCCAGCGTGTGCAGGCCACCATTGTCCTTGAGCGGGTTGCCCGGCGTCACCAGCCACCAGACCCGGTCAAGTTTGAGGCGCTTCAGCGCAAACAGGCTGATCGCACGATGCGCCTGGTGCGGCGGATTGAAAGAGCCGCCGAGCAGGCCGACGCGCAGGCCGTCGCTGTGCGGCGGCAGGGCTTGCGAGATCCCGTGCGGCGCGGCCGTGAGATCGTTCAACGACGTCTCCGCTGCTCGACCAGAAGTCTGCGCTCGATACTCACGCGCGAGCCATCCACTGCCTGGTCACGGCCGGGTCTGTCCGCTGCCATGGATGCGGTATTTGAAGCTCGTGAGCTGATCGACGCCGACCGGTCCGCGCGCGTGAAACTTGCCCGTGGCGATGCCGATCTCGGCGCCGAAGCCGAACTCGCCGCCGTCGGCGAACTGCGTCGAGGCATTGTGCAGCACGATCGCGGAATCCACTTCGTTGAGGAATTTCTCGGCGGCCGCTGTGTTCTCGGTCACGATCGCGTCGGTGTGGTGCGAGCCGTGGTCGTGGATATGCGCGATCGCTTGATCGACGCCGTCGACCACCTTGGCCGCGATGATGGCGTCGAGATATTCGGCATCCCAATCGTCGTCATTCGCGGGCTTCACGCGCGCATCGGTCTGCTGGACATCGGCATCGCCGCGCACCTCGCAGCCGGCATCGAGCAGCATCTCGACCAGTGGCTTCAGCGTGGAGGGCGCGGCTGCGCGATCCACCAGCAGGGTCTCGGCGGCGCCGCAGACGCCGGTGCGGCGCATCTTGGCGTTCAGCACGATCGACTTCGCCATGTCGAGCTTCGCAGCAGCATCGATATAGACGTGGTTGACGCCTTCGAGATGCGCGAACACCGGCACGCGCGCCTCGGCCTCGACGCGGGCGACCAGGCTCTTGCCGCCGCGCGGCACGATCACGTCGACGCCGCCATTGAGGCCGCTGAGCAAGAGGCCGACGGCGGCACGGTCGCGCGTCGGCACCAGCGTGATCGCAGCCTCCGGCAGGCCGGCCTCGCGCAGGCCCTGCGTCAGGCAATCATGGATGGCGCGGCAGGAGCGGAACGAGTCAGAGCCGCCGCGGAGGATGACGGCGTTGCCGGATTTCAGGCACAGCACGCCGGCATCGGCCGCGACATTCGGCCGGCTCTCGAAGATCACCGCGATGACGCCGAGCGGCACGCGCACGCGCTCGATGGTCATGCCGTTCGGACGCTGCCAGCTCTCAGTGACGATCCCGACCGGATCGGCGATCGCGCCCACGGCCTCGATACCCTCGGCCATCCCCTCGACGCGCGCCGGCGTCAGGGTAAGGCGATCAAGAAACGCCGTGGTGGTGCCGGCAGCCTTGGCCTCGGCGACATCTTCGGTATTAGCGGCAAGGATGGTTGCGGCATTGGCGCGGATTGCCTGCGCCATCAAGTCCAGCGCCCGGTTCTTCTGCTCGGTCGGCGCCAATGACAGCACCCGCGCAGCGGCGCGGGCGCGCATCGCGAGGTCGTTCATCAGCGCGGGCAGATCGGTGCTGCCGTCGATGGCCTTGAGGGAGGCGGTCATGGGCGTTCCAGACATGAATTAAGGCGATGGTCTAGCACGGAAATCAGCTTCTTGCGAAGCCGAAGGAACCCTAAAGGGCTGGCGACACTCCCGCCGGGCCGATCACGAGGTCGTCGCGATGGATCATCTCGGCACGGCCGGTGACGCCCAGGATTGCAGCGGCGTCGGGCGAGGAGCGGCCCTTGATGCGGTCGGCGTCATCGGTGTCATAGGCGATGAGGCCGCGGCCGATCTCATGCAGATCCGGCCCGCGTACCACGACGGCATCGCCGCGCGCGAATTGGCCATCGACCCGGATCACGCCGGCCGGCAGCAGGCTCTTGCCGGCGCGCAATGCGGCGACCGCACCGGCATCGATCGTGAGTGTGCCCTTCGGCTCCAGCGAGCCCGCGATCCAGCGCTTGCGCGCGGTGACGGGATTGGCCGGCGTCAGGAACCAGGTGCAGCGGCCGCCATCGGCGATCGCCTGCAGCGGATGCTCGATCTTGCCCGAGGCGATCAGCATGTGGGTGCCGCCGGTGGTCGCGATCTTGGCGGCCTCGATCTTGGTGCGCATGCCGCCGCGCGAATACTCGGACGCCGCGGCTCCCGCGATCGCCTCGATCTCGGCGGTGATGCTTTCAACCATGGGGATGAGCCGCGCATTGGGATCCTGCGCCGGCGGCGCGGTGTAGAGCCCGTCGATGTCGGAGAGCAGGATGAGAAGATCGGCGCTGGCCATGGTAGCGACGCGGGCGGCAAGGCGATCATTGTCGCCATAGCGGATCTCGGCAGTGGCGACCGTATCGTTCTCGTTGATGATGGGCACCGCGCGCCATTCCAGCAGCTTGCCGATGGTCGAGCGTGCGTTGAGATAGCGACGGCGTTCTTCGGTGTCCTGCAAGGTCACCAGGATCTGCCCGGCACCGATACCATGCGCGCCCAGCACCTCCGACCATATCCGCGCCAGCGCGATCTGGCCGACGGCGGCAGCCGCCTGGCTCTCCTCCAGCTTCAGCGGACCGCGCGGTAGCCTGAGCCGACTGCGGCCGAGCGCGATCGAGCCGGAGGAAACGACCAGCAACTCGCCGCCCCGATTGTGGAGTTCGGCGATATCGGCGGCCAGCGCGGCGAGCCAGGAGGCGCGGACCTCGCCGGCGTCGGAATCGACCAGCAGCGAGGAGCCGACCTTGACGACGATGCGGCGGAAATTCTCGAGTTTGGGATGGGCCATGACGGAGGTCGGGCTCGAAGGTGCGGTAGCCGGGCAGGCTTTCCGAGTTTTGCGCGGTCGCGGCTGGGGAGGCAAGCGTGAGGCGTAGCTCAGCCTTGCGGCGGCGGCGGCGGCACGGCCCACGGCTCGTCGGTCGCAGCACTCTCGATCGCGCTCTTGGCCTTGGTGGACACAGGCTGCTCGGCGACCACATCGGCAAGCTTGCGCAGGGCGTCCTTGACGCCGTCGCCGGTCGCGCCCGACAGCAACAACGGCGTCTGCTTGGCGGCGCGCTTCAGCCGGTCCTTCTGCTTCTTCAATTCGTCCGGTTCGACGGCATCGATCTTGTTCAGGGCGACGATTTCGATCTTGTCGGTGAGCTCACCGCCATAGGCGTCGAGCTCGTTGCGCACGGTCTTGTAGGCCTTGCCGGCGTGCTCGCAGGTGGCGTCCACCAGATGCAGCAGCACGCGGCAGCGCTCCACATGGCCCAAGAATCGGTCGCCGAGGCCGGCGCCTTCATGCGCGCCTTCGATCAGTCCGGGAATGTCGGCGAGCACGAATTCGCGGCCGTCGGCGTTCACGACGCCGAGCTGCGGATGCAGGGTGGTGAAGGGATAGTCGGCGATCTTCGGCTTGGCGGCGCTGACCTTGGAGAGGAAGGTCGTCTTGCCGGCGTTCGGCAGGCCGACCAGGCCGGCGTCCGCAATCAGCTTCAGCCGCAGCCAGATCCAGCGCTCCTCGCCGGTCTGGCCGGGATTGGCGTTACGCGGCGTGCGATTGGTCGGCGATTTGAAATGCGCGTTGCCGAAGCCGCCATTGCCGCCTTCGGCGAGAACGAACTTCTCGCCCAAAGCGGTAAAATCATGGATCAGCGTTTCCCTGTCCTCGTCGAAAATCTGGGTTCCGACAGGGACCTTGAGCGTGATGGATTTACCGCCGGCGCCATGGCAGTCCTTGCCCGAGCCGTTGCCGCCCTTCTGGGCCTTGAAATGCTGCTGATAACGGTAGTCGATCAGGGTGTTGAGGCCGTCGACGACCTCGATGATGACGTCGCCACCGCGGCCGCCATTGCCGCCCGACGGGCCGCCGAACTCGATGTACTTCTCCCGCCGGAACGCAACGCAACCGTTGCCGCCGTCGCCGGAGCGGATATAGACCTTGGCTTCATCAAGAAATTTCATGATGCGCCTTACGTAGGCGAGGCGGAGGGCTGCGGCAACCGCCGAATCCCGTTATTTCGGCCGAAAGCTTAATCCGGGGCGCTCGCGAAATGCGCCTCTGTTTCAGGCCCCCCGCCGACATCGTGAAGGTCGAGGTGCCCAGAATGACGGCCGCCGGAATCAGGCGCCGCGGAATGCCGGCCGTGCGAAACAACGATTGCGCCATCGGCACGATCACGAAGAACGCGACGAACAGGCTGACGCCGCCATAGGTGACCAGCGCGCCCGCCAGCACCACGCCAAGAATGGTCCGGCGTTCGCCCAACCGGTGCGTGATGACGTTCGCGACCGCGGTGACCGCGCCGCTGTCGTCCATCAGCTTTCCGAATACAGCGCCAAGCAGAAAGATCGGAAAGAACTGGGCGAGAAAATCTGCCGCGCTTCGCATGAAGGTCTGGGTCCAGTTCGCGAGCAGCGGCTGCCCGCCGAAGGCCGCGGCGATCAGCGCGCAAAGCGGCGCGAGCAGCAGCACGCTCCAGCCGCGAAACGCGAGCCAGACCAGCACGCCCAGCCCGGCCGGAACGCCAAGGAGCCCCATCGCCTCAGCACTCCGCCAGCAGGATGTCGAGATCGGCCGTCGAACGCTCGCCGAGATCGGTCGCGTGCATTTCGAGGAGTTCGCGCGCCGCGGGCCGCCCCTCGTCGCGCAGCTTGGTGACGAACGCCCATTCGGCGTTGAGCTTGGACGAGGCACCGAAGGTCGCCAGCATGTCGCTCTTGATCCGGTGGGTCTTCATGTGCGCCCAGCGTGCGCCCTCGCCGGTGCCGGGATCGGCGACCTGACGCAGCAGCGCGATCATCCGCAGCTCCTTGGCAAGCGGCGAGTTGAACGAGATCTCGTTGAGGCGGTTGAGGATGGGCGCGCGAGACCGCGCGCCAGTATTTGTGGAGCGCTTCGCGGGCACCAGCGGCCCAGCCATTCGCCAGCACGGCCGCGTTCATCGCGCCGGCCGAGGTTCCGGAAATGCCGGCAATCTCAAGCCATGGCTCTTCAAGCAGCCGGTCGAGAACGCCCCACGTGAACGCGCCGTGCGAGCCTCCGCCCTGGAGCGCCAGATCGATCAGCACGGGGCTTCGGTCCGTCGGGGTGTCCGCCTTGCCTGAGCAGCCGCAGGTTGAATTATGTCGCAGCCGGGGCGAATTTGCGAGGTAAAGTTCGTATTCTCATGCGCCTGTGATGCCGGAGCGGGATACAGACCCGGCCCTATCGAGCCACTTCATCGTGCGCCTTGCGCGGACGAGACGGCGCGCTGCGGCAATCCAAACCGGCGCCGATCACGGCCGATCGCGCAATGCCCCGCATACGCTCGAGGTTATTCCGGAGCTATCCGGAGAGGTGTTGGCCGGCCACCGTCCTGACTAGCGGTATGAAAAAACGGTGGCTCTCAAGGTCATGGCGCTCCAAGATCGCCGGAGCCTCGCTTTTCCGTATCCGGCAGAGTTGTCGGCACGTTGCTCGGCGGCGGGTACGTAGCACCGATGTACTTGGTAAACAGCCGGGCCAGCTCTGGTGCCGCGTTGCTGGTGCCGATCATACGAAAAACGCTGCCGCTCCTGGTGCCTCCGGCAAGTATGCCCTCGAGAGCATAGGATTCGTCGCAAGGCAGCACATAGTCGGGACCAGCACGAGGCGTAACCGGATAGTCGCGTGTGGGACCGGCCGACGAATAGGGGGACTTGCACTCGTCCAGAAGAACGTAACCACCGGCCACATGCACAGCGGACTGGTCAGCCGTGGCGATCCCGTTGAGGGTACCGAAGCGAGAGACGAGGGATCCGGTCTTGTCGAATTCGCCGCTGACGAAAGTGCAATTCGCCGCCGCCGACCGGTCTCGTTCCCAGACGGGGTCGATAAAAAGCGAACGCTTGGAGCCGGTCGTCACGCCCATATTGGGATCCGTTCGTGCGACATACCCGTCGATCTGCTTTCCTGCGCCAATGCCGGTGACCCTGATGGTCCAATCGCCGTGCTCATTGGCTGCGACTCCGGGCGCGGCGATGGTGGGCCCGACTTCGAGCAACCACATTCTGTCGTTGCCCCATACGATCGGGCCGATTAGCCGAGGAGCTGTACCACCTGGTGTCGGCAGCGTGGTGCCGACAACGCCGGGCGCGGATGTCAGATTCACATGGCCGCTGGGTGGCGTCAGCGTAACGAAGATGTCGTCAGCGTTGTTGTTGTCCGTCCAGATCTCGGCGAAGCACAGCGCGGTATTGTCGGGAGGAAGGCACCAGGTCCATTCGACTTCGGCGGGCTGATTATCCGCCGTGAAGACGACGTGTTCCTCCGTGAGATATGAGTTGCCCGCCGCGAGAAAGATGTCGAGTTTCGGCCTTCCCGGACTGCCATTGTAATAGGTGACGAGTTGGGTCAGGGCGGTCTCGAGTTCGGCCGTGCCATCATGTGGTCCCGTCGTCGGACCATAGCTGAGATTGATGATCACGTTCTCGGTCACGTTAGGCTCGGCGAATGACATGATGTAGCGGATGCCTTCCAGCACATAGGCCTTGAGCCATACGCCGGTCGCATCACGGATGCAGTCATTGGAAAACTGCACGAACACCACGTCGGCATCACAAGCCGGGTCTGTCGTTGGATTTCCGGGCGCCCAACTCGGCGGATAGCGCCGGTCCCCGCCGGGACTGATCCGGGACGAGAGCGGCGTGCTTCCTGCAAGCAAGTCCATGACATGCGCGCCGTGCGATTGCTGGCTGGCGAGCCGAGTGAATTTTGCATCAGCGTAGCAACCGTCCTCGTCGATGCTGCCGGCTGGCGTCGCATGCATTGAAAGCCACTCGTCCAGCCCGATCTGGTTGGCCGAAAGCGGATTGCGGAGGTATTCCAATCCAAACGCGAAATCCGTCAATTTTTCTCCGAACGAGCGCGTGTTGACATCGACCCGTTTCCTGTGACGGTTCTGGTCCCAGATTCCCCGCACCCGGGTGCTGACCTGGCTGTTCGCCGCGATCCTGAGAAACTGCGCGGCGGCAAAGGGGCAGCCATCGTCCATCGTGCCGATCAGCAGCGGCTTCGAACCTCCGTCTCTCCAGCGTTGGTTGACCGTCCGCTTGTTGTCGACTGGCGGTGCCACCGACAGTTTCAGGGGAAGCGATAGCTCGACTTTGGAGACGTACTGTTCCCACAGCGAGAATATGGGGCCACCCGGTTCCAAGGGTGTCACCGCGGCCGTCGGGGCACGCAAGGTACCAAACGAAATGTCGTCGTCGGCCGG
The DNA here is from genome assembly GCF_049798375.1 of Bradyrhizobium sp. Taxonomy (GTDB): domain Bacteria; phylum Pseudomonadota; class Alphaproteobacteria; order Rhizobiales; family Xanthobacteraceae; genus Bradyrhizobium. Next base: position 8,991 of record NZ_JBARGP010000017.1, read on the forward strand.
GCCGAGTTCGACGGATCGGCTGGATGTGTCTGAATGAGGCCCGCGCAAGGCGTTATTCAGAAGGTCCACAAACGCTTCCTGTTTCTGCCGTCCCGGTTGTTTGAACTCGACGAGAAGGAACAGCTTGAAATTCTCCTTCTCGTCGAAAAATTCGAAATATTCAAAGCGCGTGGAAATTGCGTACCGGAGGTATGGGCCAAAGCAATTCGGGTAGCTGTCACGATCGGGCATGGATTACTCTCCCCGTCAGTATGGCACGCCAAATCTGCCAGCCCACTCCTTGCGAGCTTTGTGCCACACGTGCTTCATCACATCGGATCGCACGACGCCGGCGCCTCCAGTTGCAGAATAGAACGGCCCTTGGCCAAGGTCCTGAATCGGGGCGATTGTCGTGTTGAACGGATTGAAGTCCGTGGTGGCATTGGCGCCATCGATCCCGGCGGCCAGGAACTTCCGGTTCATGAATGTCTGGTCACCGGTGCAGCGGCCGTAGAAGTACTCGCCAAGTGCCACGCCCAACATGCGTCCCGCCATGCTGTCGACCGGGAAATGAACGCCCGCGACGACGCGATTAGTAGCGATGCGCGCCGTCAGACGGTCCAACTGGTCGATCGCCCATTGGTGTGCCGGGTGTACGGCTGGATCAAGGCTGACTAGCTTCTTGAGCACGCAGGCCACTGCGTAGGCCTGTGTCGCATGTCCCATCGGGAAGGTGTTGTGACCCGGGGTCGTGATCATCGGCTGCACCTCGGCGTTGTATTCGACCGGGCGATAGCATGCCAACGCATGTTTGAACCGCATCTCCACATAGATGCAGAACTGCAGCACCATGTTGATGAGCTCGAAGGTACGCCTGGTGCGATCGGGATGCAGGTAGAGGATCGACGACCAGAACGCGTATTGCGGATCGATCTGCGCCATGATTTCCGTAGCCCGCTCGGTGCGTAGCCGCGCCCAGCTTAAAACCGATGGAATCTGGCTCTCGAAGGTCGCCGGTGCCGGTCGTTGAACCTCCGCAATCAGGTTGCCTGACGACAGGACCTGAAATCCATTCGCACTCGAGGTCTGAAACGTGATGCCCTGCAGCATCTCGCCGATCGCAACATAAGCGCGAACCCATGGCTCCCAGCGCTCCATTTGATCCGGGTCGTCGATGCCCGGGAAGGGTGGTTCGTAATGACTCGTGTCTGTGGGGACGATGATTCCTTCTCGCGAGTGGATCAGCGCATCCACCATCACCGGATTGACATAGGCATCGCCGAGCGTGCCGACGACTCCGCCGCCTGCCCCGCCTACGCCGCCCGCACCACCGGCACCGCCCGCTCCGCCGGCGCCACCCGCACCTCCGGCTCCGCCCGCTCCACCTGCACCGCCCGCTCCGCCCAGTTGGCTCATTTCGGCCTCCCTGTGAGTCAGCTTTTCGATGGTAAACTTGCCGTTGCTTAGGAACCTTGTCCGGTCGTCGACATCCCAAAGGTGGTTTGCTTCACACGAGCATTATTTTTTCCATCAATGCCGGTGGGAGTTGCCGTTTCCCGACGGCAAACCTGCCATCGCCAAGCATCGTGCCCAGTGCCGGCCAGTGTCGAGTTGCGCGTTCGGCATGCGTGCAAGATATGTCTCGACGGTCAACGTCGGATCCACCTTCAGCACATTGATCAGTGCCGCCTGTGCCTCATCCATCCGCCCCTGCGACACGAGCGCGATGGTCAACGCCCGCCATGTGGAGGGATGCATGCGATTGAGCGCCAGCGACGAGCGCGCAAGTTTTTCAGCGTCGGCATATTGATGGGCGGATAGTTTAGCCGTAGCGCTAAGGGATTCAAAGTAGTAGCGCATTGGATCGAGCGGGGAAAGTTCCATCGCTCGTCGCGTTGCCTCGACGGCCGCTGGTCCTTGACCCTTGAACGCCTCGACAGTTCCGAGGAAGAGCCAGCCATGCGCATGGCTCGGGTTTGCGAGCACGGCTTCATCACAGCGCTTGTGCGCCATCTCCAGATCCTTGAAGAGGTGGCAGTAGACAAAGCCTTCTGTCGCCAATGCGAGCGCGTCGGACGGATCACGGTCGAGCGCGGCGTGCGTGGTGCTCAGGGCCTCCGCGGCGTCGCGCGAGCGGTCATCTGACCAGCCCCGCGTAACCCGCAGGATGTACCAGTGTCCAAGCCAGGCCCGCGGTGCCGCGATCCGGCCATGCCGACTGATTAGTTCATCGAGGATTTTGCGAGTCTGGAGAAACTCCTCCTTGCTGGAGCGATGCATCAGCTTAATCGCGCCGAGTAGTAGCGAATAGCTTTCGAGAGTCGGCAGCGGTTGCGTCAGGATATGTTCGACCTCTGCATCGAATACTGCGATGTGAACGGCCCGCGCGATGCGGTCGGCCAGTTCGCTTTCGGACCTCAGCAGATCCTGGATTGGCCCGCTGAGCCTATCGGTCCAAACCACTTGATTATTGTGAGCGGCAGAGAGCTCCACGGTCACCATGATCTCGCTGCCGCTGACGACATAGGCTCCGCTAAGCACGTAGGCCGCCCCGAGATGAGCCGACACTTCATCCACGTCACTCGTCCGTCCGCGGAACGCTGCCGTCGACAGGCGGGAAATCACCTTGAGGTTGGCGGACTTCGACAGGCGCCATATCACGCTGTCGGCGATCAGGTTACCGATGTCGAACAGCCCCGAAGCATCAGCTCTTGCCGATAACGGAATCACGGCAATGCTGGGCTGCATCGATGCCATATAATCGCGCCGCGCGACGATGGTCGGATGCGGGCTTGCCGGACCGACGCGGTATGCCCGAATAGGCTTGTCGAAATGTTTGAGGATGCAGTTGCCAAGATCTTCGCAGACCGCATCCACTCCGTGCGTCAGTTCGTCGCATGCGGCGGCGCTACCGATCGTCTCGCCGGGATTGGCCAGGCCGGCTAGGCCGGCTGCCAATTGCTCATGCGCCGAGGCACTCGCGATGGTCTCACCCGGCCCGGCCAGGGTTGCCAGCCGCGCCGCAAGGTTCACCCCGGTCCCGTAAATGTCGACGCCGTCGCTCCATGTCATCGCAGCGTTGACGCCGGCACGAAGACGGAAATGTTCGTCCTCCGGGAATCCGGCATTGCGTGCGGCGAGTGTCCGGTGCATTTCGCCGGCGGCATTGACGGCATTGCGGACGGTGTCGAAGCGCGCCAATAAGCCGTCGCCGAGGCTTTTGACCAGGCTGCCTTGATGGCGTGGCAATATCTCGGATGACGCGAAGCGAACAAACTCTGTCCACCGATGAACGGTCGCGGCCTCGTTCTCGCTCATCAGCCGCACCGACTCTACCACATCGATCAACAGTACAACGGTCGGCTGAAGTACGAGACACGCGCCAGCGTCAGCCGTGCCGGACCGCTCGGTTCGGACGACTAGCTTTTCGTCTCTATCCTCCGCATCACCGTTCATGCTGATCCGGTACGCGATCACGAGAAGCAGGCATCTTAGGTTTTATAAGCCGGCCGGCCAAGGGGCCTGACCCGATGGCAGATGCCGGCACCGCAAGGCGAAATGCTTTGTCTCGTGACGATGTCGCTGATGCGAGGGAGGGGTATAAGGGTATGTCGCGTCATCATGAGGTTGTCCTCACAAGTTTCGAGCTGCCGTCACCACCTGCTCGAAGCGGTCTGCATCGCCCAAGCAATCGCTTTTTGTTTGTATGCGCGACGGTCGAATGGTTCATGCCGGAGAGGTTGTCGTGTCAGGGTTTGCTGACAGCGAGCATCAACTTGGGCGCCGCCGGATCAGGAATTTCTGTAGGCCCTCCAGTACCAGCTCGCGTCGCTGGTTGAAGATCGTGCTGCGCAGGTTGACGACGCCGGTGGTGCGGCCGCCCCGCAGCTCGGCGACCTCAAGTGCGGGGTAGATGGTATCGCCGGCATAGACCGGTTTGAGGAACTTGCTCGACTGCTCGAGGAAGCCGACCAGCGACTCCTCGACCAGGAACGGAAACAGGCCGGCGCCGGGTGCGGTGTGGATCAAGGTCTGGAAGCCGTGGGCGAGCAGGTCCGGCATGCCGCGGGCGCGACAATATTCCACGTCGTAATGCACGGGATGGGTGTCGCCGCTCGCGGTCTGGAACGCGGCGAACACCGCCGATGTCATGGTGCGGCTCGGCAGCACGAGGCGCTCGCCGACAATGAAATCCTCGAACCAGCGCTGCTCGCTCACCATGCGGTGCTCTGCGGGATCGAACTCTGGCATGGCGGCTCCTCGGGCATGATGTTGTTGTCGCAAGATCGCTAGCGCTTCGCGACGAGCGCTTCAATTCTCTCCGTTCGTCCCACTCTCTCCGTCAATCCGGGGGCGCGCCTGAAAGGCACGAGCCCGGAATCCATTTAGCTTCACGTCGGGCGGTCAGATGGATTCCGGCTCGCTACGCGCGCCCGGAACGACATTGGAGAGAACTGAGCCAGGAATGACGCTGGAGAGCGAAGCGCTAGCCTGATAAAGCACGGTCCCTTTTCGCAGTCTGCCACCATGACCTTCCTGTCCCGCATCTCCGTTGACAATGACGAGCGCGCTGCGCGGCTGGCCGGCATCGGCTTGATGCTGCTGTCGATCTCGATGTTCTCGTTCGGCGACGCGCTCGGCAAGTTCCTAGTCGGCACCTATGCGGTCGGACAGCTGCTGTGGCTGCGCGCCTGTGCCGCACTGCTGGTGCTGTCACCGGTGATCTGGCGAAACCGCGCGCAATTTCGCCACCTGGAGCGGCCGTGGCTGCAGCTGTTCCGCGTCGTGCTGTCGACCTTGGAGGTCGCCGCGTTCTTCCTCGCCACCGTCTATCTTCCGCTTGCCGATGTCGTGACCTATTACCTCGCCGGTCCGGTCTTCGTCACCGCGTTGTCGGCGCTGGTGCTGCGCGAGCATGTCGGCTGCCGGCGCTGGTGTGCGGTGCTGGTCGGCTTCTGCGGCGTCGTCATCGCGCTACGACCATCGGCGCAGACCTTCAGCCTGCCGGCGCTGATCGCGCTTGGCGGCAGCTTCTCGTTCTCGGTCTTGATGCTGATCACGCGTAGCTTACGCGCGACGCCTGATGTCGTGATGGCGTCGTCGCAATTCGTCGGCACCTTCCTGCTCGGCGCCGTGATGGCTCCGTTCGGCTGGGTGACGCCGACGTATGGAAGCCTGGTGCTGTTCGCGACCGCCGGACTGATCTCGGTGACCGCGCTGTTCTGCGTCAACCGTTCGCTGAAGCTGGCGCCGGCTTCGGTGGTGGTGCCGTCTCAGTACACGATGATCGTCTGGGCGGTGATGTTCGGCTTCATCGTGTTCGGCGACGTGCCGCAGCCGGCAACGATCGCCGGCGCCGTCATCATCATCGGCGCCGGACTCTACATTTTTCTGCGCGAGCGCAAGCTCGGGCGCGAGGGGAGTGCGGTCAATCCGCCGGCGTGAAGCCGTGGTCGCCGTCGCCCGGCGATCGCACCGCGCCGGCCCAGCTTTTCAGCGATGTCCAGACGTTGCGCGACAGACGGAACGAATCGACCGGCGCGGACGATCCCAGCACCTCGAAACGATGCAGCTCGACGCCGGCCCATTGGAAGCCACACTTCTCCAGCACGTTGCGTGAGGCCGGATTGGAGACGCGCGCGTAGGCGAGCAGCAGTTTCGCATCGAACGTCTCGAAAAAGAAGTCGACCGCCGCCCGCGCGGCCTCGGTGCCAAAACCCCGGCCCCAATGCGCGACGCCCAGCCAGTAGCCGAGTTCGGGCATATCGGGCTTGCGCCAGACGATTCCGGTCATGCCGATCGGCTCGTGCTGGTGCTCGATCAGGAATGCGGTCTCGCGGCCGCAATCGGCCAGCTGCCGCACGAAATCGACGGCGTCATCGGTGACATAGGGATGGGGCAGACGACGGGTGTTGACCGCGATGCGGCGATCATCGGCGAGGCGGGCGATCGCCCTTGCGTCGGCCAGGGTCGGCGGGCGCAGGGTCAGCCGCTCGGTCTCGAGCACGCACGGTCTCTGCTCACGCAACGTCGATGTTGGAAGATCCTGCAGCATGTCGGGCTCCATCAACGCAACACATGCAACCAAAGCACATGCATCGAAAACAAAAGGGGAGGCCGGTCATCCCGCCTCCCCTTTAGAGCCGCTTGATGCTCCGCCGGTTCATCAGGACCCGGCGGACGTATTGACATCCACCGCTATTCGGCAGCCTCGGCGGTTACCGGACGCACGGAAATGAACGTGCGGTTCGCGCGGGCATGGAATTCCACGACACCTTCGATCTTGGCGAACAGAGTATGATCGGTACCCATGCCGACATTATGACCGGGGTGCCACGTCGTGCCGCGCTGACGCGCAATGATGTTGCCGGGAATCACGAGTTCGCCGCCAAACGCCTTGACGCCAAGGCGTTTGCCCTTCGAATCGCGCCCGTTGCGCGAGGATCCGCCTGCTTTTTTGTGAGCCATGGCCCGTCTCCGATCTGGATGATCTCTAGATCAATTCCTTGAAGGAATCATTCACGATTTGTAGCGCGCGACCCTCGCGCGCAAATTCTGTCGAACCGGCGCTTGCGCGACCGGAAAAACCTTATTCGGCGGACGCCGCTTCGGCCTTCGGCTCAGCCTTGACCCGCTTCGGCCGCGGACCGACGCTCGGCTTGGCACCATCGGTCAGGATCTCGGTGATACGCAGCAAGGTCAGCTCGTCGCGGTAACCGCGCTTGCGGCGCGAATTCTTGCGGCGGCGCTTCTTGAACGCGATCACCTTGGGGCCGCGCTTGTGGTCCAGCACCTCGGCCGCGACGGTGGCGCCGGCCACCGTGGGCAGGCCCAGAATCGGCTGATCACCGCCAACCACGAGCACTTCGGCGAGCTGCACGATGGTGCCGACCTCGCCTTCAATCTTGCCAATCTCGAGCACATCATCCGGTGCGACGCGGTATTGCCGGCCGCCGGTCTTGATGACTGCGAACATCGTTGTTTTCCTTCGTGTTCGATCCCGGCCTCGAGGTTTGACACCCCGGGTCGGCTTCTTGTTCAGTCGTTATGGTTCAGTATCTTTTGGTTTAGTGTCTTGAGGCCGGGCTTGTCGCCCGATCCATCTTGCGCAAACGCAGGAAACGCCTGCCAAATCCACGCAAACGACAATCGGCGCGAGAAACCCCGGCGCCGGTCGAAGGCGGACTTATAGCGGCAGGCGGTAGGGAGTCAAGGTAAACGAGCCGGAAAAGCGCACGGCGAATAGGGAGTAGCGCGTGGGGGACGACGGCTTGGCCGAGCCGGTAACCCCATTCGCTATTCGCCACTCCCTCTTCCTCTTCGCCCCTTTGAAACCAAAGGGTTCCCGAGCCGTTGCCCCCTGCATAGGCGAACAGGGCAGGACATATGGCTGACGACGTTAATACCACGACCGGGATCGCCCGGCACGGGGCCGCACGGCTGCCGTCAGTTGAGATCGACAGCTTCAATATCGAGCTGAAGGACGACGAAGGCTTCCTTGGCGACCGTGCCTCCAAGGGCGCGTTCCGCAAGATTTTCGACCATTGGCGCAAGCCGCTGCGCAAATCCGGCAAAGACCCGTTCGGCGACGAGCCGTCGGAGAACATTTCCAAGAAAACACTGGATGCAATTCTGGTCGGCGACGACACCGAGGCCTCGGCCGTGGTGCACACCGCGATCGAGGAATTCGCCCAGGAGCTCGCTTATGTCACCCGCCGCTTCCTCAAGACCAAGGCCTGGGCCGACACCGAATGCATCGTGGTCGGCGGCGGCTTTCGCGACTCCCGGCTCGGCGAGCTCGCCATCGCCCGCACCGAGATCATCCTGAAGGACGAGAAGTTCGACGTCGATTTGGTGCCGATCCGCCACCATCCGGACGATGCTGGCCTGATCGGCGCCCTGCACCTGGCGCCGTCCTGGATCTTCGAGGCCTTTGACAGCATCCTTGCGGTCGACATCGGCGGCACCAACATCCGCTGCGGCGTGGTCGAGACGGGGTGGAAGAAGGCGCCTGACCTCTCCAAGGCATCGGTCTGGAAATCGGATCTGTGGCGTCACGCCGACGACGAGCCGACCCGGGAAGGCGCGGTGAAGCGGCTCGTGAAGATGCTGAAAGGCCTGATCGAGAAAGCCGACGCCGAGGGGCTGAGGCTCGCGCCCTTCATCGGCATCGCCTGTCCGGGCGTCATCAACGAGGACGGCTCGATCGAGAAGGGTGCCCAGAACCTGCCGGGCAATTGGGAGAGCAGCAAGTTCAACCTGCCGGCGAGCCTGGTCGAGGCGATCCCGATGATCGGCGAGCACGACACCGCAGTGCTGATGCACAATGACGGCGTGGTGCAGGGCTTGTCGGAGGTGCCCTTCATGCAAGAGTTCGAGCACTGGGGCGTGCTGACCATCGGCACTGGCCTTGGCAACGCGCGCTTTACCAACCGCCGCAAGGACAACGGCAAGAAGGGCGGCAAAGACGACAAGGACGACGAGAAGGGCGACGACAAGAAGGCCAGCAAGAAGAAGGCGAAGGCTTAAAGCTAGCGGCGGGACCGGACGGGGCAGCGCCAGATCGCTAACAGCGCGCCCGGTAACCTTGATCGGTTAGGTTAAAAAGGGGTTTGCGTTGCGCCGCATACCGCGATGGCCCACCGTCGATCCGTCGCTCAGACCGGCCGGATTGACCCCCGTCTCTTCCGTTCGGTTCCCCAAGATGCAGCGGCACGGGACCGCCAATGTGTCTTCGCGTATGGCGGTCCCACTTTTTTCGCGCGCGTCTCGTGCTTCTGCCGGCTTGATTTTTGTCCGGCGGTCGGTGCCGGGAAAAAACCGCGATTCGTGCGCTGTTTCCTTGCGAAATATCCGCTGTGCTGCCTTGTCACTCCCGCCATCGTGCCCTAGAACACCGCCCGACCATCGGGCCAAGCCCCGATTTGCGCCCGGAGAGGTGGCAGAGTGGTTGAATGCACCGCACTCGAAATGCGGCATAGGTGCAAGCCTATCGGGGGTTCGAATCCCTCCCTCTCCGCCACGCGATCCTCCACCATATCGTGCGTTATCGAGTTGTTTCGCGTCCGCTGAGGCCAGACGGATTGACCACCGGCCGTTTGATTAACTCGCCTTTCGCGCCGCTTGCTAGCGACGTGCGGCGCCGCACCGGGCGTCCCAGTCTCCCACAGTCATCTTGCAGACCGGACCGAGCAGACCGGCACGGGAGCTGCGCCCGCGGGGGAACCCCTGGAACCTTCTCAAACGAAACGACATTGGTGGCTTAGACACTCGGGCCAGCGAGTGAGAGGAACGAACATGAATGACGATCCCCTGCGTCCGCCGTTTATTTATGAAGGGCTCTACCCTGCCGAGGGCAAGACATCCGCAATCAACGCTTTTGCAGGCGCCGCACGGAGCGCCATGAAGCAGGTGAGCGA
>NZ_JBARGP010000018.1:0-9961 GCF_049798375.1 Bradyrhizobium sp.
ACGCGCGGATGTCGCCGGTGGCCTTGCAGGTGTGCCAGTCGTTCATCGTCGTGTTGAAGTGCAGGCCGGGATCGGCCGAGGCCCAGGCGGCGTGGCCGATTTTTTCCCAGAGCTCGCGCGCCTTCAGGGTCTTGGTGACCTTCTTCGTGGTGCGGCCGATCAGGTTCCAGTCGCCATCGGTTTCCACCGCGCGCAGGAAGTCGTCCTTCAGCGACACCGAATTGTTGGAGTTCTGGCCGGAGACGGTGAGGTAGGCTTCGGAATCCCAGTCGGTGTCGTAGATCGGGAAGTCGATCTCCTTGTAGCCCTGCTTGGCGAACTGGATCACCCGCTTGATGTAGTTGTCGGGCACCAGCGCGCGGCGCGCCAGCTTGATCTCGCGGCGCAGCGCCGGGTTCTTCTCGGCATCGAAGCAGTCGTCGCCCGAGCCCTCGCAATTGACACAGGCCTTCAGCACGGCCTTGAGATGCTTCTGGTTGATCTTGGAGCCGGTGACGAGAGCTGCGACCTTCTGCTCCTCCTTCACCTTCCAGTCGATATAGGCCTCGATGTCCGGATGGTCGGCGTCGACCACCACCATCTTGGCGGCGCGGCGCGTGGTGCCGCCCGACTTGATCGCGCCGGCCGCGCGGTCGCCGATCTTGAGGAAGCTCATCAGACCGCTTGAGCGGCCGCCGCCCGACAGCTTCTCGCCTTCGCCGCGCAGGCTGGAGAAGTTGGAGCCGGTGCCGGAGCCGTATTTGAACAGGCGCGCCTCGCGCACCCAGAGGTCCATGATGCCGCCCTCGTTGACGAGGTCGTCGCCGACGCCCTGGATGAAGCAGGCATGCGGCTGCGGATGCTCGTAGGACGATTTCGACTTGGTCAGCTTGCCGGTCTTGTAGTCGACGTAATAATGGCCCTGGCCGGGGCCGTCGATGCCATAGGCCCAGTGCAGTCCGGTGTTGAACCATTGCGGCGAGTTCGGCGCCACCATCTGCTTGGCCAGCATGAAGCGCAGTTCGTCGTAGAACGACTGGGCGTCGGTCTCGTCGGTGAAATAGCCGCCCTTCCAGCCCCAATAGGTCCAGCAGCCGGCGAGGCGGTCGAACACCTGCTTGGCGGAGCGCTCGCTGCCATAGCGCTCGCTCTCGGGCAGCAGGCTAAGCGCCTCAGTGTCGGGCACCGAGCGCCACAGGAAGGAGGGCACGCTCTCTTCCTCGACCTTCTTCAGCCTGGCGGCGACGCCGGCTTTGCGGAAATATTTCTGCGCCAGCACGTCGGATGCGACCTGCGACCAGAACTGGGGCACCTCGACATTCTCGAGCCGGAACACCACCGAGCCATCGGGATTCTTGATCTCCGAGGTGGTCAGGCGGAAATCGATCCCCGTGTAGGGGGACTGGCCGTCAGTGGTGTTGCGCCGTTCAATCCGCATCGGTCGTATCCCAATTTTCTGCCGGACCGCGCCCCCGCAGTCTCGGATCATTTCATCTGCCGCGCCAGGCCCCAAGCCGGGACCGCTGCCGCAACTGTTCAACCGGTTTGATCCGGCCTGTCTCTCTTCAACGCCCCAACTGTGCCGCCGGGCCTTTTGCTGGCCCGTATCGGCGTGTCCCGTACGGCCTCGAACAGGGCAGACAAGCCCGTCACCCGAGGCCTCACCGGCCGGCGGAGTGGTCGTTTCAAAGCCCTTCTGGGGATGGCCGGTGGGACAACAAACTCTCCCGTCCGAGCCAGGCCGAAAGCTAGGCCGACTCCATCGTGCCCGTCAAGAACTAGTGCGAGTTCCTGAATCAAACACTAAATATGGTGGAAATTACGGGGAGACAGGGGTCTGCCGGTGTTGTGACCGTGCCTAAGTATCGGTGAATCCGACTGGATTCGAAACACAGAAATTTTTCGCGCAGGGCTGTCCACAGCCCTTCATCCCGCTCTCCACAGGGCAGGTATTTGTTGCTGTGGAATGCGCGTTGGGGCTTGCATGTGGACGACTCATGGCACCGGCCTGCGATCCAGCGCCTCACGGACCATTTGCGCCAGTTCCGAGCGCCGATAGGGTTTGGACAGGAGCAGGGCGCCCGGGTCGAGCTGGCCGTGTTCGACCATCGCGTTATCGGTATAGCCGGAGGTGTAGAGCACCCGCACCGCCGGCCGCAGCCGCGCGATTTCGGTGGCGAGCTCCTTGCCGGTCATGCCGCCGGGCATGATGACGTCGGTGAACAAGAGATCGAAGCGCAGGCCTGATGTCACCGCGACAAGCGCCTCGGCGCCGTTGGCGACTGCCGTCGTGGTGTAGCCGAGCCCGTGGAGCTGGCCGACCACGAACGTGCGCACCAGTGTGTCGTCCTCGACCACCAGGATGGTCTCGTTGCCGTGCGGGATCAGTACCTCAGGCGCTGCATCGGTCGCAGCGCTCGCCTTGGCCGGCGGCAGATAGAGCCGGATCGTGGTCCCGCGGCCTTCCTCGCTGTAGATCTTGACGTGTCCGCCGGACTGCTTGGCAAAGCCATAGACCATGGAGAGGCCGAGCCCGGAGCCCTTGCCCGCGTCCTTGGTGGTGAAGAACGGCTCGAACGCGCGGTCGCGCACCTCGGCCGGCATGCCCGTGCCGGTGTCGCTCACCGCCACCATGATGTAATTGCCCGGCACGACGCCGGCATTGGCCGCAGCATAGGCCTCGTCCAGCGCGGTCTTGTGGGTCTCGAGCAGCAGCTTGCCGCCATTGGGCATGGCGTCGCGGGCATTGATGGCAAGGTTGACCAGCGAGTTGGCGAGCTGTGCCGAGTCGATATGGGCGATCATCACCTCCTCTTCGAGGATCGAGTTGATCTCGATCTGCTCGCCCAGGGTCGGGCGCAGCAGCTTGGCGATGTCGAGCACGGTGGAGTTGACGTCGATGTCGCGTGGCCGCAGCGGCTGCTTGCGGGCGAAGGCGAGCAAATGGCGAATCAGCTCGGTGCAGCGGTCGGCGGCCCGGCCGACCAGGGCCGCGAGCTCTGATGTGGCCGGCCGGTCCCCGATCTCGTCCACCAGCGCCTCGATCGAGCCGGTGATGATGGTGAGCATGTTGTTGAAATCGTGGGCGACGCCGCCGGTGAGCTTGCCGATCGCATCGAGCTTCTGCGCCTGCTGCAACAGCCGCTCGCTCTCATGGGCATCGGTGATGTCCTGATAGACCAGCGCCGCGCCGCTGATGCCGCCGTCGGGGTTGCGCAGCGGACGGCCGCTGACCATCAGGCGGTGCTGCGGCCGTCCGTCGGTCGGCTTGACCACGACCTCCTTGCGGTCGAACTCCTCGCCGCGCAGCGTGCGCGCGATCGGCAGAGCGGCCTCGGCGATCGGCGTCGCGCCGTCGCTCTCGTACAAGCGGTTGTCCACCTTCATGTCGGTGAAGGTCTTGCCCGGCCGGCTTCCGAGGAACTGCGCGACCGCCGCGTTCGAGAGCACGATCTTGCCGTCGGGCTCGATCACCAGGACGCCTTCGGCCATGCTGTTGAAGGTGTTCTCCAGGATCTCGGAGGAATGCCGCAGATTCTCATAGGCCGCGGCCAGATGATCCTGCTGCTCCAGAGCGCGTGCTTCGAGCGAGCTGGCTTCGACCTTGGAACGGTTCAACGATGAGCGCAGCGCACGGTCGGAAAGATAGGTGCTGCGGATCAGATAGGCCGCAATCAGAAGAATGAGCGTCACGCCGGCGAGATCGGCCGCCAGCAGCAACGTGCCTGATGTTCGCGACGTCGCCGAACGCGCGGCCAGTTGCCGTTTCTCCTCTGCGGTGAATTCGTCGAGACGCTGCGAGATCACCGTCATCGCCGTGCGGCCTTCGGCCCGGGTATTGAGCGCATCGATCCCGGCCTGGTCGGAGACGGCATGGAGCCGGATCAACTCGCCTGAGAGCGCGACCCGGCGCTGGATCAGCCCGTCGATGCTCCGCAGCCGCTCGGACTGCGCGGGATTGTCAGCCACCTCCGCCTGGAGCGCGGCAAATGCCGCCGGAATCCGTGCGCTCGCCGTGCGAAAGTCGTCGATGAGATTCAGCGCGCCGGTCAGCGCGTAGCCGCGCCCGGCCGCCTCGACCTGACGCAGCTCGACGCGAAGCTCCGAGGTATCCTGCAGGACCTTCAGCGTATGGTTGACCCGCGCGGCATCGTGCCGCGACTTGATGTCGAGCGCGGTGGACGCGGCCCCGATCCCGAGCAGCATGCCAAGACCGATGCCCGCTGCGACGCCTCTGCGGATCATCGCGCCGCCTCACCTGTGGGCATCGCCATGGCTTGTCTCCGTCGTCGTCAGTCCTGTGGCGCCGGTATCGGAACGTTGATCGGCGCGTCGAGGGCGGCGCGGATCATCTGCGCGAGCTCCGAGCGGCGATAGGGCTTGGCGAGGAGCAGGGCGCCGTGATCGAGCCGGCCATGGGCGAGCATGGCATTGTCAGTATAGCCGGAGGTATAGAGTACCCGTGTCCGCGGCCGCAGCCTCAGCACCTGTTCGGCGAGCTCCTTGCCCGTCATGCCGCCGGGCATGATGACGTCGGTGAACAGGAGGTCGAACGCGCGGCCTGAGGTCACAACGGCGAGCGCCGCCGCGCCTGATGTCACCGCGATGGTGGAGTAGCCGAGGCTGCGCAATTGGGCGAGCACGAAGTCGTGCACCAGCGGATCATCCTCGACCACCAGAATGGTCTCGGTGCCGAACGGCATCGGCCCATGCGTCACGGGCGCGATCTGCGCGTCCGCGCGCGCCGGCGGCAGATAGAGGCGGACGGTCGTGCCGTGGTCTTCCTCGCTGTAGATCTTGACGTGGCCGCCGGACTGTTTGGCAAAGCCGTAGACCATGGAGAGCCCCAATCCCGAACCCTTGCCGGCTTCCTTGGTGGTGAAGAACGGCTCAAAGGCGTGGTCGCGAATCTCGGCCGGCATGCCCGAGCCGGTGTCGCTGACCGCCACCATGATGTAGCCGCCGGGCGTGACGCCGGGATTCGCCGCGGCATAGGTTTCGTCGAGCACGGCCAGGCTGGATTCGAGCAGCAGCTTGCCCCCATTGGGCATGGCGTCGCGAGCGTTGATCGCGAGGTTCACCAGCGAGTTGGCAAGCTGCGCCGAGTCGACATGCGCGATCAACCTGTCGTCATCGAGAATCGTGTGGATCTCGATCTGCTCGCCAAGCGTCGGCCGCAACAGCTTGGACATGTCGAGTACGGTCGCGTTGACGTCGATGTCGCGCGGCCGCAGCGGCTGCTTGCGCGCGAACGCCAGCAAATGGCGGATCAGCTCGGTGCAGCGATCGGCGGCCCGACCGATCAGGACGGCAAGCTCGACTGCGGCCGGACGGTCCTGGATGTCGTCGATCAGGGTTTCGATCGAGCCGGTGATGATGGTGAGCATGTTGTTGAAGTCGTGCGCGACGCCGCCAGTGAGCTTGCCGATCGCATCGAGCTTCTGCGCCTGCTGCAACAGCCGCTCGGTCTCCAGCGTGTCCGTGATGTCGTGATAGACCATGGCCGCGCTGGTGATCTCGCCGGCGCGACTGCGCAACGGCCTGCCGCTGACCATCAGGCTGAAGCTACCGCGGCGATTGTTGTGCCGAACGATGATTTCGCGCCGGTCGAACGGCAGGCCGCGCAAGGCGCGCGCCGTCGGCAGCTCGAAATCGGGAATCAACGTCGTTCCATCGTGCTCGAAGAAGCGATTCTGGTCCTTGATATCGAACAGCGTGGTGTCGGCTTTCAGCTGGAAGATCCGCGCTGCAGCCGGGTTCGAGAGCACGATGGCGCCGCTCTGGTCGATCACCAGCACGCCTTCGGCCATGGTGTTGAAGGTGTTGTTCAGGATGGAGGCCGAGTGGCGGGCTTCCTGATGGGCGACGTCGAGATGCTGCATCTGCTCGACGGCCTGTGCCTCGAGCGTGCTTGCCTCGGTTTCGGAACGGCTGAGCGACGACCGCAGCGCGCGATCGGCGAGATAGGCGCGGCGGATCAGATAGGCTGCGATCATTAGCAACAGCGCCAGCCCGGCCAGGTTGACCGCCAACAGCAATGCCCCGTTCGCTCGCGACGTGGCCGTGCGTTCATCGAGCAGGCGCTTCTCCTCAGTAGCGAACGCGTCGAGCTGTCCGGCGATCTCGGTCTGCGATGCGCGCCCTTCGGGCTTGGCCTGAAGCGCCGCGAGGCCGGCGCCGTCGGATGCGGTGGAGAGGCGGACCAGTTCGCCCGATGCCGCGATCCTGCGTGCAATGAGGTCCCTGATTTTGGCGAGCCGCGTCAACTGCGCCGGGTTGTCCTGCACGGCCCGCTGCAGGTCGGTTGCGACCGCCGGAATGTTCTTGCGAGCGTCTTCGAACTCGGCAACGAAGTCCGGCGAGCGGGTCAGCGCAAAGCCCCGGGAGGCACTTTCCACCTGCCGAAGCCGCAGCCGCAGCTCGGAGATCTTCTGCAGCACCTCCAGCGTATGTTCCACCCAGCCGGCATCATGACGGGATTTAATGTCCAGCGCCGTCGCGGCTGCTCCAATGGCCAGCAGAATGCCAAGGCCAAGTCCGATCGTCCAGCGCTGTCGGATCATTGCTTCTCAGTCTCGGTCGTGCTCTGAAACGCGTGTCACTGTCTGAAACGCATAGTACCGCGTGCGATGCGCAAGAATCCGGATTGGAGCCCATCGCGGTCTGATGGTGCATGATATGCATTTGCCTGAAATGCATCGCCCCTAGCCTCGATCCGCCGGCAATGGCGGGCTCCTTGTGGTGGCCTGCGCCGCGCTGTCGGACTCGCCGAGTGCCAAGCGAACCATCTTAGCAAGTTCTGACTTCCGGTAGGGTTTCGTCAGGAGTAACGCATCCTGGTTGATGCGGCCATGCTCAATTAGTGCATTGTCAGTATACCCGGAGGTGTATAGGACCTTCGCCCCTGGCCGGCGGCGGCGGACCTCCTCGGCAAGCTCCTGACCGTTCATGCCGCCGGGCATGATAATGTCCGTGAACAGAAGATCGAAACTCTCACCGGCGTCGATCCGGGTAAGCGCTTCGGCTGCGGTCGAGGCCGGTATGGTTTTGTAGCCGAGCGCTCGCAACTGCACGATGACGAAATCGCGCACGAGCCTGTCGTCCTCCACAACGAGGATCGTCTCGCCGCCCTGCGGCAACGGTGCGTCAGGCGCCAGCGCGGTCAAGCCCTTGCCCTTAGCCGGCGGCAGATACAGGCGGATCGTGGTGCCCCGGCCTTCCTCACTGTAGATTTTGACGTGGCCGCCGGACTGCTTGGCGAAGCCGTATACCATGCTCAGGCCGAGACCCGAGCCTTCACCGGCCTCCTTGGTGGTGAAGAACGGCTCGAACGCCCGGTCCCGCACCTGCTGTGGCATGCCGACGCCGGTATCGCTGACCGCAACCATGATGTAGCAGCCTGGCGCGACGTCGGGATTGGCCTTGGCGTAGCTGTCGTCGAGCTCCACCATCCGGGTCTCGAACAGCAGCTTGCCACCATTCGGCATCGCGTCACGTGCATTGATCGCCATGTTGACCAGCGAATTGGCCAGTTGCGCGGAATCGATGTGGGCGAACATCACCTCTTGCTCGAGGATCGAGTTGATCTCGATCTGTTCGCCGAGCGTCGGGCGCAGCAGCTTGGCGATGTCGAACACCGTGCTGTTGACGTCGCTGTCGCGCGGATGCAGCGGC
Organism: Bradyrhizobium sp.; assembly: GCF_049798375.1. Lineage (GTDB taxonomy): Bacteria > Pseudomonadota > Alphaproteobacteria > Rhizobiales > Xanthobacteraceae > Bradyrhizobium. The sequence goes on from NZ_JBARGP010000018.1 coordinate 7,654, forward strand.
TGTTTCCGCGCGAACGCGAGCAGGTGGCGGATCAGCTCGGTGCAACGGTCGGCGGCCTGGCCGATCAATGCCGCGGTAGCCGCGGCCGCCGGACGGTCGCGCAGGTCGTCGATCAGTGCCTCGATCGCGCCGGTGATGATCGTCAGCATGTTGTTGAAATCATGCGCGACGCCGCCAGTGAGCTTGCCGATTGCGTCCAGTTTTTGCGCCTGATGCAACAGCCGCTCGGTCTCGTGGGGCGCCGTGATGTCGTGATACACCATCGCCGCGCCGGTGATATCGCCCCTGGCGTTGCGTAGAGGGCGACCGCTGACCATGAGGCGGATGCCTTCGGAGCTCTCCCCCAAGTGAACCACCACCTCGTGGCGGTCGAAGGCTTCGCCGCGCAGCACGCGCGGCGTCGGCAGCTCATTGGCCGGAATCAGCGTGACGCCATCGCGTTCGAAGAAGCGTCGCTCCGCTCTGATGTCCGTGAGGCGTCGGCCCGCACGGTAGCCGAGCAGCCGTTCGACCGCCGGATTGGAGAACACCACCGCATCAGTGGAGTCGATGACCAGCACGCCTTCGGCCATGCCGTTGAAGGTGTTCTGCAGCACTTCGGCTGAATGACGGAGTCGCTCGTGGGCGGCGGCAAGGTTCGCATCCTGCTCCTGTGCCTTCGCGGCGAGCGAGCTCGCGGTCGCCCTTGTATCGACGAGCGTGTCATGGAGCGCGCGCTGCGCCAGATAGGAACGACGGATAATGAACGCGGCAATGAGGAGAACCAGCCCTACGCCCGTCAGATCGATCGCCAGCAGCAGCGAGCCTGTAGATCGTGAGGCGGCCGAGCGCAACGCCAGTAGACGCTTCTCCTCGACCGTGAAGCGGTCGAGATTGGAAAAGATCGTCGCCATGACGGCCCGGCCTTCGCCACGGCTTGTCAACGCCTTGGTGCCGTCCAGGTCGCCGGCAGCATGGAGGCGAACGAACGCGCCGCTGATCTCGAGCCGGTGGCTGATCAACGGCGCCGTATTGCGCAGCAACTCGACCTGGATGGGGTTGTTGTCGGTCGCTTGAAGCAGGTCGGCGAGGGCCGGCGGGATCCTGTGGGTGGCGTCTTCGAACTCGGCGCGCAACTCTGCAGAGTCGGTCAGCATGAAACCGCGCGCCGTGCTCTCGGCCTCGCGAAGCAGCAGCCGCAAGTCCGAGGTCTTCTGCAGCACTTCGAGCGAATGATCGACCCAAGCCGAATCATGGCGCGATTTGATGTCGAGCCCGACGGATGCCGCGCCGATCATCAGCAGCATTCCAAGACCTAATCCAAGAGCGACGCGTTGCCGGATCATCGGCACAACTCAAGCGTCGCTCGCGCCTGGCGGCAAGCACAAATCTTGCTCGCACCAATCGTGTGCTTCCCGCGTCTCATCGCGTCGGGCGTCTGGTGCAGCGAGCACAGCGCGTTCCACTCGCCGCACCGGCTTGGCGCGGAGGAGGCCGATGGAATCTGGAAAAGCAATGGCAGAATAATCATCCGAAATCTGACAATTGGTCGAGGCATCACGAGTCGGCGCACCGAATCCTGCTGCCCTCGAGCATCAGCTGCTCAAGTTGTTCACACTCACGATGGCGGCGGGAAAAGCCCTGGCAATCGGCGAGATTGGCCTGGATGCGCGCTGACGCAGGTACTGATCGGAGAGACGCGGCAGCCCCCTTGAGGAGTGCGCTCAACACAGAATCACAGGATCAGGCGTTTATGACCTGAAAGCTGCGCGCTTTCTGCACGCCACCGGGCATACTGGCCGATCCGACTGGGCACAATGTCGCGATCTCAGCGAAATTCTCGCTTCTGTGTCCTGGCGGACGCAAAAAAATGACAAAGGCGGCGCAAGCGCCGCCTCCGTCGTCAGCAATAGAGCTTCACCTTACGGGCAGGGATGCCGCTCGCCGTCATAACCGAGATAGGTGCCGGAGGCGGGATCGTATGACCGATAGCGCTGCGCGCAATAGCTGGCATCGCCGCCGACGACACCGACCTCGACGGCCGGCGCGCTGTCATCGTAGTAGTAGGAATTGTCGGCGTAGTAGTCCGGGCCGTAATCATAATAGCCCGGGCCGCCGTAATAGGCATAGGAATTCGCCAGCGCGCCGCCAACGAATGCGCCCGCTGCCACACCCGGCCAGAAGCCACCACCGTGGTGGCGCCATCCGCCGCCGTGCCAGCCGCCTGGGCCCCGGCCGCCTGCCGCTGCAAAGTTCTGACCACGGCTGGCCGCAAAGTTCGCGCCGCCGCCATTCATCGGACCGCGTGCCGCGAAGGACGCTCCACCGC
>NZ_JBARGP010000019.1:0-4075 GCF_049798375.1 Bradyrhizobium sp.
CAGCGAGCCGCGCCGCTCGGAAAGCGAGACGCTCCCCGCGTCCAGCGAGCCGCCGCGGCGCTCGGAGAGCGAGCCACGTCATGCCAATCGCGGCCGGGCCAGCGCGCCTCCCGCACCGCAACCCGCCTCACCGGGACGAACCCCGATGCAACGCCCGCATCGCGAACCCGACAACGAGCCTGCGGATCATTCGCACCTTCCTGCGTTCCTGCTCAGGCCGGTGCGCGCGCCGGTCTGATATCCGCTCGTGACGCTCGCGCCGAAATAGCTTCGGATATCCGTCGCAACAGCAGCGTGCGCGAGCAGCGATCGGAACTCGAGACAACGCAGAGCTGGCGCGCGTGTTGATGCAGCAACGCGTTAGCTTCGCTGACGCGTTCTTATCACATGTTATGATTCTTCTATGTAGTTGCGCGCATTCCACACGTTTACAACTCGTTCACGGTCGTCCGTTAGCTTGGCAGTCATTCTTTGTTGACTTCCGGCGTGCGGGCGTGGCCCATCTGGGGAACAGTGTGGTGGTCAAGGTGCTCGACGAACACGAACGCACGATGGCCTTTGCTGAAGTTGCATTCAGCCAGATGAAATCGCTGCGCCACACTGCCAGCCCGCGCAACTACGAAATCTGGTACGTCTACGCCACCGGCTACAACCCGTCGCTCAACAAGATCATCAACGAGACCCTGGCGCGGAGCGGCAAGCTGACCGAGCCCGAGCTTGAGCAGATCTACGAGACTTATCTGTCGCATCTTAAGACCACCGACCGTATCGACAAGGTCGGCGCGCGCGTGCTCGGCGAGATCGACGATGTGATGAACCTGATTACCGAAGCGCTCGGCATGACGGCGAGCTATGATGCAAGTCTCGCCGGTGCCGATCAGCAGCTCGCAGACGCCAGCAGCCACGAGCAGCTGGTCGGGATCATCGAGGCGCTCGCCAGCTCGACGCGCCAGATGCGCGAGACCAACCGCGCGCTCGAGGACCGGCTGTCGCTGTCGAAGTCGGAGATCTCCGGCCTGCAGCAAAGCCTGGAAGCGATCCGCGCCGAGAGCCTGACCGATCCGCTGACCGAGCTCGGCAACCGCAAATATTTCGATCGCATGATCGGCACGGCGGTGCAGACCGCGATCGCCAACAGCCAGCCGCTGTCGCTGTTGATGCTCGACATCGATCATTTCAAGTCGTTCAACGACTCCTATGGTCATCTCACCGGCGATCAGGTGTTGCGGCTGGTCGGCATGTCGCTGAAGCACGTGATCAAGGGCCAAGACATCACCGCCCGCTATGGCGGCGAAGAGTTCGCGGTGGTGCTGCCGAACACGACGCTGCGCGAGGCGCTGGCGGTCGCCGACCACATCCGTCGCGCCGTGATGGCGAAGGAATTGAAGAAGAAATCGACCGGCGAGATTCTCGGCCGCGTCACCATCTCGGTCGGCGTGTCCATGCTCAAGCCAGGCGATGACACCGATGCGCTGATCGAGCGCGCCGACGCCTGCCTCTATGCCGCCAAGCGCAACGGCCGCAACCGGGTGATCTCTGAGGTCGATCCGGAATATGCGGCGGAACAGCAGGGCGAGATGGCCTGAATTCTGCTCGCAACGTCTTCGTCGCGAACGACGGACTTGCTTTATGCTGCCGTCAACGCGATTTGGCCTTCGCCCGCACCTTTCGAGCCGATGTCCGCTTCGTCGGTTTTGCAGATCGCTTTTCGGTGGGCCGCGCTTTCTTTTTGCCAGTCGGGGGCGCTTTGCCCACTCGCGCCTTCGCAGGCAGCTTAGCGGCCTTGGTCGATGCCTGGGCCTTGGGTTGAGTATTCTTGGGTTGAGTATTCTTGGCTTGAGTATTCTTGGCTTGAGTATTTTTGGCTTGAGTATTTTTGGCCTTGCGCGGCTTCCGCGGCCGCTTCTTCAGTGCCGCGCGCTTCGCTGCGCCGAGCGCCGCGCGCGCCCATTCGCCAAGCTCTTCGGTGTCGTCGAACAGCCGCGCCGGCAATTGCCAATACGACGCGACGGTCACCGATCGCGTGGTGGTCTGATATGAGAACGGCTTGGAGCCCTCGGCTTCGAAGCGCGGGATAGTTTGTTCGTCGGCGCGGAAGAACAGTCCAGCGCGCAGCGCCAGAGCGAAATTGATCCCGTCCACCGAAATGCCATGGCCGGAGAACATCGGCCGGATCGTGACCGGGCCGAAATCGGCGAACAGATCGGTGAGGAATTCACGGTCCATGAGATGCCCCCTGCTGTCATTCCGGCCCAGCGCGCGATTGCGCGCAGGCGCCGGGATCCATAGCCCGAGAGCGTAGTTTATCGCCCGATGCGCGTGGCGTCTTTCTTCGCGAAGACATCTGCCGCGGCGTATGGGTCCAGGATCGGCAACCGCCAACGCTGTCGCGTTGCCGGGCTGGCCTGGGACGACACCGGAGCTTAGACTTCCGCCGGCTTGAGCTGCACCGACTCGCCGCAGCCGCAGGCGGAGACCTCGTTCGGGTTCTTGAACACGAACTGGGCCTGCATCCGGTCGGCCTTGTAGTCCATCTCGGTGCCGAGCAGAAACAGCACGGCCTTGGGATCGACCAGTATCTTGACGCCCTTGTCTTCGACAACCTCGTCGGTCGGCTTGATGTCGTGGGCGTATTCGACCGTATAGGACTGCCCGGCGCAGCCGCCGTTCTTGATACCGACTCGCAGTCCGACGATCTCGGAATCGGCGCGCTCGGACAGTGCGCGTATGCGCGAGGCCGCGGCGTCGGTCAGCCTCATCACCTGCGGACGGGGACGCGGCTTATTAATCGCCTTGGGCTTGGCGGGAGCAGTTGATGGTACCTGTGTCATGTCCTTCATGTGGTCAATCCCAGCAGCCGATCAATCCCGCACTCGACGTCGGAGCCTATCCGATAACGCCTAATTCTTTGGACGCTCACCACATGTTGAGCACGAGGCGGGCCTCGTCGCTCATCCGGTCGGGGGTCCAGGCCGGGTCCCAGACGATATTGACGCTGACAACGCCGACTCCCGGCACGCTGGCAATGGCGTTCTCGACCATGGTCGGCAGCTCACCAGCGGCGGGACAGTTCGGCGTGGTCAAGGTCATCACCACGTCGACGCCGCGGTCGTCCTTGATGTCGACCTTGTAGATCAGCCCGAGCTCGTAGATGTCGGCCGGTATCTCCGGATCGAACACCGTCTTCAGCGCGGCGATGATCTCGGCCGTCAGCCGCTCGGTCTCTTCCGGGCCCAGCGCCGAATGCGTCTCCAGGGTCGCGTTCTTGATTTCCGCTGTGTCACTCATGCGAACAGTTCCCGCGCCTTGATCAGCGCCCGAGCCAGCTGATCAACCTCTTCCCGCGTATGGTACAGGCCGAACGAGGCCCGGCACGTCGCGGTGACGTTGAATCGTTCCAGAAGCGGCATCACGCAATGGGTCCCGGCCCTGACCGCGATGCCCTGGCGGTCGATCACCGTGGCGACGTCGTGGGCATGGGCCCCCTTCAGCTCGAAGGAGATCACCGGACCCTTGTTTTTGGCGGTGCCGATCAGCCGCAGCGAATTGATCTCGCGCAGCTTCTCTTGGGCATATTCGACCAAATCATGCTCGTGCGCAGCGATCCGCGCCTTGCCGATCGAATTGATATAGTCGATCGCGGCACCCAACCCGATCGCCTGCACGATCGGCGGCGTACCGGCCTCGAATTTGTGCGGCGGATCGCCATAGGTGACCCAGTCCTGCGCCACCTCGCGGATCATCTCGCCGCCGCCATTGTAGGGACGCATCGCGACCAGGTGCTCGTGCTTGGCATAGAGCACGCCGATCCCGGTCGGGCCATAGAGCTTGTGACCGGTGCAGGCGTAGAAATCGCAGTCGATGTCCTGCACGTCGACCGGCAGATGCACCGCGCCCTGCGCACCGTCGACCAGCACCTTGATGCCGCGGGCGTGGGCGATCCGCACCACGTCCTTCACCGGCACGGCAGTGCCGAGCGCGTTGGACATCTGGGTGATCGCCACCAGCTTGGTGCGCGGGCTCAGAAGCTTCTCGAACTCCTCGATCAGGAAATTGCCTTCGTCATCGACCGGAG
>NZ_JBARGP010000020.1:0-18512 GCF_049798375.1 Bradyrhizobium sp.
CGTCGTAATCGTCCGCGAGCGCGATGGCTTTGGTCCAATATTTGCCGTGACCGTTGCTGGCCTTGATCACCCAAGTGCCGGCAGCGACGTTGCGCCGGTAGAGCAACGAGACGCCGCGTGCCAATGAAGGGCCGTTGTAAGGCCGTCTGCGAACCTGCAGCTTTAAGCGAGCGCTCCGGCTCTCCAGTGCGCTGTGACGAACTTTGCGTGCCATGATCGTGTCTCGTGTCTCGGAAGTGTCGCGATGGTGTGTGCGACGGCGTGTGGAGGGTCGTGGCACGATATGGCGACAGTTATCGATTAATCAATGGGTTAGGCGGCCCACCGCGCTCTCTACAAACCCACTCGGATATTTATTTTCCATCGCGCAGGGAGGGCCGGATGTTCGGCTCGTACCTGTGGTTCCTTCCCCGTGCATTTTTCACGCACGGGGGCCGCGGGTGCGAACGGCACCCGGCCTTCCCTGCGCCCTCTCTTTTGGAGGGCACAACGCCTCGCAGCACTCGGGCAGATCATGCCGCGAGAATGCGAACGTATGTTCGGCTGTTTGCAATAGTGGAGAAGACGTTCGTTGAAATCGAGGCGAGCGCCTCAGCCGCGCTCGTCATTCCGGGGCGCGCGAAGCGTGAGCCCGGAATCCATAACCACATGCCGGAGTTTGCGGCGCGGATGCATCCACCAGCGGATCCGAACAAATCCGTCCCGGAGTATGGATTGCGGGCTCGCCCGACAGGCGCCCCGGAATGACGACGTGGAGGCAGGTGGGATGAAAAAAGAGGGGCAAGCAGCGCAGCCGCCTGCCCTCATCCAACTCACTAGATGTGGGCGACCACGGCGAGCTTGCGGATGCCCTTGCTCTTGTAGGCATCGAGGAAGGCGTAGTAGTCGCGGAACGACACGCAGCCGTTGGAATCGCCGCCCGGCCCAAGCATGTAGGTATGCGCGAGCAGGCCGTCGCGGCCATGGATCGACTCGCTGCCGCCGATCGGATTGAGACGCAGCGCCGGCACGCCGTGGAACAGCGCCTCGCGGGGCTTCAGCTCGTAGATGTGCGGCGGGGTGACGCCGCGCATCTTGATGTTCTCGGAGCGCGGATTGTCGAGATTGTCGCCGAGACCGGAATGCGCCTCGAGCTTGCTGCCGTCGGGCAGGTACACCGCGTGGGCCGAGATGTCGTAGACCGCGGTCGAACGGTCATACGGCGCCTGACCGCCCTTGGTCGGATCCTGGCTGATGCTGGAGGTGAAGCTGGCATCGGCCGACGCATAGGCCAGCAAGCCGCCGCCCTGCTGATCGGGCTTGCCCCACAGTCGTTCCTGGATCGAGTGGCGCTCGCCGGTGATCGACAGCACCGCCGCCTTGGCGCGTTCGGTCATCGCGCGCAGCGAGCTCATTCCGCTCCTCGGCGCAGTGCCCTCAGGAGCGGCCCGCGGTGCCTCGGTAGACGGCGTCGCGAGCGCGAGCTGCACCGGCTTGGCGTCCTTCTTCGGCGCTTCGGCGAGCCTCTGGGCCACGGCCGACTTCTCCGGGATCCTCGGCGTCGGCGGCGTGGCTTCCGCGAGCTTCGGCAGCGGCGGCGCGCCGGCGGCAGCGTTGGACGCGACACCATCAGCAATCGCAGCGGCAAAGCGCTGATCGAACATTTCTGACGTGATCGTAGGCACTGACGCCAGCTTGGCGATGGGCGTCTTTGGCAAGGCTTCGAAGGCCTGGCTGACCGCCTCCGCAGTGCTGCGGCTGGCGAGCTTCGGGGTCACGCGGGCGACCGGGTCGTCGTAGCCGGCGGTTCCCAAGGTCGGATAGGCGCTGGCATTGATGATCTTGCTGTAGACCGTCCAGCCACTGCCGGCGACGAGGCACGCGATGGCCGCCCCGCCAATGAGTTTGTGAGACAAGGTTTTCAGGGAGGATTTCCTGCGGTTCCGTGCAGCCAACGCAGCTCTACTCTTACTCATGTACTGACGCCCAGAACGGTGACTCACAAACCCTGACTCGATACCGTGCTGGATCGAACTGCCGCACGGCATCTCGCAAAGACACAGAGCGGCATTAAGGCGAGTTTTAGTTAAATGCGGATTAAGTCCTGGCAGATCCGCCGCGTGTTAGTCTTAACAAGCTCTCTCGCCGCTAATGGCGGCAGAAAAAGGACAAAAATACGGCGCGTTTGCCCGCAAAAGCGCGGTGTCCCGGAATGACACGGGGTTAAGCGCTCCGTAGACCGACCGTATCCGTGCGATGGAATTTGCGAGGTCGGCGTTAACGATCGAGCTCCGGCGGCGGGGAATCGTCGAGCACCTCGCCCTTCGGCTCCGACAGCACGTAGAGCGCATAGGTCTCGATCACCAGCGGTCCGCGCTGACGCGTCAGTTGCGCCGCCTGTTCGATGCGACCAAAGCGCTCGGTCACATAGGGACGCAGGCCAAGCTGGGCCTCGTCGACGAACAGCAGCTTGCCCTTGAGCTCACCGGGATCGGGCGGCGGAAAATTCACCCAGCGAATGCGCTGGATCGCCTGCTGCACGCAGGTGCCGGGCGGCAGATAGAAGCTGAGCCAGGCCGTGGTGCCGTAATCCATCGCGATGACGCAAGACGCACCGGTTCGCGCGCGCACCGCTTCGATGCCATCTGCGAGCTCCCGCCAGCCGACGCCGACGCTGCGCACGGTGGCATCGCGCTTGTAGCCCGAGAGCCAGCCGGTGTTGGCCTGGACGATCAGGGCGACGAACATCGCAATGCCGATCGGCGCAGCCCAGCGCAGGCAGACATCGATGGTGCGCCGCTCGCGCGTCTGCCACGGCACCAGATGGGCGGCGACTGCGGCCGCGACCACGAAGGCCGGATAGATCGGCGCGAACCAGTTGGCCTCGACGCGCGCATGCAGCGCGTGCCAGACGAAATAGGCGACGATGACCCAGACCATCACGTCGATCAGCACGCGCGCCGCCGCCGTTCCCGCGCGTCGCAGGATCAGCGCGTAGAGCCCCATAACGCCGAGGATGAAGATGAGCGGGGTCGCAAAGGCGAACTGAGTCGGGATCAGTTCGGCGATGTAGGCGGGGCGGAAATCCTCGATCCGCGCCCGCCCGAGCTGCTTGATGAAGGAAACCCAGTGATGATCGGCGTTCCACTGGATCACCGGCGAGAAGATCGCCAACGAGACCAGCCCGCCGAGATAGGGCCAGGGCGACAGCAGCCAGTGCCGGTTCTTCGGCACGGCGACCAGCCAGATCAGGATCGCCGCGCCGAAGAACATCGCGGTGTATTTCGCGGTCAGCGCGGCGCCGACCGCAACGCCGACGGCGAGCCACCACGCGCCCCTGCCCGTCTCCAGCACCTTGGCGAGCGCGAGCAGCACGAAGCTCGAGGTGACAAGCAGCGGCGCGTCCGGCGTCACGATCATGGTGCCGACCGCCGCCATCAGGGTGACGTTGAGCAGCAGCGCCGCCGTCGCCGCCGCCCGCACGCTGCCGAACAGAATCTCGGTGCTGCGATAGACCGCGTAGCTCATCGGCAGCGCCGATAGCACCGCGACCAGCCGCACGCCGATCTCGGTATCGCCGGCGATCATGGTGCCGAGCCGGATCACCACTGCGACCAGTGGCGGATGGTCGTAATAGCCGCCCGCCAGATGCTTCGACCACATCCAGTAATAGGCTTCGTCGAAGGTGATCGGCGTGAGCGCCGCTGCGATCAGCCGCAACGCCACCAAGGCTATGATGGTCAGCCAGACGTTGCGGACCAGCCGCGAATCGTCGGCGGCCGGCGCAGAAATCATCGCTTGCGCCAGACGAACAGACCGGAGATCGCGTAGTTCCAGACCACGCCCATCAGCGCGCCGGCGGCACCCGCCAGCCACCAGATCGGCTCCTGGTCATAGACCGAGAAGGCGACGCCGACATTGGCGAACAGTCCGACCGAGCAGACCAGGTAGAACACGAGGAGGCCGCGCAGGATGGCAAAGCCCTTCAGCCGCTGGTCGCGATAGGTCAAGAAATTGTTGAGAACAAAGTTGGTGGTCATGGCCACGAACGCGCCCAGCGCCTGCGCCTCGGTGAACGACATGTCGAGGACGTTGAGGCCGAGAAACAGCGTCGCCAGATGCACGACGAGACCGGTGCCGCCGACCATCGCGAACAGCAGGAAGCGCAGCGACAGCGCGTCGTTGGTCAGCTTGGCGAGCACGAGGCCGAGGAAATCCAGCGCGACCATCGAGTCGAGCTTGCTTTCGCCATGCAGGCGCGTGCCGAAGGTGAAAGGAATTTCCACCGTGCGCAGGCCGCCTTCGGCGCTGGCGAGGATGTCGAGCAGGATCTTGAAGCCCTGGGTCGAGAGCTTGGGCGCGATCTGCTCGAAACGGTCGCGGCGGATCATGAAGAAGCCGCTCATGGGATCGGCGACCGCGACCTTGAGCGCCTGCTGCGCGATCCGGGTCGCGAAAGCGCTTGCGCCCGCGCGCTGCTTGTTGAAGCTCGCCGCACTGCCGCCCTCGATATAGCGGCTGCCGACCACGAGCTCGGCGGCGCCGTCCTGCAGCAGCTTGACCATCTTCGGTAGCTGCGTTTCGTCATGCTGCAAATCGGCATCGATCACGGCGGCATAGGGCGCGCTGGCGGCGAGAATGCCCTCGATGCAGGCGCCGGAGAGGCCGCGCCGGCCGATGCGGCGGATGCAGCGGACGCGCTTGTCGGCGCGCGACAGCTCACGCACCACCTGCCAGGTGCCGTCGGGCGAATTGTCATCGACGAACACGACCTCCCAAGGCATGTCCTTGAAGGTTGCTTCCAACCGCCGGTAGAGCGTGGTCACGTTGTCGCGCTCGTTGAAGGTCGGGACAACGACCGAAACGATCGGCATATCAGCAGGTTGCGGTGGCACTGGCAGAGCCGGTCGGATCACTTCGTTCATGGTGGGCAAGCGTATATCCGCCGCCTCCCGCCATGCCAAGGCCCATACCAACGCCGCCCCGCTCGGGACGCCTAAAAAGCCGACCGTGTGATATCCGGAAAACGCCGGCGCAAAATGGCAACGACCACAAACAAAGGGTGCGCGTACATCCGGCGCTGCCGCTCTGTCGTGGTCGTTTTCGATAACGGAACCCCGGGGGGACTGGGCTCAACGTCGTCGTTGTCAACGATATGGGAACGCCGGATGCGTTCCGCAAGGGCCTCTAGTTCGGCACCTCGCGAACCACAGGGCCGCGCGGCGCCGGTGCGGCCGGAGCGGTCTCCGCGGCAGGCGCTTCGACCTTGACCGGTACCGGCTTCGCGAACGGCCCGACCGGTACGTAATAAAATGCGGCCGCCAGCACGACCGCTGCGACGATGGCGCCGAGAACGCCGCCGATGGACTGCGATGTCATCTCGAATGTCTTTCCTGCTGCCCCACTGAGACAGATACCACGATCTGACCGGGCTGAGGTAGAGCAGCAGGGCCACAGGTCGCGAACTGGTCAAGCCCGCCACCTTGGACTAATCTTGAGGCCTCGACCTCGTCCTCCCCTCACCGTCAAACGGAACTGCCCCGTGAGCAAAGCTCCCACGCGCGCCGCAAAGCGGAAGAGCCACATCTATATCGGTATCGGCGGCTGGACCTTCGCGCCATGGCGCGGCGTGTTCTATCCCGAGAAGCTGCCGCAATCGAAGGAGCTGGAATATGCCGGCTCCAAGCTGACCTCGATCGAGATCAACGGCACCTATTACGGCTCGCAGAAGCCGGAGAGCTTTCGCAAATGGGCGCGCGAGGTGCCGGACGGCTTCGTATTCTCGCTGAAGGGACCGCGCTTCGCCACCAACCGCCGCGTGCTGGCGGAAGCCGGCGATCCCGTGAAGCGCTTCTACGACACCGGCGTGCTTGAGCTCGGCGATCGCTTAGGGCCCGTGCTCTGGCAGTTCGCACCGACCAAGAAATTCGACGAGGCGGATTTCGGCGCATTCCTGGAGCTGTTGCCGCGCGAGCTCGACGGCCACAAATTACGCCATGTGGTCGAGGTGCGGCACGACAGTTTTTGCGTGCCGGAGTTCGTCGCCCTGCTCCGCCAGTTCGAGACGCCCGTGGTGTTTGCCGAGCACGGCAAATACCCGGCGATATCCGATGTCACCGGTGATTTCGTCTATGCCCGGCTGCAGAAGGGCGATGACGAGATCAAGACCTGCTATCCGCCCAAGCAACTCGATGCCTGGGCCAAGCGTTTCCAATTATGGGCCGAGGGCGGCGAACCGGACGATTTGCCGCGCGTTGGCGACAAGCCCGCGAAGAAAGTGCCACGCGACGTGTTCGCTTACGTGATTCACGAGGGCAAGGTGCGCGCACCCGAGGGCGCGATGGAGCTGATCAAGCGAGTCGGTTGAGGTGGATGGTCATGGCCAAGGCAAAAACGCTGTTCACCATCGGCTATGAGCAGACGCCGGCCAAGGCAGTGCTCGACGAGTTGCAGGGTGCCGGCGTCAAGCTGCTGGTCGACGTGCGCGCGGTGGCGTCGTCGCGACGGCCGGGCTTCTCCAAGAGCCAGCTCGCCGCCGGCCTCGACGAGCGCGGCATTGCTTACGTTCACCTCCGCGGGCTCGGCACTCCGAAGGACGGCCGCGAGGCCGCGCGCAGCGGCCATTATGAGACCTTGCGCAGGATCTACGACGCGCATCTGAAGACGCCGCAGGCCAAGGAGCAGCTCGACGAATTGTCGGCGCTGGTGAAGACATCAGGCCCGATTTGCCTGCTCTGCTATGAGCGCGACCACGCCCATTGCCACCGGCAGATGATCGCGGAAATCATCGAAGACCGCGATCATGTGAAGATCGAAAATTTGGTTGCGCCGCAGCTGTAGATCGCAAGGCGCCCGCGCCTACCCCAGCTGCCAGACCTCGACCGGATGGTCATAGCCGCGCACCGGGACCTCGCCGAGCGAGCGCGCCTCGCATTCCGTCTCGCCCAATGCGGCGCGCACCTCCGACGAGATCAGGAGCTGCGAGCCGAACTCCTTGTTGAGCGCCTCGAGCCGCGAGGCGAAATTCACGGTGTCCCCGATCACGGTGTATTCCTTGCGCCGCGGCGAGCCGATGCTGCCGGCGACGACCTCGCCGAGATGAATGCCGATGCCAATCCGCAATGGCCAGTCGGTATCGACGTTGACATCCGTCATGGCTGCCAGCATCTCGCGCCCCGCAGCGACCGCATGGCGTGCGGCATCCGGCGTCTCGAACGGCGCACCGAACAGCGCCAGGAAACCGTCGCCGAGGAACTTGTTGACGATGCCACCATGGGCCTCGAGCTTTTCGACCAGCACCGCGAAGGCGCCGTCGAGCCGGTCCACCACCTGCTGCGGCGTGCGCGATTGCGCTGCCGCGGTGAAGCCGCGGAAATCGGCGAACATCACGGCCACCCTTCGGATGTCAGTGGCGCCCGAGGTGCCCTCCGCCATCAGCCGCTCCACCACCTGCGGCGAGACATGCTGGCCGAACAGGCTAGTGACGCGATCGCGCGCCGTCGCAGCCAGAATGCTGGCCGCGAACTGCCGGCGCAGTTGCAGGCCGACCGCTCCGGCGAGCACGCCGCAGATCAGGATGGTCACGCTGCGGGCGATATCGAAATAGAGCTCGGGTTCAGCGCCGTCGGCGACGCGGAAGTGCATGGCGATTGCGAGCAGTTCGGCAGCGGCAACGAAGCCAGTGAATGCCGAGAGCCAGAGATCGAGCCGCAGGGTCGAGCTGATGACGAAGATGAAATAGGCGAACGGCATCACGAAGCCCAACGCCTTGTCCGCGCCCATGCTGTCGATCTGCAGGATCAAGACAACCGACGGCAGCGAGGTCTCGATAAACGCGCTGACGTAGCGGCGAAACGGCGGGACGTCGCGATCACGCTTCAAATAGAGCGCAATCTGGGAATGGACCCACCATTCGAACAGGATGAACGCGAGCAGGATCGCCTGCGTGAGGATGGCCCGGCGACCGGTCTGGTAGACATGCGCGACCACTTCAGGTTCGAAGATATCGATCAGGCTGAGCAGGACCAGGAACAGCGCCGCGGTCACGATCAGCACCTTGACGCGCAGCTGTTGCGTCAATAGCAACTCGCGCACCAACGACCGATTGAACTCGGCCGATACGTCACCCACCCCGTCCCTGCCCCACCAGCTCATCGCGCCATGATCGCTCTCTTCGTTGCGGCACCATTGTGCCTCAATCCAGCGTCCGGCGGAAGCGCAACACGGCGATCGTCATCGCAAACAGCATCAGCCCCAGCAGGGCCAGCGCATCATATTGCAGATTGTGCAGGGTCGAGCCCTTCAGCATGATCGCCCTGACGATGCGCAGATAATGCGTCAGCGGCAGGCACTCGCCGACATATTGCGCCCATCGCGGCATGCCTAGGAACGGAAACATGAAGCCGGAGAGCAGGATGCTCGGCAGGAAGAACATGATCGAGAGTTGCATCGCCTGCAACTGGTTCTGCGCCAGGGTCGAGAAGGTGTAGCCAATCGCAAGGTTGGCGGCGATGAACAGCGTCGAAAGCATGGCCAGCAGCGTGAGGCTGCCGAAGATGGGAACGCCGAACAGCAGCACACCGATGCCGAGGATGATCGCGGCCTGCAGGAAGCCGACGATCACATAAGGGACGATCTTGCCCAGCATGACCTCGATTGGCTTGATCGGCATCGACAGCAGGCTCTCCATGGTGCCGCGCTCGATCTCGCGCGTTACCGACAGCGCCGTGAAGATCAGCATGGTCATGGTCAGGATGGTGCCGACCAGTCCGGGCACGATGTTGAGCCGCGACGAGGCCGCCGGATTGTAGCGCGCATGCGCGCGGATCTCGAACGGTAGCGAGATCGGATCGCCGGCGTAGAGATCATGGCTGAGCGCGGTCTGCACGATGGTGCCGAGCGAGGACAGCGCCGAGGATGCCGCCACCGGATCGGTCGCGTCGGCCGCAATCAGCAGCGCCGGCCGGTCGCCGCGACGCACGGCGCGTTCGAAGCCGCGCGGGATCTCGATCCCGAACAGCACCTTGCCTGACAGCAGCAGGTCGTCGAACTCGTCGACATTGTGGACCTCCTCGGTGAAGCGGAAATAAGCGGTGTTCTCCAGCGCTTTCAGGATCGAGCGGCCGAGATCGGTATCCTCCTGCAGCAGCACCGCGGTCGGCAGATGATGCGGCGTGGTGTTGATGGCATAGCCGAACAGCAGCAGCTGCATCACCGGAAGCATCACGATCATTCCGAATGACACCCGGTCGCGGCGGAGCTGAATGAATTCCTTCACCACCATCGCGTAAGTGCGGCGCCAGAAGCCGAACCGCGGCTCGCGCGTTGCGTCCGCCCGCGCATGGGTCTCCGCCCCGCTCATTGGAAATTGTCCTTCGAGCGGTTCATGAGATCGATGAAGACATCTTCCAGCGACGGCGACGCCTGCTGCCAATGCAGGCCCGGTTTGTTGCGCCAGGGCGCGATGCTTGCCTCCAGCGCCGCCTTGTCGCGGCCGGAGACGTGCAGGCTGGTGCCGAACGGCGCCACCATGTCGATGCCGGGCTTGCCGGCCAGCGCATCCGCAAGCTCTCGCGTGTCGTCGCCGTTTACTGTCCAGGTCGTCAGCGCCGACTGCGCGATCACTTCCTCCACCGAGCCGCGCGCCAGCAGATGGCCATAGGCGATGTAAGCGATCTCATGGCAGCGCTCGGCCTCGTCCATGTAATGGGTCGAGACCAGCACGGTCAGCCCTTCGGCGGCAAGGGCATGAATCTCGTTCCAGAAGTCGCGCCTCGCCTTCGGATCGACGCCGGCGGTCGGCTCGTCCAACAGCAGCAGCTCCGGATTGGGCAAGGTACAGGCGCCAAGCGCCAGCCGCTGCTTCCAGCCGCCGGATAACTCGCCGGCGAGTTGCTCCTCGCGGCCATTGAGGCCGAGCCGCTTGACCATCTCGCGCGCGGCGCCGCGCGCGTCGGGCACGCCATAGAGGCGCGCGACGAATTCCAGGTTTTCCCGCACCGAGAGATCCTGATAGAGGCTGAAGCGCTGCGTCATGTAGCCGACCCGACGCTTGATCTTGTCGGCGTCGCGACGGATGTCGAAGCCGAGGCACGTCCCCTCGCCGCTGTCGGGCGTCAGCAGGCCGCACAGCATGCGGATAGTCGTGGTCTTGCCGGAGCCGTTCGGACCGAGGAATCCGTAGATCGAGCCGCGCTTCACCTGCATCGACAGGTCATGGACGACCTCGCGGCCACCGAACGATTTGGCCAGGCCGTGGACGTCGATCGCAATCGCGGCGTCGGAGCCGGTCATCGCCTGTCCGCCACCGGCGTCTTGGCGCTGGGATAGATGCTGACAGGTTGGCCGACGCGCAGCGCATCGGGTTTCGCGGGCCGTGACTGGATCAGATAGACCAGCTTGTTGCGCTCATCGAGGCTGTAGATGACCGGCGGCGTGTATTCCGCCGATGTCGCGATGAAGTAGACGCGCGCGGTGAGGTCGGCGGCGCAATTGTCGCAAGTGACCCGCACCTCGTCCCCGATCGCAAATTTCGGCAGGTCTGTCTCGGACACATAGAAGCGCAGCTTCATGTTGCCGGGCGGCATGATCGAGAGCACCGGCCGCCCGGCCGCAACCATCTCGCCTTCACGGAAATAGATCTGCTGCACGATGCCGGCCACGGGCGCGAACCCGCTGCGGCGCGCCAGCCGCGTCTGCGAGCTCACGACGCGGGCCTCGGCCACGCGCAGTGACGACACGGCCGAGTCCAATGTCGCTTGGGTGCCCGCGCCGGTCTTGCTCAGTGCCGCCGCGCGATCATAGGTCTGCTGCGCGTTGGCGAGCGTCGCCTTGTTCTGGTTAAGGTCGGCCTGCTGCAGATCGTCGTCGACCGCATACAGATGATCGCCGACCTTGACCTCGTCGCCCTCGCGGACGTCGAGCTTGGTCACCCGCCCGGACTCGTCGGGACTGACGAAGATCATGTCGGCCTCGACCCAGCCCTGATAACCGGGATCGCGCTTCTCGTTGCAGCCCACCAACGCAGCGGCGAGCGCCAGTATCGCGATATGGCGCCACAAGCTCATGTCGCATTCCTTTCGCCGAAAATCAGGTCCAGGTGCGTGTGAAGCATTGCTTCGGCATCGAGCGGCGCATGGTGCTCGAACAGGCTCTTCCAGATCACCGCGATCATCGCCGGGGCGATCACGATCTGGGGGAATTGCATGAGCTTCGACTGCCGGATCTCGCCGCGCGCGACGGCAAGCTCGAGCAGGGCGCGCAAGGCGGCGAGGCCGCGCGACACCACCTCGCGATAGTAAAAGTCGGCGATCGCTGGAAACCGCGGCCCCTCGGCCACGATCAGACGGACGAGGTCGCCGCGACGGGTGGTCGCCACCTCATGGATGAACATCCGCGCCATGGCTTCGACGACGTCCCGCACGGAGCCGGTGATCATCGGTGGCGCGGTCATCCGGTTCACGAACGGCACGATGGCGGTACGGATCAATTCCTCGAACATCGATTCCTTGTCCTTGAAATGCAGGTAGATCGTGCCCTTGGCGACGCCGGCGCGCTTGGCGACGTCATCGAGCCGCGTCGCCGCAAAGCCGCGTGCGATGAACTCCTCCATCGCCGCCTCCACTATCGCCGCGCGGCGCTCCGCTGCGCGTTCGGTCCGCCCCGCTGGCGGCCGGTGCGCCCCCGCTCTGGTCGGTGCAGTGCGCGCTTTTGCCTGCCGCGGCTCCGATGCCCTGCCCGAAGTCGATGCCGTTTTCCGTGTCGTCATTTTCGAAAAATGACTGACTGGTCAGTCATTGTCAAGATGAGTAATGCCGAGGGCGCGGATTTGGCAGAAGCTGGCCTTGATTGGGATCAAACGACTGAAGGCTTGTTGTTTGGACACGATGCCGAGCGGGGCGCGATGTGACAGATCGTGAACTCAGGCTGCGAAGATGTGGTCGACGCCGTACGCCCGGTTGCGAATGACCGGACTCGGCAGATCGTGAGCGGTGCGTGCGGCCGCAGCCCCGCTGGCCTCATCCCGCGTGACTGCGAATAGGTCCGCGGTGTCGCACGCGAGCCCGACGCTGGCCAAGGCGCGTCCGAGTTCGTGCCATGCTGCCGAACCACGAATGGGCGGCAGATCTCAGCGGTGATGCCCATCGTGCGCGCTGCCCTCCTCTCCACAGAGATCAGCGGACGCGCAGATCCACCGCAATCAGATGTCACACTGTTGCACCAACCCGCCTTGCGTTCGCTGATCCCAAGATTGGCGAACGCAAGGCATCAATCCACAAACGATGATAATACCGTCATATTACGCGGCGACTTGAGCGAGTTCGGCCGCTTGAGCAAACGGTTCAAGAGGCGCCTGCCAGCATGTCTCCTTGTCCCGGCTGACGCTCGAATCGGCGTATTCGTTATCGAACGTCAAATTCACATTCTCCCACACGTTGCGATATCGCTCCGGCAGGAAATGTTTGACGGCGAAAAGCGTCGGACGGCGATCGCCAAATGCCGATCGTTGAATCAGGATACCCTCCGGAACGACGATTCCGCGCGCCGCAAGTGCGGCTTCGTCCAGAAGCACTTCCTGGATGAAGGCCGGCCGTCGACGCGGATCGAGGCTCATCAATTCCTCGAAAACCGACCTGAATTCGAGTGAGGAAACGAACGAGATGAGCTTGTCATAATGCTCGCTCATGACCCTTTGCAGTTCGTCCGCACCATAATCGAGATGTGCATAATGGTTCATTGTCACTGGCCCTCGCGTCCCGTGTCGACGACTGTCACGTGCCGCCGCCAGCACAACCGCACACGGTGCCTGCACCGCCGCCTGCGCAGCCACTGACCGCGTTCCCTGCCAAACTGGCCGGGCGTGGCGGCGGATCGCCGCTGTACGGTCCAAGATCGATCGTCTTTTTGTTGAGCTTGTCCTCGAACACCCGGCTGGTGATCCGGAATCCTTCGGGAAGTTGCGCGCCGGCTGACTTCAGGCTTTCGAGCGACATCAAGTTACCCGCCTCCGCGTGAGAAGCGCCGGCGGCGGCCTTCTCGCGAAATTGCCGCATCTGTTCGATGACCTCGGGCGAGGTAATCGTCTTGATCAGTTCCTGCGTAACCTTTTGAAGATGTGCGATGTCGGTGGGGTCTGTCATTTTGAGCTCCTAAATGCGGAAGTGACAGCAATGGTGTAGATCGAAGGTTCTGTATGATGAGCTTATGGACGCGCATCGTCATTGGGTCGGAAACCTGCCCTAGGAATGGCAGCCCCGACCGAGGTAAATCTTCTGATGCAGTGAACTATGGATCGCTGTAGCGTCGTCGTTTCGGCTAACTAATTACCTGGGGAGGCACAAAATGTGGTCACCAGGCCTATGCAGGAATATTTTGCCCTTACACGCCGATTTGCACCCGCTCATTTGAAAATCAAATGAGACCGAACAATCAATAAGATTGATAAATCACGCTCATAAAAGGTAGACGCAGCAACTACTATAACGCGATGACTTCAGATTGCAACCATGAATCGCACGGGAGTTTTTTTCCCGTTCGCGGAACCGACTACCTTCGTATCGGCGGCGCTCGTCTTGATTGCGAAGCAGGCAAGCGACGAACAAGCGACGCCCGCGAGGTTGGCGGACCTCGTCACGCAAACATTCATCAGCTGTGGAATTTCAGTCCGTCGACGATCTTGTCGACCACCTTGCGCTCGGCGCGGAGGGCGAGTCCGACCAGGTTGAGATCGGCGCGCGCGACCGCCTTGACCGCGGCGCGGTTGCCCTCGTCATGCGTGGTCTTGAACATGTCCTCGGTGTAAACAGCGCATTTGGCGCCACGCGCCAGGGCACGTTCAAGCGCACGCGACAGCGCCGCGCCGTCGGGCGCGCCATAGATCAGGATCGGCTGGCCGATCAGGGCGTGATATTGCGTGCCGGAGCCATCCTCGTAGGGCGCGCCGATGCACTCAGGATAGGCTGCTGCGATGCCGCTCGACAGGAAGGCCGCGACATTCAGTTTCTGCCAGGCTTCGAGATCGGTCCTAATGACCAACGCGATCTTGGTGTCGAACAGCATGCGGCTCCCTCAAACAACGTCATGTCGGACTTGGCACGTCAGCGCCAGATTCGGACTGACCATCGTCGACGCAGCGGTTCCGTTCAACCCTTGGCGTCGCAGACCCAAGCGCGGATGACGCATTCCTTGCCGCCATATTTGTAGCACTCGCGCGTTGCCTCGTTGAGCGACGCCGAGATCTTCGGCCGCACTGCGTAGCCGTGCGGGCCGCAGGGATTGGTCATATCGACGGAAAATGCGGCGCAGGCCTTCTTCATCGTGACGGCCGTGCAATTGCCTTTGCACTGCTTGAGCGCGGCTTCCTTGGCCTGGCTCTCGGCCGGATAATCGTAAGCCTGGCCATAGGCAGCGCATTGGCCGATCGCGAACGCGCCCGCGGCGTTCGCCGCACCGATGAAATTCTCGCCGCCGAAGCCCATGGCTCTGACCGCGAGTGTCAGTCCAAAAACAAAAAGCGCGAAGCGTCGCGCTGGCCGTGAAACGATCACGTTCCCCTCCCCCGAGGTCCACGAGGAAAATCTAGCCGGGCGGTCGTTTCAACTTGGTGAACGGGAGATTGAAATCGGGAAACGTCGATCCGTCGCCCGGACGAGCGGAGCGACATCCGGGGTGGTCCCGCGTGTCGCTTACGCTCACGCGGGCTACAAGCCTCACGCCTGCCGTGCCGCTTCCAGCGCCTGCGGCGTGTCGATGTCGAGGAAGGCGCCGTCACCTTCGACCGGCACTTCGGCCACCGCTTCGGCATGCTTGGCGATCAGGTGCCGCGCGCCGATATCACCATCGAGCGTCATCAGCTCCTGGAAGAAGCGTCGCGACCACAACACCGGATTGCCACGGCGTCCCTCCGAGACCGGTACCACGATCAGATTACCGCGGTCGGGCGCAAAGGCCGCGATCAGGTTATCGAGCAGCAGCGAGGAGACCATCGGCATGTCGCCGAGACACACGACAGCACCATCGGTCTCCTTCGACACCGCAGCAATGCCGGCCTTGACCGAGCTTGCCAGCCCGCCGGCGAAATCCGGATTGCGCACGAACCTGACATCGAGCCCTGAGAGCGCCTGCTCGACCAGCTCGGCCTGATGGCCGGTGACGACGATGACCTCGCTGGCCTTCGAGGCCAGCGCCTGCTCGGTGACGATGCGCACCAGCTTCCTGCCTTCGAGTTCGGCCAGCAGCTTGTTCGGACCGCCCATGCGGGTCGAACGCCCCGCCGCGAGAACGATGGCCGCGACCTTGCGTTGTTCGCCGTCGGCTTCAGGCTTGGCGCGCGGCTGCGGCCGCGTCACGATTTCCATCAGCAGCCCGCCGACGCCCAGGCCCATCAGCTCGTTACGGGTGACTTTGATGCCGGCGAGCAGCCGCATCAGCACCCAGTCGAAGCCGTTCTCGACCGGCGAGCGGGCGCAGCCCGGCGCGCCCAGCACCGGCACGTTGCCCGCACTTCCGATCAGCAAGAGGTTGCCGGGATCGACCGGCATGCCGAAATGCTCGATTCGTCCGCCGATCCCGGTGATGGCGGCCGGGATCACGTCGCGACGGTCGGCAATCGCCGACGCCCCGAACACGATGACGAGCTCGGCCCCCAGCGACAGCATCTCCTGGACAGCGGCGGCCAGCGCCGCCTCCTCATGCGGTACGCGGCGCTCGGCAATGATGGCAGCGCCGGCGGGCGCCAGCCGCTCGGCAGTGACGCGCAAGGTCTTGTCGATCACCTTGGACGCCAGGCCCGGCAGGATGGTCGAGACGATCCCAACCCGCTTGATGACATAGGGTGCGATCGTCAGCGCATCACGGCCGGCAGCCGCGACCGCGGCATCGCACAGGCTGCTTTCGACACCGAACGGGATCAGCTTGACGGTCGCGACCATCTCGCCTTCGACCACCGGCTTGAACGCTTCAAGCGTCGCGAAAGTGATGGCCTCGTCGACCGCGTTGATACGGTCGACCGCGGCACGGTCGATCACCAGCACGCCGGCATGCGCTGCGAACAGATTGGCACGGCCGGTGAAGGCACGGTCAACATGGATGCCGTCGCCCGCGACGGCCTTGGCGATGCTGCCGGCGGCCTGATCCTCGGAGATGTCGCCGTCCTCGAGGCGGACCACGACAATCTCCTTGACGGCTTCCTTGGTGAGGGCCGCGACCTCGGCCGCACCGATCGTGGTGCCCTTCTTCAGCACCAGGGAGCCCTGACGCAAGGTGTGCACGGTCACCCCGCCAATCGCATCCGCCGGACTGGCAGGTCCGAATTTCATGCCGCCGCTTCCTTCGCGCGGGGTGGCAACCGCAGGGTCGCAGTGATCTGCGCCATGATCGAAACGGCGATCTCCGCCGGCGAGACGGCGCCGATCGCAAGCCCGATCGGGGCGTGGATGCGCGCGATGTCGACATCGCTGGCACCCTGTCCGCGCAGCCGATCGCCGCGTTTGGCGTGGGTCTTCCGCGAGCCCAACGCGCCGATATAGAAGCAGTCGCGCGCAAAGGCATGCAGCAGCGCCGGATCGTCGATCTTCGGATCGTGGGTCAGCGCAACGAATGCCGTGTAATGGTCGATGTTGAGCGGCGGCAGCGCCACGTCGGGCCATTCCGCAATCAACGGCACGTCGGGGAAGCGCTCCGGGCTTGCGAACGCCGTGCGCGGATCGACGACGGTGACGTCATAGCCGAGCGACTGCGCGATCGGCGCCAAGGCCTGGCTGATATGGACCGCACCGACGATGACGAGCCGCGCCGTCGGCGCGTAGACATTGAGAAATAGCCGCTTGCCGGCGGCCTCGATCATGCCGCTCTTGCCCATCCGTAGCTGGGCCGCAAGCTCGGCCTGCAGCGGGTCGGCGGCAATGTCCTTGACCTTCACCAGCCGCTGCTCGCCGGAGGCGACATCGGTGACAAGGATCGCCGGGCGACGCGCGGCGCGCTCAACATTGAGTTCGGCAAGCGTGGCGAGCTGCATTTAGCCGACCTTCTCGACGAAGACGCGGATGGTGCCGCCGCAGGACAGCCCGACATTCCAGGCGGTCTCGTCAGCGACGCCGAACTCCAGCATCTTGGGGGCACCGCTCTCGATCACGTCCATCGCTTCGGTGACGACGGCGCCCTCGACGCAGCCGCCCGAGACCGAGCCTAAGAACGTGCCGTCGTCGTTGATGACGAGGTTGGAGCCCGCCGGCCGCGGTGCCGAGCCCCACGTCTCGACCACGGTGGCGAGCGCCACGCCATGGCCGGCCTTCCGCCAGTCCTCCGCAGCTTTCAGGATGTCCTCGTCGCGGTTGAGCGTGGCTGTCATGTGAGTCTCCCTAGGCGGCGGGGCGGATCGCGCTGCGGTGATGCGGCGGCAATGGCGACGACAGCGCCGAGATCAGTCCCTCTATCGAACTCAAATTATGTACCGGGCGAAATTCGTCAACGTGGGGCAGCATCATTTTGATGCCCTGAGCCTTGGCTTCGAAGCCGCTATAGCGCAACAGCGGGTTGAGCCAGATCAGCCGGCGGCAGGAGCGGTGCAGCCGGTCCATCTCGAAGGCGAGCTTGGCGTCGGCCTCGCGCTCCAGCCCGTCGGAGATCAAGAGCACGATGGCGCCCTGCCCGAGCACCCGCCGCGCCCACAATTTGTTGAAACTATGCAGCGAGGTCGCGATCCGGGTGCCGCCGGCCCAGTCCTCGACGGAGGCCGAGCAGCTCGCCAGCGCCTCGTCGGGGTCGCGCTGCCGCAGCGCCCGCGTCACATTGGTCAGCCGGGTACCGAACAGGAACACCGAGACGCGCTTGCGAGCATCGGTGATCGCGTGCAGGAAGTGCAGAAACAGCCGGGTGTATTCGCTCATCGAGCCAGAGATATCGAGCAGTGCCACGATCGGCGCCGGCTTTTGAAGCCGCCCCAGCCGATGAAAATTGATGATCTCCCCCTCGGTGCGCAACGCCTGGCGCAGCGTCTTGCGCATGTCGATGCGGTGACCGCGTGGGTTTGGCCGGTAGCGGCGCGTCTTCAGCTCGGTCTGTGGCAGCCGCATGTTGGCGATCGCGCGCGTCGCCTGCGCGATCTCCGCCGCGCTCATCTGCGCGAAGTCCTTCTTCTGCAGCAGTTCGCGGTCGGACACCGCCAGCCGCAGATCCTGCTCCTGAGCCTGCGGCTCCTCATGGATTCGGGGCTGCGCCATCGCCTCCTGGACCCGGCGCGAGGCCGGCGGCGGCTTCTTCTTGGCCTGGTCCGGCAGCGGCACCGAATCCAGCATCGATTTCCATTCTTCCGCGGCCCGGAAGAACAGATCGAAGGCCTGGGCGAAGATCAGCGCGTGCTCGCGGCGCTTGACGAAGATCGCCTCAAGAGTGGTGAATACGTCGGCACGCTTGCCGATGTCGATCGCCTCCAGCGCCGTCAACGCATCCAGCACCGCGCCGGGCCCGACCGGCAGGCCGGCCGCACGCAGCGCGCGGGCAAAGCCGGTGACGTTGTCGGCCATGGCGCCGGTTGG
>NZ_JBARGP010000021.1:0-1730 GCF_049798375.1 Bradyrhizobium sp.
GGCCAGACATGACGCAACTGCGCATCCTCGCCTGTGATCAAGGTGTCGAAGCAGCCGGCGGAAGGACCGTGCGGGCGTGGGGTTGGTACGGGTGGTGCAACGGCATGAGCCGCATTCGCGTGAGGACAATGGGATGATCAGAAACTGGCGCATCGCCGCATGTGCGGCCACCTTCATGCTCTCGCTCGGCGCCGCCGCGCAGGCCCAGACCACGCTTCGCATCGGGCTTGCCGAAGATCCCGACATCCTCGATCCCACGATGGCGCGCACTTATGTCGGCCGCATCGTGTTCGCCGCGTTCTGCGACAAGCTGTTCGACATCGACGAGAAGCTCAACATCGTGCCGCAGCTCGCGCTGTCGCATGAGACCTCGGCCGATGGCAAGGAGGTCACGATCAAGCTGCGGCCCGGCGTCAAGTTCCAGGACGGCGAGCCGTTCGACGCCGAGGCCGCGAAATTCTCGCTCGACCGCCATCTCAACACGCCCGGCTCGTTCCGCAAGCCGGAGATCGCCTCGCTCGATCATGTCGATGTCGTCGATCCCCTGACCATCAAGCTGGTGCTGAAGGCGCCGTTCTCACCGCTGCTCGCCCAATTGACCGATCGTGCCGGCATGATGGTGTCGCCCAAGGCAGCCAAGGCGGAAGGCGACAAGTTCGGCCTGCACCCGGTCTGCGCCGGTCCTTACAAATTCGTCGAACGCGTGCAGCAGGACAAGATCGTGTTCGAGAAGTTCGCCGACTACTGGAATAAGGATGACATCTTCATCGACCGCATCGTCTATCAGCCGATCGACGACGCCACGGTGCGGCTCGCCAATCTCAAATCGGGCGGGCTCGACCTGATCGAGCGGCTACTGGCCACGGACATCAAGGACGTGACAAGCGACCTGCGGCTGAAGCTCGACACCGCGACCAGCCTCGGCTATCGCGGCCTGACCCTGAACATCGGCAAGGACAAGGCAAAGGGCCCGCTGAGCCAGTCGGCCAAGGTGCGGCAGGCGCTCGATCTCGCAATCGATCGCGAGGCGCTCAACCAGGTGATCTTCAACGGCGAGTTCACGCCAGGCAATCAGTGGGTGAACCCGGAAAACCCCTATTACCAGTCCGCCTTTCCGCTGCGTGGACGAGACGTCGAGAAGGCGAAGGCGCTGTTGAAGGAGGCCGGCGTGACGCCGCCGGTCACGGTCGATTTCATGGTGCCGAAGGAAAGCGAGAGCGAGGCCGCCGCGCAGGTCCTGCAGGCCATGGCTGCCGAAGCGGGCTTCGACCTGAAGATCCGCGTGACCGAGTTCGCGACGTCGCTGAAACAGGGCGAGGCCGGCGAATATCAGGCTTACATGCTGGAATGGAGCGGCCGCAGCGATCCCGACGGCAACACGTTCAACCATCTACATACCGGTGCCGCGCTGAACTACAGCGCCTGGAGCAATCCGACTGCCGACAAGGCGCTGGAGGACGCCCGGCTCGTCAGCGACATGCAGAAGCGCAAGGCGATCTACGCGATGCTGGCCCGCGAGGTGCAGAACCAGGAGCCGATCCTCTACCTCTATCATCGCAAGTTCCTGTTCGCGCACACGACCAAGCTGGAAGGCTTCCGGCCGATGCCGGACGGCCTGATACGCGTGGTCGGGCTGAAGTTGAAGTGAGCGTGGCTTTGCAGGATGGGGCTCTGCTTCGCCCCGAGCGAGCTGGTCCGGCTCCCTCCCCCCTTGTGGGGGAGGGCTGGGG
>NZ_JBARGP010000022.1:0-2563 GCF_049798375.1 Bradyrhizobium sp.
GTCCATGGCGAGCGGCTGAAGCTGGTCTCGATCATGGCGAACAATTTCTTTTGCGTGACCGTGGCGCTCGCCTCGATCTACGCCATCTTAAAATTATCATCCGGAGTGTAGTTCATGGCCGGCGATACGAATGGCAGCGGGAGCGGCGCTCCTGCGACCAATGGAAAAGCCTATCCCATCGAGGATCACACCTACGATGTCGTGGTGGTCGGCGCCGGCGGCGCGGGCCTGCGCGCGGTGGTCGGCTGCAGCGAAGCGGGCCTGCGGACCGCCTGCATCACCAAGGTATTCCCGACCCGCTCGCACACCGTGGCGGCCCAGGGCGGCATCTCGGCCTCCCTCGGCAACATGCACCCGGACGACTGGCGCTGGCACATGTACGACACCGTGAAGGGGTCGGACTGGCTCGGCGACCAGGACGCGATCGAATACATGGTGCGCAACGCGCCCGAGGCGGTCTACGAGCTCGAGCATTGGGGCGTGCCGTTCTCGCGCACCGACGACGGCAAGATCTATCAGCGCCCGTTCGGCGGCATGACGGTGGATTTCGGCAAGAGCCAGGCGCAGCGCACCTGCGCCGCCGCCGACCGCACCGGCCACGCCATGCTGCACACCATGTATGGCCAGTCGCTGCGCCATGCCGCGGAGTTCTTCATCGAGTTCTTCGCCATCGACCTAATCATGGACGACCAGGGCGCCTGCCGCGGCGTCATCGCGCTCAAGCTCGATGACGGCACCTTGCACCGCTTCCGCGCCCAGACCACGATCCTCGCCACCGGCGGCTACGGCCGCGCCTATGCCTCCTGCACCTCGGCGCACACCTGCACCGGCGACGGCGGCGCCATGGCGCTGCGCGCCGGCCTGCCGATGCAGGACATGGAGTTTGTGCAGTTCCACCCGACCGGCATCTACGGCTCGGGCTGCCTCGTCACCGAGGGCGCCCGCGGCGAAGGCGGCTACCTGGTCAACGCCGAGGGCGAGCGCTTCATGGAGCGCTATGCGCCATCGGCCAAGGACCTCGCCTCGCGCGACGTGGTCTCGCGCGCGATGACCATCGAGATCCGCGAAGGCCGCGGCGTCGGCAAGAAGAAGGATCACATCTTCCTGCATCTCGACCATCTCGACCCGAAAGTGCTGGCCGAGCGCCTGCCCGGCATCTCCGAATCGGCCAAGATCTTCGCCAATGTCGACGTGACGCGTGAGCCGATCCCGATCGTGCCGACGGTGCACTACAACATGGGCGGCATCCCGACCAACTTCCACGCCGAGGTGCTGACCAAGGCCAATGGCGACGACAATGCGATCGTGCCCGGCCTGATGGCAATCGGCGAGGCTGCCTGCGTCTCCGTGCATGGCGCCAACCGCCTCGGCTCCAACTCGCTGATCGACCTCGTGGTGTTCGGCCGCGCCGCGGCGCTGCGGCTGGCCGAGAAGCTGACGCCGAACGGCAAGCAGCCTGATTTGCCGAAGGACTCCGCCGATAAGGCGCTCGGCCGGCTCGATCACTATCGCTATGCCTCCGGCGGCACGCCGACTGCAAAGCTGCGCGAGAGCATGCAGAACGTGATGCAGACCAACTGCGCGGTGTTCCGCACCGGCGAGGTGCTGGAGGAAGGCCACAAGCTGATCCACAAGGTGCATAGCGGCATCAGCGACATCGCCGTGTCCGACCGCTCGCTGGTGTGGAATACCGATCTGGTCGAGACGCTGGAGTTCGACAATCTGATCGTCCAGGCCGTGGTGACGATGGATTCGGCCGGCAACCGCACCGAAAGCCGCGGCGCCCATGCCCGCGAGGATTTCCCGGATCGCGACGACAAGACCTGGATGAAGCACACGCTGGCCTGGATCGACCAGAACGGCAACACCAGGATCGATTACCGCCCGGTGCACAACTACACCATGACCAACGACGTTCAGTACATTCCGCCGAAAGCGCGCGTGTACTGAGCGCCCACCTCTCTCTGTCCGGACAACGAAGAAGGCCTTTTGCAATGGCTGAATTTGCGCTTCCAAAGAACTCCCAGATATCAGGCGGCAAGACCTGGCCGAAGCCGGCCGGTGCCACCGAGGTCCGCGAGTTCAAGGTCTATCGCTGGAATCCGGACGACGGCAAGAATCCGAGCGTCGACACCTATTACATCGACACCCATGATTGCGGCCCGATGGTGCTGGACGGCCTGATCTGGATCAAGAACCACATCGATCCGTCGCTGACCTTCCGCCGCTCCTGCCGCGAAGGCGTCTGCGGCTCCTGTGCCATGAACATCGACGGCCAGAACACCTTGGCCTGCACCAAGTCGATGCACGACGTGAAGGACGGCGCGGTCAAGATCAACCCGCTGCCGCACCAGCCGGTCGTCAAGGACCTGGTCCCTGACCTCACCAATTTCTACGCGCAATATGCCTCGATCGAGCCGTGGCTGAAGACCACCTCGCCGACGCCGCAGAAGGAATGGAAGCAGAGCCACGAGGATCGCGAGAAGCTCGACGGCCTCTACGAGTGCATCCTCTGCGCCTGCTGCTCGACCTCGTGCCCGAGCTACTGGTGGAACAGCGAGCG
>NZ_JBARGP010000023.1:0-3968 GCF_049798375.1 Bradyrhizobium sp.
CGTCATCATCGTCGCCTCCGTCTCCTGCATCTACGGTATCGGCTCGGTCGAGACCTACACCGCGATGACGTTCGCGCTGAAGAAGGGCGAGCGCATCGACCAGCGGCAGCTGATCGCCGACCTCGTCGCGCTGCAATACAAGCGCACCCAGCACGATTTTACCCGCGGCACCTTCCGGGTGCGCGGCGACGTCATCGACATCTTCCCAGCGCACTATGAGGATCGCGCCTGGCGCGTGAACCTGTTCGGCGACAGCGTCGAGAACATTGAGGAGTTCGATCCGCTCACCGGCCACAAGCAGGACGAGCTCGAATTTATAAAAATCTACGCCAACTCGCACTATGTGACGCCGCGCCCGACGCTGGTGCAGGCGATCAAGTCGATCAAATCCGAATTGAAGATGCGGCTCGACCAGCTGCACGACCAGGGCCGCCTGCTCGAAGCGCAACGGCTGGAGCAGCGCACCACCTTCGATCTCGAGATGATGGAAGCGACCGGAAGCTGCGCCGGCATCGAGAACTATTCGCGCTATCTGACTGGCCGCCTGCCCGGCGAGCCGCCGCCGACCTTGTTCGAATACGTGCCCGACAACGCGCTGGTGTTCGCCGACGAGAGCCACGTCACGGTGCCGCAGATCGGCGGCATGTTCCGCGGCGACTTCCGCCGCAAGGCGACCTTGGCCGAATACGGCTTCCGCCTGCCCTCCTGCATGGACAACCGCCCGCTCCGCTTCGAGGAATGGGACATGATGCGGCCGCAGACGGTCGCGGTGTCGGCGACGCCCTCGGCCTGGGAGCTGAACGAGAGCGGCGGCGTATTCGTCGAGCAGGTCATCCGCCCCACCGGCTTGATCGATCCGCCCGTCGATATCCGGCCGGCACGCACCCAGGTCGATGATCTCCTGGGCGAGGTTCGGGCCACCGCGCAGGCTGGCTACCGCTCATTGATCACGGTGCTGACCAAGCGCATGGCCGAGGACCTGACCGAATATCTGCATGAGCAGGGCATTCGCGTCCGCTACATGCACTCGGACATCGATACCATCGAGCGCATCGAGATCATCCGCGACTTGCGCCTGGGCGCGTTCGACGCGCTGGTCGGCATCAACCTCTTGCGCGAAGGCCTCGACATTCCCGAATGCGCGCTGGTCGCGATCCTCGACGCCGACAAGGAAGGTTTTTTGCGCAGCGAGACCTCGCTGATCCAGACCATCGGCCGCGCCGCGCGTAACGTCGACGGCCGGGTGATCCTCTATGCCGACCAGGTCACGGGCTCGATGGAGCGCGCGATGGCCGAGACCGCGCGCCGCCGCGAGAAGCAGGTCGAGTACAACACGGCCCACGGCATCACGCCGGAGAGCATCAAGAAATCGATCGGCGACATCCTCGGCTCGGTCTATGAGCGCGATCACGTGCTGATCGAGATCGGCAGCGGCACCGCCACCGACGACGCCATCTCGATCGGACATAATTTCGAGACGGTGCTGGCCGACCTCGAAACCAGGATGCGCGAGGCCGCGGCCGATTTGAACTTCGAGGAGGCAGCGCGGCTGCGCGACGAGGTCAAGCGCCTGCGCGCCACCGAACTCGCCGTGGTCGACGATCCCACCGCGAAACAGCGCACGGTGCAAGGCAAGGCGGGATCGTATGCGGGCGCGAAGAAATACGGCGACGCCGCCAATCTGCCGACAGCGGCAATGAAGGGACGTGGTGTTTCAGCACGGGGCGGCAAACCCCGCGCCACCGACCCTCTGCTCCCATCTCATGACGAGATCACCGGTGGCTCCTCCCCCTCTCCCCGTTCTTCACGGGGAGAGGGACGGGGTGAGGGGCAATCCACGGGAGGTGCTCGCGGCTCCAAGGTCCACAAGCCGCATCTCGACGAGATGCACGGCCCGGAATCCCTGCCCTTCCGCCCGAACCCGAAGCTGCCGTCAAAACCGTTCGGCGCCTCCAGCCGGATCATCCAGCCGGAAAACTCCCGCGACTCCGGCCCGGAATTTGGCCCTTCCCCGCGCTCGACAGGCGGCGCCCCGGGGAAGCGGGGTGGATGGAAGAAGCGGTGAGACACAGGCCTCCGCTTTAGCAGCCATTTCGACCTGATTGAATGTCAGGCCGCGGCTATCTCCGCTCGTCATTCCGGGGCATCGCGCAGCGATGAGCCCGGAATCGATATGCCGTGACGATCATGTTGTGGCAGGTGATCCGACGTCGAGTACAACACTCCGGTCCGTGGTTATGGATTCCGGGCTCGCTATGCGCGCCCCGGAATGACGTGGAGAAACAGCGTCCTATATCGACGACGCCCATTCAGGCACTGCACAAGTGCGCGCGAATAGCGACCGAATTCAGTGATGCTTTTCGAGAAGGATGACTGCAGCGGATGAGCCGCACTTCCACAGGGAGGCGACGTAGCAGTATTCACCGGGGTAATCGTCGGGTTAGAACCCGACTGTATCTGGCGGGGCTAAATGAGGCTGAACCTCCTTCTTCCAGAACGTAAAGCGGTCCGCAACCTGTATCCATCGCAGTGGATGCACAACGTCGGCAACGACGAAGCTCGCCTCTTCCCGCAAAAGATCGACAATCTCCATGTCTCCTATCCAGTTCAAACGACGTGCGTCCATTGGACCTCCGTCATTCCAAAGTTCGGCCAGGGGAGCGCAGGTTACAATAAGGTGAGATGGACGCATGTTTCAGCTCCCGAGACGCAACGGACTTGCACTAAATCTGGACGATGAAGATCAGATAGATCGCAAGGCCGACGGCGATAAAGCAGACCATCACGCCGAGCCAGTGGTAGTCAGGCGATCAAGTCTTCCAGACATTGCGTATTAACGCGATGATCCCGACGGCATAGAGAATGAAAAAGAAGAGACCCCAAACAAATTTCCAGTAGTCGTATCCAACACCGTAGCGCCAATAGTTCATGGCAGCGCCTTGATCGGGGCATGCATGTCGTCCCCTATTGCAGATAGACTATTTCTTTCCAACAGAAGTGCAGCCTCGTCATTCCGGAAGATACGCAGCGGCTGTCCAGAATCCATTGATCCGCATTGCCGAGGCAAATGGATTCCGGGCTCGGGCTGCAACCCGCCCCGGAATGACCGCGGGAGGACCGTCCTTATTTCGGCCCCTCCGGCAACTGCGGCAGATCATCCGTGATAGTGAACCGCGGCGCCTTGCTGTCGACATGGACGTGAAGCTCGGGGCGGACGCCGGGATCATCGTCGAGCGGGCCGAGTGGCACGCCGACATACGGGACGCCGTCAAACTTCGAGACAATCGGAGAGCCACAGACGCTGCAGAAGCCGCGATAATTGCCCGACGACGATTCATGGAATGTGACGACATCCTCGCCCTGCAGCCATTCGAACTCGGATGCCTTTGCGGATGCGCGGCTTCGGAATGCGGAGCCTTGGGCTTTGCGGCACATAGAACAATGGCAATTGAGCGCGCGCTTCAATACGCCGTTGATCCGATATGTCACACGACCGCACAGGCAACTGCCACGGATCATGCTTCCCTCCGCTCACGCTGACGATGGCCTGCATCCGGCACTGATCGTCGGCGCCGGAGGCCGTCGCATTTTGCGCGACTGCTTCGCTTTTGTCGCGTCTGCCAGAGTGTGATGTGCTGTGTGACTGCCCGTCGGGTTACCGTGTCGCACACCCGCGCCCTTGCCATGTCGGGCAAATCAAGACGATGCTTACGGCCGTCCCGTCTCACCATGAGGGGCGGATCGCGATCGTCACGAACGCGAGGCGGGATGCGGTGGACGCGAAGGGCCGACTGACGAGCGGCGCCGACGCGGACGGCCAAGTCGTGTGGTCCTGATGTCCCGGTGCTGACATCAAGGCCGTCGTGCTCGACGAGCGCGCGGCCGACGGGGGCAAGAACGCCGGTCCCCGGGGAGCAACTGTGCTGATTTGGACCGGCGATCCGCCGGGTTCAAGGCTGGCGCTAAGG
>NZ_JBARGP010000024.1:0-9033 GCF_049798375.1 Bradyrhizobium sp.
GCAACGCCTCGACGGCGCGGTTGAGCCAGCCGGACTGCACCCGGCCCGGCCCTGGAAAGCCGCTCTCCAGCACGTCCTGGCCATCGAAATGCGAGCGATCGCGATACGGCGTCGCCACCGCATGAACCACGGCCGCCTGCTTGTCGCGATACATCCGCGCGAATTCCGGCATCGACGGATGTAGCGCGAAGAAAGAATCGAGCATGGGCGCCGCGTGCGGGCCGTCGGCCTGAAGTGCGATCGCGCCATGGAGCCCGGCATAATCGGGATCACTGAGCGGAGCCACGGTGGCAAGGCCGTCCAGCGCGCCGCGCAGGATCACGACGATCAGCCGTGGATCGCGGGTATCAGCGGCACGCGCGAATTTCGGCACATAGGCCCACGCGGCAAACGCTGCACCGCCGAGCAGCAGCGCCCGGCGCGAGGTGACCAGACCGGTCCGGCTTGTGATCAACGCCATCGTCATCTCCTCTGGAATTCCGGTGACATCAGCAGCAGCGCCAGCGCCTGCTGCCGTGTCTCGGCACGCTCGATGGTGCGGCGGGTTTCGCTGGACGCGGCATCGGCCGCGACCTCGTCGAGCAGCTCGCGCGGATCGATGCTGTTGCCGATCCGCGAAGCGAGCTGCGCCGAGATGTCGAGCCGCAGCTTCATGCCCTCAGGCGCAGCCCACGCGGCGTTGGTATCGGCAAAGCCGTTCGGCCCGGCCGGCGTCCACAACGGCTGTCCGAGCGCATTGAGCGCGCCGAGGTAGGGACCGGCATCCTCAGGCACGCGGGCCAGCAGCCGCCCGGAGGCGACCAGGAATTCATTGGGGTTGCGGATCTTGGTCATCGGCGCCGACCACGCCGCGTCGGCATCGACCAGCGCCGACGTCATCGCTTTGAGGTCGCCGTCGGTCTTTCTGAACACGCCCTCGAGCTGCGCGACCAGCGCTGGCGGCGGATCATCGGCGACGAAATGGCGGACGAATTTAGTGGCGATGAATTTCGCCGTGGCCGGATGCCGTGCGATGTCAGCAAGCGCGGCCTCGCCCTGCGCGACGCCGTTGTCCTGATAGGTCTTGCCGAGCAGAAGCTGCGGCCCCGGCTGGTGGGCATTGGCGTTGAAGACGAAGCTGCCGGGCACGCCGAGCTTGCCTTGCCGGCCGACGAAGGTCCATCCGGTGATGATGCGCGCCAGCGAGGTGACATCGTCCTGCGTGTAGCCGGAGCCGACGCCGAGCGTGTGCAGCTCCATGATCTCGCGGGCGAGATTCTCGTTCAGGCCGCGCTTGCGGTTCAGCCCGGCACGCGAGTCCGGTCCGAGCGATTGCTGGTTGTCGAGAAAGAACAGCATCGCCGGATGCTGCTCGACGGCTTTGACCATGTCACCGAAGCGGCCGAGCACATGCGGCCGGATCGCCTCGCGTTCGAAGCTGCCGGCCCAGATCCGCGCCAGCTCGCCCTTGCTGGCGGAGATGCAGAAATGATTAGACCAGAACGCCACCAGCCGCTCGGTGATGCCGCAATCGGCTTGCGCCGCGCGCTGCAGCCGCGCCAGCGCCTCGGCGCGAAAGGTTTTCTGGATCACGTTGAGTGGCTGTTGCGGCGGCTTGGCCACATTGGGCTGCATCGCCGGATTGGGCTGATACACCGCGCCTGGCGCCGTCATTGCCATGCTGCCGCCCTCGGTGGGCTTCGTCTCCGAGACGCCGGCGATGCTGGTCGCGACCTTATCGAGCGAGAGCGAGCGCCGCTCGGGCGCCGCGCCTTCCGTCGGCGGCGCGCCGTTCCTGTCTTTCGCAGCCTCCTTGGCCGCCTCCCGCGCCCGCTTGACCTCGTCCTGATAGGCGAACACGGCCTGCGCCAGCGCCGCTGTCGACTGCAGTCCCGGCAGCTCCAGCAGCGCGCCGTTGGGGCGGCTCAGCTCAAGCTTGACGAAACCGCGCGGATCGGACGCAGCGTTGACGAGGTCGCCGGAGGCACCGCCGCGCGCACCAAGGCCGAAACGATTGAGGGCGACCAGAGCCGCTTGCGGATCACGGGCCATCGATATCCTCTTTCCGATGTCCTTGTGCGCATCGCGCCCGTGGCGAGCCGCAGCCGGTGGCGCTCAAGACGACGCCGCATTATAGTTGGCCTGCAGATGAACCTCGAATGAAAAGGACGTAACGATCTTGGTTCCGAACGCGACAAATCGTTTAGGCGGCGCGAAGCGGCAGCTCGTCTGCGCCGCCTGCGGAACCGAGTTCGGCTGCGATCCCGGCGGCGCCTGCTGGTGCATGGAGGAGGACGTGCGGCTGCCGCTGCCGACCTTACAACAAGCTGACAGCTATCAGGACTGTCTCTGCCGCGACTGCCTGCACCGTCTCGCTGAACAACACCGAGCGACGTCGCTGATGGACCGCTGGACGATCGCCGCAATCCTGCTCGATATGGACGGAACGCTGCTCGACACCGAGACGGTCTATCTTGAAGCGTCCATCGCCGCGCTCGGCTCGCTCGGCTACACGGACGGCGTCGAGGCGCTGTGCCACAGCATGATCGGCCTTCCCGGGCCCGACTGCGAACGCATGTTCATCGACCATTTCGGCAAGGACTTCCCGCTTCATCGGGCCAACCGCGCCTTCGCCACGCATTGCTCTGACATCATGCGGCTAGGGCCGCCGCTAAAGCCCGGCGCCATTGCGCTGCTCGATGCGATCGACGCTGCAAAGCTGCCGAAGGCGATCGTCACCTCATCCTCGCGCCGCACCGCCGACCAGCATCTCGGACTTGCCGGCATCGGCGATCGCTTCGATGCGATCCTGACCCGCGACGATGTCCGGCGCGGCAAGCCGAACCCGGATCTCTATCTGCTCGCGGCCGAACGCTTGGGCGCGCAACCGGCTGCCTGTCTGGCGATCGAAGACTCCAATCCCGGCGTCGCAGCCGCCCATGCCGCCGGCACGATCACCATCATGGTGCCGGATATCTTGCCGCCGACCGACGAGACGCGTGCCCGCTGCGCCGCCGTGCTGCCGGGTCTCGATGCCGTGCTGACGATGTTGCGCGAACGCGCCGTCCTCGGCTAGCGCCGTCGCGCAGCCGTGCGCTTCGGCAGCGCAGCGGCGACCAGCGCGTGCGCGGCCTCGCCTGCGGTCTCCATATAGCTGGGGTCGCGATGCAGCAGCACCACTGCGAACGAGCCGTCGAGCAGCAGCAGCATCTGCCGCGCCAGCTGCGCGGAAGATGCGATGCCTTCGGCTGTGAAGGTTTGACGCAGCCAGGTCTCGAACTTCTTCTTGTGCGCGGCGCCGATCTGGATGGCCGGATGCCCGGGCAGATTGGCGAGCTCGGCCGTGGTGCGCAGGAAGCCGCAGCCACGCCATTTCGGGTGTCGCGCTGATCGCGCGAGGCGAGTAAAGATTGCTGCGACCTTGTCAGGCAGCGCGCCGTTGGCCTCGTCGAACCAGCGCTTGAACAGCAGAAGATTCGGCTGGTCGCGCGCGGCGAGATAGGCCGCGACCAGATCGTCCTTGCTGCGGAAGTGATAATACAGCGTCTTCTTGGTCAGGCCGGCCTTGTCGGCGACCGCATCGACGCTGACGGCCCTGATCCCTTCGGCGTAGAACAGCGAATTGGCGGCGGCGAGAATGCGGGCGCGGGTGGAATCGGACGAGCGTGGCATTCGCCGTATGTATACTGACCAGTGAATATACACAATGCGGACAGTCTCTTAGCTTGGCGGGCGAACCATCCATTGGAGATCCCGCCATGCCCGACATCATCACCGCGGTCGACGATCGCATCGCCCTGCTGACGCTGAACCGGCCGGAGCAACTGAACGCGCTGAGCTATGGGCTGATCGATGAGCTCATGACCGCGCTCGACCGCATCGAGACCGATCCTGAGGTGCGCGCGGTGATCCTGACCGGCGCGGGGGAGCGCGCCTTCTCGGCCGGCGCCGACATTCATGAGTTTTCCGAAAGCGTCCGGCGCGGCCGGGATGCGGCTGTCAGCGAATTCGTGCGGCGCGGACAAACGATGACGGCACGGCTGGAGGCGTTCGGCAAGCCGGTGATCGCCGCGGTCAACGGCCTTGCCTTCGGCGGCGGCTGCGAGATCACGGAGGCCGTGCACCTCGCGATCGCGAGCGAACGCGCCTCGTTTGCCAAGCCGGAGATCAGGCTCGGCATGCCGCCGACCTTCGGCGGCACGCAGCGGCTGCCGCGTCTCGTGGGCCGCAAGCGCGGCCTTGAGCTGTTGCTGACCGGCGATCCGTTCACGCCGGAGCGCGCGCTTGAGATCGGCCTCATCAATGCCGTCGTGCCGCATGACGAACTGCTGCCCGCCGCTCGCGCGCTCGCCCAACGCATCGTCAGGCATTCGCCCGGTGCGGTGCGTAGCGTCGTCACCGCCACAACGCGCGGCCTCAACATGGCGATATCAGAAGGGCTGCAGGTCGAAAGCGAGCAGTTCGCCGGCCTGGTCGACAGCGCCGATCTCGATGAAGGGCTGGCGGCGTGGATCGCACGCCGGCCGCCGCGCTTTGCCGGTTAGGCCGGATGGCCCGGCGAGTTGCGCGCCATGCCGTCGAACGCATCGAACAGCCGTTCGCGCCAGGCATGGACCGGATCGGTTTCTTCAAGCAGGCGGAAGGGGCTGACCACGCGCGCCCATTGGAAGCCGCCGAACACGATATAGTCTGTGTAGTTCGGCTGGTCGCCGCCGAGGAAGGGCTGCGTCTTCAAGGTCAGCCGTAGCGGATCGAGCGACTTGCGGAACGCCGTCACCGTCTGATCGCGCGGGGCCGTCACCTCTTCCAGGCTCTTGCCGAACCGCGCCTCGCGCGAGGCGCGGAAATCGGCGGCATCCTCAGCGGCTAGGTTTGTCGGGATGTCGGCGACGATCATGGGAAAGATGCCGCCGACGACGGCGATATCGCCCCACCAGTTCATAAAGCGCGCGGTGGCGCGGCCGCCCTCGCCGCCGAACAGCGACGGCCGGTCCGGATAGGCGTCTTCGAGATAGTTCGCGATCGCCCAAGAATCCACCACCGGCTTGTCGCCGTCGAGCATCACCGGCACCTTCTCGGAGCCGTGCGGCGCGATCGCGGCCTTCTCGGTGAAGCGCCACGGAATCGATTCCGCCGACAGCCCCTTGTGCGCCAGGGCCATCCGGGTGCGCCAGCAATACGGGCTGAACGGCCTGCTCGCATCGGTGCCGACGAGCTCGTAGAGTTTCAGTGACATGCGCGCTCCTCTGAAATTTCGACATCTCATAACCCGTCATTGCGAGGAGCGAAAGGGACGAAGCAATCCAGGCCTTGCTTTGCCGCTTCTGGATTGCTTCGCTGCGCTCGCAATGACGACGGTTACCGCACCACCGCAGCCGTCTGCCCGAACAGCACCTTGCGTTCCTCCTCGGTGCGGTTGACCGGCTTGCCGAAATTCGGATTGACTTCTTTCGCCCGCGCATAGGCGCGCTCCGTGGCGGGGCGTGCCGCGATGTCGGCGAGCCAGCGCTTCAGGTTCGGGAAGTCGTCGATGTTCTGGCCCTGGTTCTTGTATGGCACGATCCAGGGATAGCAGGCCATGTCGGCGATCGAGTAATCGTCGGCAATGAACTCGCGTCCCGCCAGGCGCTTGTTGAGCACGCCGTAAAGCCGGTTGGTCTCGTTGACATAGCGGTCGATGGCGTAGGGAATCTTCTCGGGCGCGTAGTTGCTGAAATGGTGGTTCTGCCCGGCCATCGGCCCGAGCCCGCCCATCTGCCAGAATGTCCACTGGATCACGTCGTAACGGCCGTAGAGATTGGCCGGCAGGAACTGCCCGGTCTTCTCCGCAAGGTAAAGCAGCATCGCCCCGGATTCGAAGATCTGTAACGGCTTGCCGCCGCCTTTAGGTTCATGATCGACCAGCGCCGGAATCCGGTTGTTCGGCGCCACGTGCAGAAACTCCGGCGTGAACTGCTCGCCCTTGCCGATGTTGATCGGAATGATGTTGTACGGCAGTCCCGTCTCCTCCAGGAACATCGTGATCTTGTGGCCGTTCGGCGTGGTCCAGTAATAGAGATCGATCATGGCGCGGTCCTCGCTGTGCACTTCGAAGAAAGATGCATTTGCATGAAAATCGCCGGAACGCGGCCGCAAGTCAATGGGCATCACGGCTGATCGCGGCGAGGTGATTGGCGGCGCAAATCGTACTACGATGCCCTGCATCAGTTTTCCTGAGGCTCTTCTCACCATGCGGCGGCTTCTCTTCCTCAACGGCATCAAGGCCTTCGAAGCGGCCGCGCGCACGGGCAGCTTCGCCGCGGCGGGCACCGAGATGAACGTCTCGGCCGCCGCGATCAGCCGCATGGTCAACCTGTTGGAGCAGCGGCTCGACGTGACGCTGTTCGAGCGCAGGGCCAACCGGCTGGTGCTGACCGCCGTGGGCCGCAGCTATCAGAGCGGGCTGACCCCGATCTTCGACGCGCTGGCGAGCCTCACCGCGCAGATCATGGCGCCAGAGGCGGCGCGGGTGCTGACGCTTGGCGTCGGGCCGACGTTCGCGCTGAAATGGCTGATCCCGCATCTCGCCGACTTCCGCACCGAGAAGCCCGGCATCGAGGTGCGCATCACCACCTTCGGTGACATGGTGCCGTTCGGTGAGGACTGGAGTTGCGGCATCAAGCTTGGTGATGGCAACTGGCCCGGCCTCGTGGCCGAGCCATTGTTCGAGGCCGACCTGCTGCCGGTCTGCACGCCGCGGCTCGCCGCCTCGTTGAAGCGGCCGGCCGACCTCAAGGGGCCGACACTGCTGCGTGTCGCCCACGCCGCGGAAGATTGGCCGCTCTGGTTGAAGGCCGCCGGTACTACGCGGATCACGGCGCGCGGTACCGAGTTCCAATACTACGGACAGGCGCTGCAGGCCGCGATCGACGGCCTCGGCGTCGCCATGGGCATCCGGCCCTATATCGATGACGACCTCGCCGCCGGACGATTAGTTGCACCTTTCGAACTGAGCGTCCCCAAAGGCGAGCGCTGGTATCTGGTGTATCGCAGCTTCCAGGCTGAGCAGCGCGACTTTGCTGCATTTCGCCGCTGGATCACACGCGCGGCGGCGGCTCAGCCCGCGTCGCGTCCATCCAGCCGGCGCGATGCCGGCAAAAAAGATGCGGCCTTGTGAACCGCTTCACATCCCGCCAGCCGGATTCATGATGTTGTCTCCGTTCGGGACACATAGGGCGGCTGAATGACTTTCCTGTATGAGAATTTTGCCATCGAACCGTTCGAAGCGGGGCGTGGGCTGTGGCATGCGCGGATCCGGCGCGCCGACATGAGTCCGGTCCTCATCAACGGCGTTGCCTTTCCAAGCCTCGAGGTCGGCTTTGCCTGGTCGGACGCGCAGATGGCCATCGCCGATGCGAAGAGTCATATCGACCGTTTCCGCGAGCGTTGGGGTTGACCTCTTTCAATGCACACTGAAAGATGTAGTGGAGCTTGTTGAATGCGGACCATCTCCATGGCCAAGCCCGTCACCTGGCAAATGACATCACCGGTTCGCTCGCGATGCCCCAGCTGCGACGCGCAGCTGACCATCCTGCGCGTGATCGCGAGTCGTGGAGGCGCCGAATATTGGGCGCAGCAATGCACCGCGTGCCACGGCGTCCATCTCGATATCGTCGAGCCGCCCACCCGGCATTGAGCAGCATCCAGCCCCCTGCTCCATGTCCGCTTGGCGCGGCTCGACCATATCGAGATCGCTTTCGATTGCATCGCATCTCGCAAGCCAAGTGAGTGCGAATCGCGCGGCGCAGCCCTGCCGCCAATTGCTCACGCCGCGAACGTCGGCGGTGGCATGCAGCGCGGGTTCCCGGCTGATGCACAGCGCAGCCGGTCTTCGCCCTTTCATGTCGAACCTGTCGGGCCCATATTCTGGCCATGGCGAAGACCCCCGACACTCCGAAAAATCCGTCCAGATCCCCCAAGTCGAAAGCGCTCGAGTCGAAAGCGCCAAAATCGAAAGCGCATCGGCCCGACATGCAGCCGATCGCGCCGGCGCTGGCCGAGCTGCTCAATCCCGCCATCAACAGAGGCGAGAGCGGCATCGGCTCGTCGACCGGCTTGCAACCGCCGCCGGATAATTCCAGGGATCGCCGCGCCGGCGGCGAGGCCGCCGCCCATCGCGCCCGGGCCTCGACGCCGAAGAGTTTTCCTGAGGGTTCGTTCGACCGGGTGCCGCTGCCGCTGCGTCCGAACCCGCAGCCGCCGGGGGCACGCTCGTCATCCAAACTTCCGCAGGCAGACGATGACCAGGACGCGGGCTCCCCCCGTGACGGCCTCTCCGAATCCCGCCAGACGAACTACGGCACATCAGCCACCATCCCCACGCTCGATCCGGAACTGGCGCGGCAGCTCGGCCTGCCGACCGCCGAGGACGACGACGAA
Source organism: Bradyrhizobium sp. (assembly GCF_049798375.1). Classification (GTDB taxonomy): domain Bacteria; phylum Pseudomonadota; class Alphaproteobacteria; order Rhizobiales; family Xanthobacteraceae; genus Bradyrhizobium. The sequence goes on from NZ_JBARGP010000024.1 coordinate 8,398, forward strand.
GCCCTGGCGCGTCCGCCGCGCAGCAAGATGGAGGCGCTCGGCGTCAAGGCCACGGCCGACGCGTTGGAAAACCTGATCCGCGAGGGCCGGCCGGAATTTCGCAAGGATGACGGCTCGACCAAGGTGTGGACGCCGCACCGGCCGCCGCGCCCGGAGAAGAGCGAAGGCGGCGTTCCCTTCGTCATCAAGTCACCCTACGAGCCGAAGGGCGACCAGCCCACCGCGATCGCGGAGCTAGTCGAGGGCATCAACCGCAACGACCGCTCGCAGGTGCTGCTCGGCGTCACCGGCTCGGGCAAGACCTACACCATGGCCAAGGTGATCGAGGCGACGCAGCGCCCGGCCATCATCCTGGCGCCGAACAAGACCCTGGCCGCGCAGCTCTATGGCGAGTTCAAGAGCTTCTTCCCCGACAACGCGGTCGAGTATTTCGTCTCCTATTACGACTACTACCAGCCCGAGGCCTACGTCCCGCGCACCGACACCTATATCGAGAAGGACTCCTCGATCAACGAGCAGATCGACCGCATGCGCCATTCGGCGACGCGCGCGCTGCTGGAGCGCGACGACGTCATCATCGTCGCCTCGGTGTCCTGCATCTATGGTATCGGCTCGGTCGAGACCTACACGGCGATG
>NZ_JBARGP010000025.1:0-1542 GCF_049798375.1 Bradyrhizobium sp.
AGGTCACGGTCGCCGCCGCCGACGAGCAGTTCTTTGAGTATCTCGGCTGTCACGAACGAACCGGCATGCTGGGCGCGGTACAGGTGGAGGCTGCACCGGCCCGCTGACGCGAGCTGCATTCAAAATATCGAAAACAACCCCATGCACAGTAGTCGGTGGCTGCCGGCGTTCGACACGGCAGCTTGACGCGTCGGGCAAATCAGCGTTAGACTTCTATTATTCAGAAGTGCAGGCGCACCTCAGCTTGCTGAGTGTCATCACCCGCTTTCGCGAGGGCTTTGCGAAAGCGGAGCAAATCGACAGGGCAGGCGCTGGTTGCTTGGGCCGGTCGGTGGCTTGGACGGGTCAGCCGTGATGGCTAGATGCCTCGTTTGGTTAGGCGATGTGGGGTGGCGTCCTGGCCCATCGCTGGAGATTGATCGCGGTCGCGGCGAGCTGGAAAGCTGCGGCATTGCGCATCAGGCCGCGATAGCGGGCACGCGCAAGGCCGTAGACGCGCTTGAGCAATGCGAACAACGGCTCGATCGGCGCACGTCGATGCGAGATGACCGCGTTACGACGCACCGCCCAAGGTCCCAAGCGAAGCCAACGGTTGTGTCTACGCATGATGCCGTCGCGAATACCCATCTGCTTCAACCGCACACGTCGTGCGATGGTATCGTAGGCTTTGTCAGCGTAGACCGTTGCCTCGTCGCCGCAGATCAGCCCGTCAGCGGGCACGGTGTCGTTGACATTGGCTGGCGTAAAGGCGAGGCGCCGGATGATGCGACTGCCTTGGTCCATCGCCACGTGCATCTTGTAGCCGAAGGCATATTTGCCGTCCTTCTTGGTCCAGGCAGCGTCAGGATCGTGAGCGCTTTTGACCAGCTTGCTGGCGGGCCGCCCGTCTGCATCCGGGGGCAAATCGGGATCCGGAGGTTCGGGTGGATTAACCGCCGAGCGGATCAGCGAAGCGTCGATCAATGTGCCGCGCTTCAAGACGAAGCCGGACTTCTCGATCTGCGCCGTAATCAGGGCAAACGCGCGCTCCGCCAGCCCGCTCTTGGCCAGCTGTTCGCGGAAACGCCACAGCGTGGAATGATCCGGCACCGGCTCACTCAGCGACAGGCCCAGAAAGCGCCGGAACGACAGGCGGTCCACCAGCGCTTCCTCGAGCCCCGGATCGGACAGCCCATACCATTGCTGCAGCAACAGCGCCTTAAACAGCGCCAGCGACGGGTAAGCTGGCGCTCCCATCGACCCGCTGCGCAAGCCGCTCAGCAGCGCTTCAATCGCGCTCCAGTCGACCAGTTCCGACACTCGCTGCAATGGCGCATTGGCCCGAGCCGCGTCATTCACCAGTCCGTCTGTAAAGCTCAATTGACCAATCTGGCGTTCCGCCATCCGTTCCTCCGGCGAATCCTTCACCAAAGAGAATCATCCCGGATGACTTCTGCAAAGCCCTCGCATGCGCGGGTGATGACGCCGCGTGGCGATGCTGGAACGACGGGTCCCTTCAACAAGGTCCGCCGCGTCGAACGCCGGCAGTCGCCGGCTACTTTG
>NZ_JBARGP010000026.1:0-7088 GCF_049798375.1 Bradyrhizobium sp.
GCTGGGACCAGTCGCTGTCGCCGGGCAATGAGCAGTCGTTCTACTGGGGCAGCGAGGCTGCCGACCAGCCCGGCAGCCGCAACTACATGGGCGCCAAGGATCCCGCCATCGACGCCATGATCGCGGCACTGTTGCGCGCCCGCGACAGGCCGGCCTTCATCGCCGCCGTCCGCGCTCTGGACCGTGTCCTGATGGCCGGTTTCTACGCTATTCCAGTGCTTAACGCCGCGGACGAATGGATTGCGCGCTGGAATCGGATAGAACGACCGAGCACGACCGCCTTAACGGGATCGCTCCCGGAAAGCTGGTGGCAACGGCCAAGCTCAGCGCCGAAATGATCGACCGCGATGCTTCGAGATTCGCGGCATCCGGGACAACACGGGGGTACAGGTGAACCAGGTCAGCACGTCGCCCACCCTTGACGCATTGTTCCAGCGCATCCTGGCACGCAAGCCGGATGCGGTCGCGCTGGTCGATCCGATCAACAAGCAGCGGATCACCGGCCAGCCGCCGCAGTCGCTGACCTATGCCGAGGCCGACCGCATCATCTCCGCGCTGGCCGGACATTTCATCGATACCGGCCTGCCCGCCAATTCCGTCATTGCCGTGCAACTGCCGAACACCATCGAGTTCATGCTCACCGTATTGGCCGCACATCGCGCCGGCCTCGTGGTCGCTGTGTTCCCGTTGCTGTGGCGGCAGGCCGAGCTGGTCGCAGCGCTGAACCGCATCAGCGCGCGGGCGATCGTTACCACCACTAGGGTCGACGGCGTTGTTCATGCCGACCTCGCGATGAACGCAGCGGCAGAGGCGTTCTCGATCCGCCATGTCTGCGGTTTCGGCACCGATCTGCCGGAAGGCATGTTCTCGCTCGACCAGGTAATCGCGCGGCCATCGGGGTCCAAGCGCAGCCTGCTCCAGGACGGCCGCAAGGCGGCGATCATCACCTTCGATGTCACCGCGGACGGTTTCCGCGCCGTGCCGCGCACCCATCTCAGCCTGATCGCCGGCGGGCTGGCCATCTCGCTCGAGAGCGACCTGCCGCAGGGCGCCAATCTGATGTCGGCCTTCCTGCCGTCATCCTTCGCCGGCCTCGCCTCGTCCGTGGTGATGTGGCTGCTGTCCGGCGGCAGCCTGGCGCTGCACCACCCGTTCGATCCCGAGGTGCTGGAACAGCAGCTTACTGAGGACGGCTGCGATACCCTGATCGCGCCGGCGCAGCTGGCTTTGAAGCTCGATGAGTGCAGGCTCCCGGCCCGGCTGCCGAACCTGCGCCATGTCATCGGCCTGTGGCGCGCGCCCGAGCAGGTCTCCTCCAGCCCGGCCTGGACCGCGCGAGAGGTCGAGATGACCGACGTCTATCTGTTCGGCGAGGCCGGGCTGTTCGGGGTGCGGCGGCAGTCGCCCGACGGCGCGCCGGGGCCAGTGCGTCCCGGCCGGCATGGCGTGCCGCGCGACACCCCCGGCTCGTCGATTTCAGGCGAGGTGCTGATCACCGCGAAAGGCACCTTGGGCCTGCGCGGGCCGATGGTGGTGGTGCCGGCCTACGCGCCACCGCCGCCGCCGAGCGACTCCCTGGTCCCGGCGCCGCCACGCGATTACGTCGACACCGAATATTCCGTCCGTCACGACCGCGCCCACGACACGATCTCGATCACCGCACCGCCCGCCGGGGTGATGGGGGTCGGCGGCTATCGCTTCCTGGCGCAGGACCTGCACGAATGGTCGCGCCGGCTGGGCCAGGGCGCCCTGCTCACGGCCCTGCCCGACCGCCTGAGCGGCCACCGGCTGGCCGGCCGGGCGCTCGACAATGCCCGCGCCCGCGAGGCGCTGGCCGAGCTCGGCCTCAATCCACTGATGGTGGAGGCGTTCCGCGACCGCGCCACGCCGGCGGGCTAGCCGATGGTGCGGGCTTCCAGCATCGTTGACGCCGCGTTAACGGGCCAGACCTAGGATCGCGCACCCAGAGTTCGTGTTCCGAGTACCCGGATGTCCCAGCAGGGCCCGCTTCTTCTTGTCTCCGCTGCCGCGCGGCCTGCGCTGACGGCCGCGCTGGATGCCGCAAAACTGTTTCCCATCGTCGAGGTCGGCTGGCGCGAGGCGGCGCATGCCGTGGAGCGTATGCAGCCGGTCGCGGTGCTGGCGGTGATGGCCGGTGCCGCCGCCGCCGATGTCGCGATGCTTGCCCGGCATACCGCTTCCCGAGACGTCTATTTGCCGCTGGTCGCGCTCAATGCCGAGGGCGTGCTGCCCGACAACGCTATGGCCTTTGCGCAAAGCGGCGAGACGATCGACCGTCTGCTCGGCCGCCTGCGCGCGGCGCTGCGCGTCCGCACCCTGCACGCCACGGTGCTGCGCCGGCTCGGCGAGAAGAAGGCGGCAGAGACCAGCCTGCCCGATACCGATCCGCTCGATGATGCCACCGTGCTGCTGCTCGGCCGCGGCGCTTCCTATCCGGCCCTGTCGGTGGCCCTCGGCGAGCGCATGGCGGTGGTCGGCGCGCTCTCAATTGAAGCCGCCGCGAAGCATCTCTCGAGCCGTGACATCGACGGCGTCGTGCTCGGCGAAGGTTTTTCGCCGCGCGTGGTCGATGCCTTCCTCACCGTGCTCTCCGAAGACACCCGATTCCGCAATCTCGCTGTCGTGCTGACCTCGCCGCACGACGCTCACGCACCCGAGCTCGCCAATTTCGAGATCGTTCATGGCGAGCCCGCGCGCATTGCTGCCCACGCGCTGCCGCTGATCCGCCAGCATGCTTTGGAGGCGCGGCTGAACCGCACCTTGCGTGCGATCGACGCCGGCGGGTTGCTCGATCCGCAGACCGGGCTGCTGACCAAGCCCGCTTTCGCACGCGATTTCGCCGCCGCCGTGACCCACGCGCAAGCGCAGGGCGGCCTGCTCGCGCTGGCTCGCTTTGGCTTCGATCCCGACCACCCGCGGGCACAGTTCGACGGCGCCCGCATCATCAGCCGCCTGATGCGGCGGATGGATTTCGGAACGCATGAGGACAACGGCTCGGTCATCGTCGTGTTCGCGGACACCGATCTGCGATCGGCACAAGCGATCACGCGGCGGCTCTCCGCGGTGATGCGCCACACCTCGCATGGCCGGCGCGGCGCCCGCATCGATCCCTCGATATCAGTCGCAGCATTGAGGCCAGGTGATACCGCCCGCAGCCTGCTGGCGCGGCTTTACGATGAAATTAACCGCGCCGCGTCCTGAGCGCGGCCATCCGCGGAACCATTATTCGTTCCTCCGCATTAGTGAGCAGCAATTCTCACTGGAGGACAACAATGAAGAAGATTGCACTGATCGCCGCGTCGCTTGCCGTGTTTGCCGCACCTGCGCTCGCTGCGGAAAGCAAGACCGTCGGCAACGCGCCCGCCGAGGCCAAGTTCTCGACGGTGTCCAAGGACGAGATGTTCAGCTCGAAGCTGAAGGGTGTGAACGTCGTCAATCAGAAGGACGAGACCGTCGGCGAGATCTCAGATCTCGCGATCAAGAACAACCAGGTCGACGCGCTGATCCTCTCGGTCGGCGGCTTCCTCGGCATGGGCGAGCACTACGTTGCCGTGTCGCCGTCCTCGGTCAACGTCCGCTACGACCAGAAGAACGACAAATGGCTGGCGTCGATGAACACCACCAAGGACGCGCTGAAGGCCGCGCCGGAGTTCAAATATCCGAAGTAATAACGGCCTGAACCGTTGAGCCAACAGCCGCCGGTGGCAACACCGGCGGCTGCTTTTAATTGTAGATCCCGTAGGGTGGGCAACGCGACTTGTCCGCCGAAGCCCAAGGGGCGAAGGCGGAAGCGTGCCCACCGCGCTCTTCCATGGCGCCGTCGGTGGGCACGGCGCAAGAGCGCCTTTGCCCACCCTGCGCACTGGATGGCTTCGCGTCGCAAGGCCACCATGCCGGCGGCCTCTGGCTTATTTCTGCAGGTCAGCGGCGAAGAACTTGGTCGCCTCGGCCTTCGCTTCCTCGTTCACCTTGGCGTCGTATCTGAGCGGCAGGTTGAACTTCTTGCCAAGCTCGGTTGCCTCGGGGTTCGTGAACGCGTGCACAGCGCCGGGATACTCGATGATCCGATAATCGACCTTCGCCGCGTCGAAATCCTTCTTGAGCGCATCGTACTGCTCGCGCTTCACGAAGGGATCGTCCGCGCCGTTCAGGATGAGGATTTTCGCTTTGACGGCTCCCGGCGCCGGCGCAGGGGTATTGAGACCAAGTGATGCATGATAGCCCGCAACAGCGGCGAGGTCAGCGCCGGACCGCGCCATGTTCAGCACCACCGCGCCGCCGAAGCAGTAGCCAACGGCGCCGATCCGCTGGGGATTGACCGAGGCCTGCTTGGCGAGTTGCTCCCGCGCGGCGTTGAAGCGCGACTCCATCGCCTTCGGGTCCTTCATGACTCCGCTCGACAGCGCGCCGGCGTCCTTCGGGTTGTCGGCGGTCTTGGCGTCGCCGTACATGTCGGCGATGAAGGCGGTATAGCCCTGCTCCGCCAGGCTCCGCGCCTCGTTATGGATGTGCTTGGTGATGCCCCACCATTCATGCACCATCACGATGCCAGGTCGCTTGGCTTCAGTCGCGTCGTCGTAGACGACAAAGCCTTTCATCGTGGTCTCGCCGTCCGTGTACGTGACCGGCTCTTCCCTAATTGCTGCGTGTGCGCTGGCGACCATGGCTATGGTGCAAAGCGCTCCCATTATGTTCGTTCGCATGCTGACCTCCCGCGGGTTTGGCACAACCTTACATTGGCATAGCGCCGATTCCTACGCTAGGCTCGAAAGCGGTGCCGGTGGGGCTTGGCTACACACGATGAACGACCGCGCGGCCGTTGACGACGCAGCAGCGCTAGCAGCGGTATCGCGGCCAAACCACGCACATCCAATGGGCGATCTCGGGAGGGTCTGATGAATACGCCAAACTTGCAAGCCTTCGCAAAGGCCTCCACGCGCTATCGGTGGGTCATTTGCGCATCGCTGTTCCTCATTACGACCATCAACTATATGGATCGCAACATTCTCGGCGTGCTCAAGCCGACGATCCAGGGCGATCTACATTTCAGCGAGACCGATTTCGGCAATATCATCTTCTTCTTTTCGTTCGCTTATGCAATCGGCTATGCGGGCATGGGGTGGCTCACCGACAAGATCGGGATTCGCTATGGCCTGGCCGCCGCCGCGATCCTGTGGTGCCTGGCGTCGATGGCGCATGGCCTGGTCGCGTCAGTCGCCGGTTTCATGGTCGCCCGCCTCGTGCTCGGTCTCGGTGAAGGCGGCAACTTCCCGACCTGCATCAAGACCATCGCAACCTGGTTTCCGGTACGTGACCGCGCGCTGGCCACCGGCATCTTCAACAGCGGCAGCAATGTCGGCGCGATGCTGGCGCCCCTCATCGGCGCGCTCGTCGTCAGCCTGGCTGGGTGGCAAGCTGGCTTCTACGTGACCGGTGCAGTCGGCCTGGTTTGGGTCGTGTACTGGCTGATCATCTATCGCAGCCCCGCGGAGCATCCCCGGGTGTCGCCGAGCGAACTCGCCTACATCAACAGCGACCCTGAAGTCGCGGCAGACAAAATTCCCTGGACCAAGTTGCTGGCCTATCCCGGGACCTGGGTTTACATCGTTGGTGGCGTGCTCACGAATCCTGCCTGGTGGTTCTACAACAACTGGGTTCCGAGTTTCCTCAATAGCAAATTCCACGTTACGTTGTTTGCTGTGGGCTTGCCGCTCGTCGTCATCTACCTGCTCACGGATGCCGGCTCGATCGCGGGCGGTTGGGTCTCTTCGACCCTGATCAAGCGCGGAGTGGACGTGTTCTCCGCCCGCAAGATCGCGTTGCTGATCTGCGCGGCCTGCACCGTGCCGGTGTTCCTCGCGCCGCAGATGGACAGCATGTGGGCTGCGGTCGTCCTGATCGGTGTCGCCATGGCAGCTCACCAGGGATTTTCCGCCAACCTGTTTACACTGGTATCCGACACCATGCCGCGTGGTGCGGTTGCGTCAACCGTGGGGCTCGGAGGTGGCATTAGCTCCATAGCGGGAGCGTTTTCCGCCGCAGCCATCGGCCGCGTGCTCGACGCGACGGGCAACAACTACACCATCGTGTTTTTTGTCTGCGCCAGCGTCTACGTCATCGCAACCCTGGTGATCCACTTCGTCCTGCCGCGCAGCAGGGCTTCGATCGTCACGACCGACGAGCGGCTAGCGTCGGCAGGTTAGCTCCCGCCCCGAGTGATACGCATCGATTAGTCCGCACGCTAGACGCGCCGCGCGAACAAATACGCATGCCGTCGTCATTGCAAACAAAGCCGTCCAGAGTCACGCGCGCACCCCCGGGCTTCGTCGCTTGTGCTGCTCGCAATGACGGGCGGCGCTCACGCCGCCTTCTTGGCTTCTGCCAGTTCCGCAAGCTGCAACAGGATATCAGTCGTGCCGGCGAGCCGCTCCTCCGGAGTTTCCCACACTTGCAGGAACACCACCTTCATGTCGGGCCGCACCTTGGCGGCCTGGCCATGCCGCTTGATGAACGACACCAGCCGGTCCGGCTGCGCGAACGAATTATCGCGGAAAGAGATAACCGCGCCCTTGGGGCCTGCGTCCACCTTCTCGACATTGGCGCGGCGGCAGTAGTTCTTGATCGCGGCGACCTTGAACAGATAGCGCGTCTCGTCCGGCAGCTTGCCGAAGCGGTCGCGCAATTCGGCGGCGAAATTGTCGATCTCGTCGTCGGTTTCGAGATCGGCCAGCCGGCGATACAGCGACAGCCGCACCGAGAGATCGGACACATAATCCTCCGGAATCAGCACCGGCATACCAATGGTGATCTGCGGCGACCAGCGGTCGACAGTCGGCTCGGTGACGCCGGCCTTGAGGTTGACGATGGCCTCCTCCAGCATCGACTGGTACAGCTCGAAGCCGACCTCCTTGACGTGGCCGGACTGCTCCTCGCCCAACAGATTGCCGGCGCCGCGGATGTCGAGGTCGTGGCTGGCGAGCTGGAAGCCGGCGCCGAGCGTCTCAAGCGACTGCAGCACGGTGAGCCGCTTCTCGGCCTGCGCCGAAATCTTCTGCTGGGCCGGCAGG
>NZ_JBARGP010000027.1:0-4651 GCF_049798375.1 Bradyrhizobium sp.
CCGTCTGGCGGCTGTTCATCCAAGAGCGCTTGTCTGACTTCAAGGTCAGCTTGCGCGAGGTCTGCGGCGCCGGCGAGCCGCTCAATCCCGAAGTGATCGACCAGGTCCGTAGCGCCTGGGGCCTGACCATTCGCGACGGCTATGGCCAGACCGAGACGGCCGCTATCGTCGGCAACTCGCCGGGCCAGGCCGTGAAGATCGGCTCGATGGGCCGGCCCCTGCCGGGCTATCGCATCGAGATCACCGACATCGACGGCAACGTCACTAGGGAAGGCGAGGTGACCCTGGTGCTTGGCGCCGACCGGCCGGCCGGCCTGATGCAGGGCTATCAGAGCGACGACGGCAAGCTCTCCGGTACCGACGGCGCGCGCTATCGCTCCGGCGACGTCGTGTTCGCCGATGACGACGGTTACCTCACTTTCGTCGGCCGCTCCGACGACGTGTTCAAATCGTCAGACTATCGGATATCGCCATTCGAATTGGAGAGCGTGCTGCTGGAGCACGAGGCGGTGGCGGAAGCCGCCGTGGTGCCGAGCCCCGATCCCATTCGTCTGGCGATTCCGAAGGCCTATGTGCTGCTGACGTCGAATGCGGAGCGCTCGCGCGCCACTGCGCTGTCGATCTTCGAACATCTGCAGGCACGGCTCGCACCGTTCAAACGCATCCGCCGCGTCGAACTCGTCAGCGAGCTGCCGAAGACGATCTCCGGCAAGATCCGCCGCGTGCAGTTGCGGCGGCTCGAGCACGAGGACAATCGCGACGATGCCCTGCGCGGCGTCGAATTCAAGGAAGAAGATTTTCCCGAGTTGCAGCGCAGCCGTCCGACCGAAAGCTAGAGCATGGAACAAATCTGGAAGAAACCGCCGATCTCGCTGGAATCCTATCAGGCATTGGTGGGGCAGGAGATCGGCGTCTCGTCGTGGCATGTTGTCGATCAGAAGCGCATCGATGGCTATGCCGAGGTGTGCGAGGATCATCAGTTCATCCATGTCGACCCTGAACGCGCCAAGGCGACGCCGTTCGGCACCACCATCGCGCATGGCTTCCTCACCATGTCGCTGCTCTCTGTGATGTCCTACGAGGTGATGCCCGCGATCGAGGGCACCGCGATGGGCGTCAACTACGGTTTTGACAAGCTGCGCTTCATGTCGCCGGTGAAATCGGGCAAGCGCGTGCGTGGCCGGTTCACGCTCGCCAAGGCCGAGCTGCGCCGGCCGAAGGAATTGCAGTCCGTGACCCATGTGTCGGTGGAGATCGAGGGCGAGGAAAAGCCCGCGCTCGTCGCCGAATGGATCGGTCTGATCTATCTCGCTTGAAAACTCGGGGATATCGAACAACATGGCAATCAGATTTGACGGACGCGTCGCCATCGTCACCGGCGCCGGCAACGGGCTTGGCCGCGCGCATGCGCTGGGACTGGCGAGCCGCGGCGCCAAGGTCGTGGTCAACGATTTCGGTGGCGCCCGCGACGGCACCGGCGGCTCGCTGACCCCGGCGCAAGCCGTGGTCGAGGAGATCAAGAAGGCTGGCGGCACCGCGATGGCCGACGGCGCCGACGTCTCCAATTTCGAGCAAGTCAGCGCGATGGTGGAGCGCGTCACCAAGGAGTGGGGCAGCGTCGACCTGTTGTGCGCCAATGCCGGCATCCTGCGCGACAAATCGTTCGGCAAGATGGAAGTGGCCGACTTCGCCAAGGTGCTGGACGTGCATCTGGTCGGCTCGTTCTATTGCTGCAAGGCGGTGTGGGCCGGCATGCGCGAGCGCAACTACGGCCGCATCGTGCTGACCACTTCGTCCTCCGGCCTCTACGGCAATTTCGGCCAGGCCAATTACGGCGCGGCGAAGACCGGCATGGTCGGTTTGATGAACGTGCTGGCGGAAGAGGGCCGCAAGACCAACATCCGCGTCAACATCATCTCGCCGACCGCCGCGACCCGCATGACCGAGGAGCTGCTGCCGCCGCAGGCGCTGGAGCTGATGAAGCCGGAGGCGATCACGCCGGCGGTGGAATACATGCTGAGCGAGGACGCGCCGACCCGGACCATCATGGGCGCCGGCGCCGGCTCGTTTGCCGTCATCAAGATCCTGGAAAGCGAGGGCATCAACCTGGCTCAGTCCGAGTGGACGCCCGACGCCATTGCCGCGCGTTTCACTGAGATCAGCGACATGTCGAAGGCCAAGGCATTGCAGGGGGCGTTCGAGCAGACCCAGAAATACGTCGCCCAGGCTGCGGCGCGGCTGGGGATCAAGCTATAAGGCGACATGCTTGGCACGCACTTAACCGTCATGGCCGGGCTTGTCCCGGCCATCCACGTCTTTGGCTCCGTTTGCGCGGTGGAGCGTGGATGCCCGGGGCAAGCCCGGGCATGACGACCGGTTGCCTGGCGAGCTCTGGTGCCTAAACTCGTACAATGACAGTCCGCCATAAGCAGGTCGCCGTCATCGGCGCCGGTCCCGCCGGCTTGATGGCGGCCGAGGTGTTGGCGGAGGGTGGCGCCAGCGTCACCGTCTATGACGCGATGCCGTCGGTGGCGCGCAAATTCCTGATGGCCGGGCGCGGCGGACTCAATCTCACGCACGGTGAGGAGCTTGCTACATTTCTCTCGCGCTACCGCGAAGCGCAGTCGTTTCTTGATCCCGCCATCCGTTCCTTCCCGCCGCAGCGCCTGCGCGACTGGTGCGAGGCGCTCGGTGAAAAGACCTTTGTCGGCTCCTCCGGACGCGTTTTCCCCGAAAGCTTCAAAGCCTCGCCGCTGCTGCGCGCATGGCTGCGCCGGCTCGACAGTCAAGGCGTGAAGCTAGCAATGCGCCATCGCTGGACCGGGTGGGACGGGCAGAGGCGCTTGCTGTTCGAGACGTCAGAGGGCGAGCGCGCGATTGCCGCCGATGCTGTCGCGCTCGCGCTCGGCGGTGCCAGCTGGCCGCGGCTCGGCTCCGACGGCGCATGGAAGAATGCCCTAGCAAGCAAGGGCGTGGCGATCACGAAGTTCAAGCCCGCGAATTGCGGCTTCACCGTTGCGTGGTCGACCATCTTCCGCGATCGGTTCGAAGGCCAGCCGCTGAAGAGCATCGCGCTGTCGTTCGGTGACCGCACCGTGCGCGGCGAGGCGATCGTCACGCGCGACGGCATCGAGGGCGGCGCGATCTACGCGCTGTCGGCCGAATTGCGTGAGGCTATCGCGGCATCGGGCGAGGCCACGCTGCAAATTGCGCTGCGGCCCGATCTCTCGACGAATGATCTTCTCTCGCGCCTGTCGGCGCCGCGCGGCAAGCAGTCGCTCTCCAATGTCTTGCGTAAGACGCTTCAGTTGCCGTCAGTGGCGATTGGACTGCTGCAGGAAGCCGCGATCAATGCCAGCGGTCAGCTTGCGTCGTTCTCACCCGAGGAACTTGCTGCGTTGGTCAATGCCGTGCCGCTAAAGCTCATCGGCACCTCAGGCCTCGCCCGCGCGATCTCGACCGCCGGCGGCATCGCATGGGACGAGCTCGATAACGACTACATGATCAAGCGTCTGCCCGGCATCTTCGCCGCAGGCGAAATGCTGGATTGGGAGGCGCCGACCGGCGGCTATTTGCTGCAGGCCTCCTTTGCGACCGGCGTCGCGGCGGGAAAGGGCGTGTTGAAGTGGCTTAATTTGTAGGATGGGTTGAGCGTAGCGATACCCATCATTTTTCGAGGAGGCAGGATGGGTATCGCTTCGCTCCACCCACCCTACGAATCTTGCGCCGTCATTGCGAGCGAAGCGAAGCAATCCAGGAATCCTGCGAGAAAGAAAGTCTGGATTGCTTCGTCGCTTGCGCTCCTCGCAATGACGGTGGAGAGGCCGGAGGCCTAACGCAACTTCCCTCGTGCCGCGACCGGCAGCGTTCCCAGGATCTCGTCGCCGCGCACCATCACCACTTCGTCCATCATGTTGACGACGACGCAGACGTGGTTGGGCACGATGCGCACGACGTCGCCGACGTTCGGGCGGGTGTTGCTGCGGGAGAGGTCGAGGAAGCCGTGCTCCTCGGCGAAGCGCGCGATCTTGGCCTCCGGGTGCTCCAGGATCAGGCCGTGGCCGTCGAGGCCACCGGTGTCCGTGGTCAGCGTCTTGGAGCCGGCATCGAGGATGCCGCGCTCGGGCGCGGCGCGGCTGACCACGGTGGAATAGATGTTGAGCGCGCAATCATCCCAACCGGCGACACCGGCCGCGACCTGCATGCGGTCGTTATAGATGTAGGTGCCCGGACGATGCTCGGTCGCGCCCTTGAGCTTGCCGAGATTCTTTAGGTTCGGCGAGCCGCCGGTCGAGACCATGGTCGCATCAAGCCCGTGCGCGCGCACGCCGGCCAGCGCCTCGTCATAGAATCGTTGCGCATCCTCCCAGCCGCTTTCGGTCGGATACAGCATGAAGCCGGCGAAGCGCAGGCCTTTCGAGGCCGCGATCTCGCGCGCGAGCGCGATGGCTTCCGCGGGCGTCTCGACACCGGCGCGCTTGCGCCCGGTATCACACTCGACCACCACCGAGAGCGACCGGCCCGAGGCGGCCGCCGCCTTCGGCAGATCGGCCACCACCACGGCGTTATCGGCGGCCACCGTCATGTTGGCCTTGCTCTGTAGCGCGCCGAGGCGGGCCATCTTCTCGTCGCCGAGCAGATTGTAGGAAAT
>NZ_JBARGP010000028.1:0-3713 GCF_049798375.1 Bradyrhizobium sp.
ACGCTGGACGCCCGCAGCATGATGATGCGGGCCTCGCGCTCGGTCGTGGGATAATCGATCCAGTGATAGACGCAGCGGCGGCGCAGCGCCTCGTGCAGGTCGCGGGTGCGGTTCGAAGTCAGGATCACCACCGGCCGCTCGGCCGCGCGCACGGTGCCGCGCTCGGGGATCGATATCTGGAAGTCGGAGAGGAATTCGAGCAGGAACGCCTCGAATTCCTGATCGGCGCGATCGATCTCGTCGATCAGCAGCACGGTGGAATCAGGCGAACGCAAGCTTGCAAGCATCGGCCGCTCGATCAGGAAAGACTCGCCATAGATGTCGATCGACTGCTCGCCGGCCTGCCGGATCGCCAGCATCTGGCGCGGATAGTTCCACTCATAGAGCGCGGCGGACGCGTCGATGCCTTCATAGCATTGCAGCCGGATCAGGCGGCGGCCGAGCACCGCAGCGACCGCTTTCGCCGCCTCAGTCTTGCCGACGCCCGGCGCGCCTTCGAGCAGCAGCGGCTTGCCGAGCGCCAGTCCGAGATAGGCCGCGGTCGCAAGGCCCTCATCGGCGAGGTAATAGGCCGAGCGCAGCGCCCGCTCCAGCGCCTCCGGACTATCGATGCCGACGATGTTGCTGCGGACCGCCATGTCGCCTCACCGTCGCGGTTGCGGCCGGGCGCCGCCCTGCGCCTTGATGGCGCGCAACACCTTCTCCGGCGTGATCGGCAATTCATCGATGCGCACGCCGACCGCATTGAAGATGGCATTCGCCACCGCCGGCAGCACCGGATTGGCGCACATCTCGCCCGGCCCCTTGGCGCCAAACGGGCCGTCGGCCGCGGGGCGCTCCAGCACTGCGATGTCGTGCGGGCAGATGTCACCCGGTCCCGGCATAAGATATTCGACGAAGTCGCGCGGGCCGTGCGCGGGATTGGGATAATACGGCTCCGGCGTTTCGTAGAGCGCGTGGCTGACGCCCATCCAGGCGCCGCCGACCAGCTGCTGCTCGACCAGCCGCGGGTTGAGCGCGCGCCCGAGCTCATAAGCGCTGTCCATCCGCACCATGTCGACCTCGCCGGTCTCGTCATCGACCTCGACCTCGGCCACCAGGCAGGCATGCGCGTAACACGTCGCCGGCGACATCTCGCCAGTCTCGGGATCGACATCCGACAGCGGCACCAGGAAAATGCCACGGCCCGAGATGGTGCGCCCCTGCTTGAACTGCGCTGCGATCGCGACGTCCTTGGTCGACATCGCGCGATGCGGCGCACCCTTGACGTGGATGTTGCCGCGGCCGTCGGTTTCGAGATCGGTGGCATTGACCTCCAGCTCCTCGGCGGCCGCCTCCATCATCACGCCGCGCGCCTCGCGCGCCGCTGCCATCACCGCGTTGCCGACACGGTGCGTTCCACGAGAAGCAAACGAGCCCATGCAATGCGGACCGGTGTCGGAATCGGCGGTGTCGACATAGACATCCTCGACGGGAACGCCGAGCGTCTCGGCGCAGATCTGCCGCGTCACCGACTTCATGCCCTGGCCGAGATCGATCGACGACAGCGCCACCGTGAACTTGCCGCTCGGATTGGAATGCACCAGCGCCTGGCTCGGGTCGCCGCCGAGATTCATGCCGATCGGATAGTTGATCGAGGCAATGCCGCGTCCGTGATGCCTAGTCATCTCAGCGCCTCCTGGTGCCGAATACGGAGGAGAAACGGGTGGCGCCATGCGACGGTGCCGCCGGTTGTGGCGGTGGGGGCGCAACAGGCGGCGGCGACGGCGCTACCGGCCGCTGGTCGTGTGCGGGCACAGTGAGTCCGCGGTCGTAGCTGGTGCGCTGCTGCGCCGGCGCTGCGCGTGGCGCGACGGACTCGCGCGGCGTCGGCGAAATTTCCGCTCTGATACCGCCGCCATCCTTGCGCGATGACATGCGCTTGAACTCCTCGCGCAGCGGCCACTTGGCCTTCTCGGCCGCGACCTGCACGCATTCGATCAGCGCGGTGTTCTTGGCCTCGCGCCGATGCGCCTTCATGTCGCCGTCGCGATAGGCATTGATGAGGCGGAACTCCATCGGATCGATGCCGGTGAGATGCGCCAGCTTGTCCATCTGGCATTCGATCGCAAAATCCATGCCGGTGACGCCGAAGCCGCGCATCGCCGTCGCCGGCGTACGGTTGGTGAACACGCAATAGATGTCACCATAGACGTTCGGGATCGTATACGGCCCCGGCAGATGCGCGGCGCATTTCACCACCGCGTAGCTCGACAGCCGCGTATAGGCGCCGCTATCGAAATAGCAGCGGACCTGGCGGGCCGTGATGTGGCCGTCGCGCCTGACGCCATCCTTGATGTAGATGCGCTCGGCACCGCGCGGCGGGCCG
Organism: Bradyrhizobium sp.; assembly: GCF_049798375.1. Classification (GTDB taxonomy): domain Bacteria; phylum Pseudomonadota; class Alphaproteobacteria; order Rhizobiales; family Xanthobacteraceae; genus Bradyrhizobium. The sequence continues at coordinate 2,369 of NZ_JBARGP010000028.1, forward strand.
TATTGCATCTCCTCCTCGCGGCCAAAGAGATAGCGCACCGGGCGCCCGGTCAGCATCGCGCCGAGGATCGCGAGCGGCTCGGTCAGCGTGTCGACCTTACCGCCGAAGCCGCCGCCGACGGTGCCGCCGATGAAATGGAAGGTGTTGGAGGGAACGTCGAGGATCTTGGCGCAGGTGTCGAGAGAGAAGAACAGCGCCTGGGTCGATGTGTAGACCACATAGCGGCCATTGGTGTCGGGTGCCGCGATCGAGCCGTTGGTCTCGGTCGGCGCGTGCTCGATCGGTGACATCTGGTAGCGCTGCTCCAGCACATGATCGGCTTCGGCAAAGCCGCGCTCGACATCGCCGAAGCGCAGCTTCTGGTGATCATATTTGTCGTGGTACGTAAAGGTGTTCTTCGGATAGGTCTCGTTGACGACGGGGGCGCCGGACCGCAGCGCCTCCTCGACATCGAACACGGCGGTGAGCGGCTCGTAATCAACCCGGATCTTCGCAATCGCCTCATAGGCCTCGCGCGGGCTGTCGGCGACCACGGCCACGATCGGCTCGCCCTTGTAGCGCACCTTGTCGACCGCCAGCGACGGCTCGTCATCCCTGCCGAAATTAATCAGGCTCAGCAGCGTATTGAGATTACGCGGCACGTCGCTGCCCTTGATGATCCGGCGCACGCCCGGCGCGCGCTCCGCCTCGGCGGTGTCGATGCGCCTGATGCGGGCATGCGGATGCGCGCTGCGCAGCACCTTCAAATTCAGCATGCCCTGCAGCTTATGATCGTCGAAATAGGTCGAGGCGCCAGTGACGTGGCCGAGCATGTCCTGACGCTGCGTGCCCTTGCCGATTTCATTTAAATTATCGTCACGCTCGTCGGCGAAGATGTCCTTGCGCAATTCCAGCATGGCGATGTCCTTCAGGCGCGGGCGCGCGACGCGGAGGCCGCGGCCAGCACGGCATTGATGATCGGCTCATAGCCGGTGCAGCGGCAGATATTGCCGGAGATCGCCTCCACCACCTCTGCGCGGCTCGGCTGCGGATTGTGATCGAGCAGCGCCTTGGCGGCCATCAGCATGCCCGGCGTGCAGTAGCCGCATTGCGCGGCGAAATTCTCAGCAAAGGCGCGCTGCAGCGGATGCAGGTTGGGCCCGTCCTTCAACCCGTCGAGCGTCTCGACCGAGCGGCCCGCGACCGTCTCGGCGAGCGTCAGGCAGGACAGATGCAATTCGCCGTCGATCAGCACCGAGCAGGCGCCGCAGCCACCCTGGCCGCAGCCGAATTTCGGCGTCATGTCACCGATCAGTTCGCGCAGCGCCACCAGCAAATTGACACCGCCATCGACGAAGATCGCAAC
>NZ_JBARGP010000029.1:0-2579 GCF_049798375.1 Bradyrhizobium sp.
CGAACTGCTGGAAGAACAGCCCGGAGATGCCGCCGAGGAACGCGGTCGGCACGAACACCGCGCACAGCACCAGCGCAATCGAGACCAGCGCGCCGCCGACCTCCTCCATGGTCTTGAGCGCCGCGTCACGCCGGCTCAGGCCGTGCGCGAGATGCCGCTCGACATTCTCGACCACGACGATCGCATCATCCACCACGATGCCGACCGCAAGCACCAGGCCGAACAGCGTGAGATTGTTGATCGAGAAGCCGAGCGCCGCCATCACCGCAAAGGTGCCGACCAGCGACACCGGGATGGCAACGATCGGGATGATCGCGGGACGCCAACCCTGCAGGAACACCAGGACGACGATCACGACCAGCGCCATCGCCTCATAGATCGTCTTCACCAGCTCGCTGACCGACTGCGCGATGAACTCGGTCGGATTGTAGCCGATGTTGTAATCGAGGCCTTGCGGCATGCTGGCCTTCAGGCCGACCATCGTATCGGAGATGCGCTTGGCGGTCTGCAGCGCGTTCGAACCTGGACGCTGAAACACCAGCAGCGCGACCGCGGATTTCCGCAGCAGGAAGCTGTTGGTGGAAAAATCCAGCGCGCCGAGCTCGATTCGCGCGACATCGCGCAGCCGCACAATGCGGCCGTCGCTGCCTGCCTTGATGACGATGTTCTCGAACTGGCCCGGCTCCTTGAGCCGGCCGGTGAAGGTCAAATTCGGCTGGAAGGCGCGGTCTGTGATCGGCGGCGCCGCGAGCTGGCCGCCGGTGATCTGCAAATTCTGGGCGCGGACCGCAGCGACCACGTCGCTCGCGGTCATGCCGAGATTGGCGATCTTGTCGGGATCGAGCCACAGCCGCATCGAATAGTCGCGAGCGCCGAAGATGGTGATGTCGCCGACGCCGTCGAGCCGCAGCAACTGGTCGCGGACCTGCAGCAGCGCGTAGTTCGAGATGTAGGTCTGGTCGAAGGTGTCGTCCGGCGACAGCATGAACACGACCATCATCAGGTCGGGGCTGTTCTTGCGCGTGGTGACGCCGTTACGCTGCACTTCTTCCGGAAGCCGCGGCTGCGCGATCGCGACGCGGTTCTGCACCAGCACCTGGGCCTTGTCGAGGTCGGTGCCGAGCTTGAACGTCACCGTGATGTTCAGCTGGCCGTTCGATGTCGCCTGGCTGTACATGTACAGCATGTCGTCGACGCCGTTGATCTCCTGTTCGATCGGCGCCGCGACGGTGTCGGAGACGGTCTGTGCCGAGGCGCCGGGATAGGTCGTGGTGACGACCACCGTCGGCGGCACCACCTGCGGATATTCCGAGATCGGCAGGGTCGGATAGGCGATCGCGCCGACGATCAGCAGCACGATCGACAGCACCATCGCCAGGATGGGCTGATTGACGGAGAGGCGGCCGAGATTCATGACTTGGTATTCCCTGCCGCCGCCACGTGGGGGCTGACCTTGGCGCCAACGCGAGCGCGCTGGATGCCCTCGACGATGACGCGATCCTCCGCCTTCAGGCCTTCGCGGATCACGCGCAGGCCATCATCCAGCGGACCGAGCACGACGGGGTGCGCCTCCACCGTGTCATCTGCCTTGACTACGAACACGATCTTGCGGGACTGATCGGTCGCGATGGCCGCATCGGGGATCAGCAGCGCCTCGTAGGGCGAACTGCCGATCAGCCGCACGCGGCCGAACTGGCCGGGCAGGATCGACAGGTCGGTGTTCTTGATCGTCGCGCGGCTGCGCAGCGTGCCGGTCGAGAGATCCAGACGGTTGTCGAGGAAGTTGATGGTGCCGTGGCGTGACGGCTTGGTTTCGCCGGTCAGCGTCACTTGCACCGGGTTCGGCGTGTCGCGCGAGCTCGGACGCTTGCCTTCGAACCAGAGCCTGGAGTTCTTCTGGTAAGTCGCCTCGTCCATGTCGAAATAGATGTAGATCGGATCGAGCGTGACGATCGAGGTCAGCAAGGTCGAGGTGCCGTTGTCGCTGCCCTGCACGAGATTGCCGGCGCTGACGAGATGGCGGCTGACGCGGCCGGTGATCGGCGCCACCACATGGGTGAACTCGACATTGAGCTTGGCGGCCTTCTGAATGCCTTCGGCCTGCACCGCCGCGGCCTGGGCCGATTGCAGCGCCTGACGGCGCTGATCGACGATGGAGTCGGACACCGCCTCGGTCTTGTTCAGCGTGCTGGCGCGATCGAACTCGCGCTTCGCCAATTCGATCTTGGCCTTGGCGTCCGCGAGCTGGCCCTCCGCCTGCTCGGCCACCGCCTCGAACGGCCGCGAATCGATCACATAGAGCAGGTCGCCCTGATGCACGATGGCGCCGTCCTGGAATTCGACCGAGGTGACGTAGCCGCCGACCCGGGCACGCACCTGCACTTCCTCGACGGCATCAAAGCGTCCGGTGAACTCATCCCAATCGGTGACCGTGCGCTTGACCGGCTGCGCCACCGTCACCGGCGGCGCCGCGACTGCTGCCTGCGGCGGCTTCTGCTGGCTGCAACCGGCAAGCGCAGCCGCGAGCGCGATCACGACGACCTGAGACGAACGAAGAAGCGGCTGCCTCCCGTATAACT
>NZ_JBARGP010000030.1:0-6954 GCF_049798375.1 Bradyrhizobium sp.
GGCGGGCGCTCCGCCACACGCGTTCCCGCCGCCCCCAGGCCGATCGCGAATTGCTCCACGATGAGACGCTCGTAGGCCACACGGACGGTGCCGCGGGAGACCCCGAGTTGAGCCGCGAGATCGCGCCAAGAGGGCAATCGCGCGCCGGAGGCGAGCCGCCCGTCCTCGACGCCCTCTCTGATCGACCAATAGATCTGCGCAGCCAGCGGGGTCTTTTTGGCACGATCGAGATGAATGGGAAGGGCCGCCATGCTCCGGATGGTACAGCCAAGTTCGGCAATCTTGGTACTGTTTTATGACCAGGACTGAACGCACCTATTCGCTCAATGGCACTCCGAGGCATCTACGCCCGCAGGGAAGATCGCAGCACGGAGACAGGAGTTGGACCATGACCGGCGTTTTTTCCGACATCAAGATTCCCGATAGCAAGATCGCGCGCGAAGCCGCCGAGCTGGTGCGGCAGCACGAAACCGAAATGCTGTTCAACCACTCCGTCCGCGTCTTCGTGTTCGGCGCGATGAAGGGCGTCCGGCAAAATCTGAAATTCGATTCCGAATTGCTCTACGTCGCAGCGCTGTTTCACGATTTGGGGCTTATCGAGGCTTATCATACCGATACAAAGCGGTTCGAGGTTGACAGCGCCGACGCGGCGCGCGAATTCCTCCGAAGCCATGGCATCGCCGACCTCAAAGCGGATCTGGTCTGGGAAGCGATCGCGCTGCATACCACGCCCGGCATTCCCCAATACATGCGACCCGAAATCGCGCTCACAAATGCCGGTGTTCTGGTGGATGTCGTCGGGATCGGATACGACGACTACACGCCGGAGCAACGCGACGCCGTCATCGCGGCCTATCCGCGCGGCGATTTCAAGAATGAGTTCATCAAAGTTCAGACCTGTTCTGCTCTGAAGAAGCCGCAAACGACATTCGGCACGGTCAACGTCGATTACATCGAAGATTCCGATCATTCGTTCCGCAAGCCAAACGCGTGCACCCGCATCCGCAACACGCCCTGGCGTAGCTGAGCCGACCTGTGTCACCGTCAAGTCGAGGTCGGCGGTGGTCGTGCCCTCCTCGCAGCTCGCCACCGGAACGGCTTGGCTGAGTAGCGGCGGCATTCAGCCGCGCCACGCTGCCGGCGGTCCCTGCTAACCCGCTGCGCGGCACGCCGATATCGGCACATGGGGCAAACCTTGGCATGGGTGGCGCATTCCACGTCGGCGACGCTCATGGCTAGGCCGAATTCAAGCGCGCGCCGTGACTTCGTCCGCGGCCTCGACGTCGAGAACGATCTTACCTTTCGGCGCCGATCGTCGACCTTCCAACATCATGTGCGCGTCTCGTCCGTTCGCGAGCGGAAGGACGGCACCTATGCAGGCTTTCAGTTCGCCGCGGTCAATGAGTTCGCCGATTGTACGCAGCCGCTCGCTGGTCACGTTCACCAAGAAGAAAGCCGCGGTAACGCCGTGGTCCTTCGCGCGCTGTTGATCGGGCTGGGACACGGCGGAGATCAGCTTGCCGCCGCGGCGAAGAACCTGAAACGAACGCGCTTGGGTTTCGCCTCCGACGAGATCGAAGACCGCATCGACATCCTCCACCTCATCTTCGAAGCGTTGGGTGTGATAGTCCAACACCTTGTCGGCGCCGAGGGACCGCACGTATTCGATATCCTTGGTCCCCGCGGTCGCGATCGAACGCAGGCGAGCGCGACGAGCAAGCTGAACCGCGTAGGCTCCGACGTTTCCCGCCGCTCCGTGAATGACCACCGTCTGGCCGGCTTCGAGGCGGGCCTGCTCGAACAGTCCTTGCCACGCCGTGACCGCAACGACGGGAACGGAAGCTGCTTCCGCATAGCTCAGCGAGCTTGGTTTCTTCGCAAGCATCCCAGCCGAGGCCACAGCGTACTCGGCATACGCGCCAAGGAACTGGGTATTGGTCACACCGAACACCTGATCGCCAATGCCCATTTCGGAAATGCCGGGTCCGAGGGCGACAATCGTTCCGGATAGATCAGAGCCGAGCGTGAGAGGAAGAGGCTGCGGCAATGCGCTCTTGCCGGCCCTGATCCAGCCGTCCCAGGGACCCACTCCCGCTGCGTGGACATGGACAAGAACTTCGCCCCGACCAGGGCTTGGCCTTGGAATCTTTTCCAAGATCATTGCTTCTGGTGGCCCAAATTCATGTACGCGCCAAGCCAACATGGAGCCGCGGGCGGGACCTTCGGACGCATTTTCGACGCGGCTGCTTGCCATTCCTGAGTCTCCTTTGAGGCGCTTTCCTGCTCCCCGATCAGGCGGACCTATTTGAGGGGCGTGGTCAGTTCCTTGTCGTCCGTATCGACGACGAACACGGCGAGCAGCTTTGCAGGCTTGGTCTTGCTCGCATTGCGGCTGACGGTGTGGCGAGAGCCCGGCGGCTCGTAGAAGCTTTCACCGACTCGATAGACCCGCATCGGTCCGTCATTCACCTGGGACTCGATCTCTCCCGACAAGACGTAGCCGAAAATGAAGGCTGATTTGGCGTGGGTATGCGAAGGCGATGCTCCGCCCGGCGCATAGTCGACAACGACGGCGATCAGTGACTTGCCGGGGATATTGGTGATCGCCTGCTTGAACTGCGGGGTGACTGTTTCGGCTGTCTCCCGGGCGACGGCGGACGTTGCGGTGGCAATGGCCATGGCGGCGGCCAGGCCGATGATCGATTGCAGCTTCATGCTGAGCGTCTCCTTTGCTCTGAGAAGTGCTGCGACCCTGCTCCGCGCAAAAGCACCAAGAACGTACAAAAATCCTGTACCAAGATACGCGAGCTCATGGTTCGAGACGGCGCTAACGCGCCCTTCGCCATCAGAGACGATCAATACAGCCTGACTAACTGTCGGACTTTTTCGGCGGCTTCGGAGGGCCTTGCACCGGCGGCAGCGATTTGATGTAGTCCGTGATCGCGGCGCGATCATTCTTGGACAGTTGCGAAATGTTGCGGATCACGGCCGCCATCGAGCCGCCGGCGGAGTCGCCATCCGGCGTCTGGCCGGTCTCGAGGAAATAGCTGAGGTCGCTCTCGCTCCAGTCGGATAGCCCCCTCTCGGTGATATTCGGGACGAAGCCGTGGCCTTCCGGGTCCGGACCGCCGGCGAAACGTTGCGAAGCAATGATGCCGCCAAGCGCGTTGCGCGGGCTGTGGCACTCGGCGCAATGGCCGAATGCGTTCACGAGATAGGCGCCGCGATTCCACTGCGCCGAGTGCGCCGGATCGGGAGCGAACGGCTTGGCGTCGAAGAACAGCAGCTTCCAGACCCCGATATTGCGGCGAATGTTGAACGGAAACCGTATATCGTGCTCGCGTGACCCGCCCGACACCGGCGGCAGCGTCTTCAAATACGCGAACAGGTCCTGCAAGTCGGTCAGCTTGGCATGCGCATAGGTGGTGTAAGGGAAGGCCGGGAAATAATGAGAGCCATCAGGCGAGACGCCGCGCATCACCGCGTGGACGAAATCGGCCTCGCTCCAGCGCCCGATGCCGTCGGTCGGATCGGGCGAAATGTTCGGCGCATAGAAGGTGCCGAACGGCGAGCCAATCGCCAGCCCGCCGCCGAGCCTCAGGCGATCCTCCTGCTTCGGGACCGCATGGCAGGACGCGCATCCGCCGGCGTTGAAAATCTCCTGCCCATTGGCGAGATTGGGCGTATGCGCCGCCATCGCGATTGCCGATGACGGGGTGGTCAGCCACCAATAGACCGAGAACACAACAGCAACGAGGACGATCAAGGCAAGCAGGAAGTGTCGCAGCATCACCGATCCGTCATTTCAAGCCAGCAGGATCCGCATTCATAATCATCACTCTATCCGTTCCCGGGCAGCGACGGCGCTGACAATTTCGCGCGGACGCCTGTCGATTGCCCGGGAATAAAGCCGAGAGCTCACGGTTGAGCGAATTGTTACTTGACGTTCATTGGGAGAAAATCATGACCAGCACGACCTTCGTTCCCCTCGTTCTTATCGCAACGCTGGCTTGCGCAGGCCCCGCCTGCGCCGAGAAATTCAAGGCCACCCTGGACGGCAAGTCCGAGGTGCCGGCGACCACCAGCAGCGGCACCGGGACCGCCGACATCGACTATGATCCCGCCAGCAAGAAGCTGACCTGGAAGTTGACCTATTCGGGGTTGACGGGGCCTGCGACCGCGGCGCATTTCCACGGTCCCGCCGAGCCCGGCAAGAACGGCGGCGTTGCGGTCGCGATTCCCAACGCGACGTCGAGCCCGGCCGAAGGCAGCGCGACGCTGACCGATACGCAGGCGGCAGATCTCGAGGCCGGCAAGTACTATGTCAACGTCCACACCGCGGCCAATCCGGGTGGCGAAATCCGCGGACAGGTGACGAAGTAGTACGGCTGTCACATCCTCTGAGGGGACGTGACCAATGGTAGACATGCGAAGGGCGAACGCAGCGATGCGCTCGCCCTTCGATCGTCTGATCAACCGTGCTTGACGCGGAACGTCTCGTGGCAGCCGCCACATTCCTTGCCGATCGCAGGCGCAACCGTCTTCAACGAATCGAGGTCCTTGATCTGGGCCTTGGCCTCGGTAACGACCTTGGCGAAGCTATCGATCTTGGCCTGGAAGCCGGCCTTGTCCTCCCACAGCTTCGGCGACGGGCTGTAATCGCCATCGAACTTGGCGCCCTTCAGGCTCTCCGGAAACATCGTCGGCAGCTTCCTGGCGGTCTCGTCGAGCTGCGCCAGGGCAGCGCTGACGGCGGCTTGGTCGTACGGCTTCTCGCCCTTGACCATTGCGATCATGACACCGCCGAGATTCTTGGCGTTGGCTTTCATGGTGTCCCGGTCCTGCTTGACCAGATCCTGTTGTGCCATCACCGCGCCGATCCCAAGCAACAACGCTCCGATAGCCACCACAGTCCGCTTCATTCCTAAGCTCCTTATTGCCACGATCACGGCTCACCGAGCGCAAGCCGAATTCATCATCCGTCCCAACCCCGGCGGTTTCGAACTATTCCAGAATTGCGGCTGAAGTCAGAGGCTATGGCGGCGGTGCTGCTCGCGGATCGCAATCCAGACCCGCTCCGGCGTCGCCGGCATATCGACATGGTCGATCTTGTATTCGCGCCACAGCCCCTCGATGATGGCGTTGACGACCGCCGGACATGAGCCGATCGCACCGGCTTCGCCGGCGCCCTTCACGCCCATCGGATTGGTCTTGCATGGCACGTTGTGGGTCTCGAAGGTGAAGGACGGCGCATCCGCCGCGCGCGGCAGCGCATAGTCCATGAAGCTGCCGGTGACGAGCTGCGCATCGGAGGCGGAATAGACCACCTGCTCCATCAGCGCCTGGCCGATGCCCTGCACCGCTCCGCCATGGACCTGACCTTCCAGCAGCAGCGGATTGAGCGTGACACCGAAGTCGTCAACGATGACGTAGTTGACGACCCTGATGATGCCGGTGGCCGGATCAATCTCGACCTCGGCGACGTGGGTGCCGTTCGGATAGGTGCCGTCGGCGCTAGCGAAGGTGGCGCTGCCGTTGAGCTTGGAGACATCGCCGTCCGCCTTCTTGGCAAGATCGGCGAAGCTGACCGCGCGGTCGGTGCCGGCAACGCGCACCCGGCCGTCGCTGATCTCGAGATCGCCAATGCCGGCCTCCAGCGCCTCTGCTGCGATCTGCTTCAGCTTGTCGCCGAGCTCGTGGGTGGCGCGTTGTACGCTGACGCCCCCCGAAGGAATCGAGGCCGAGCCGCCGGTGCCGAGCCCGGTCTTGACCTCGTCCGTATCGCCCTGCTTGACGTGGATGCGCTCGGGCGGCAGGCCGAACTGCTCGGCGACGATCTGCGCGTAGGCGGTCTGGTGGCCCTGCCCGCTCGATTGCGTGCCGATCAGGATGGTGATGTCGCCATTGGGATCGAGCCGCACATTGGCGGTCTCCTCGCCCATCACCCCGCAGACCTCGACATAGCTTGCAAGGCCGATGCCGCGCACCAGGCCATGCTTCTTCGCCGCCTTGGCGCGCTTGGGAAACTCCTTCCAGTCCGCGATCTCCATCGCGCGCTTCAGATGCGCGCTGAAGTCGCCGGAATCATAGATCTTGCCGGTCGCGGTCTTGTAGGGCAGCGCGCGCGGCGCGATGAAGTTCTTGCGCCGGATCGCGTCCACGCTGATGTCGAGCTTGCGGGCGCAAGCATCGACCAGCCGCTCGATCACATAGGCCGCCTCGGGGCGCCCGGCGCCGCGATAGGCATCGACCGGCACGGTGTGGGTGAAGACGGTGCGGACGCGGCAGTGGAAGGCCTGGATGTCATAAAGGCCCGGCAGCATGCCGGCGCCGCCATGCGGGATGTAGGGCCCGAAGGTCGAAAGATAAGCGCCCATGTCGCCCATCAGGTCGACATCCATGCCCAGGAACTTGCCGTCCTCGGCGAGCGCCATCCTGGCCACGGTGAGATTGTCGCGCCCCTGCGCGTCGCCCACGAAATGCTCGGCGCGGTCAGCCGCCCAACGCACCGTCTTGCGCAGGCGCTTGGCGGCGACCGCAACCAGCGCATATTCCCGATAGGGAAACAGTTTTGTGCCGAAGCCGCCGCCGACGTCAGGGCAGATCACCCGCATCTTCTCGACCGGGATGTTCAGCACGTTCTGGCACAGGATATCGCGCAGGCGATGGCTGCCCTGGCTACCGGCCGTGAGCGTCAGATGATCGTTCTTGACGTCGTATTCACAGACGGCTGCGCGCGTCTCCATGAAGCTCGCGACCACGCGCGGATTGACGATTTTGATCTCGGCCACCGCGTGCGCCTTGGCGAAGGCCTCGTCGGTCGCGGCCTTGTCGCCGATCGCGACGTCGAACAGCACGTTGCCCTTGTGGTCGGGCCAGACCTGCGGCGCATCCGGCTTGACCGCATTGGCGACGCCGGTCACCGCCGGCAGCGTGGTCCATTCGACCTTGATC
>NZ_JBARGP010000031.1:0-3961 GCF_049798375.1 Bradyrhizobium sp.
GCACGCGTGCCGCGAATCAAAATCACAAGTTTGCGAGCCCCCGAAGATGTGGGGCCCTCGGCTTCCGAAGTCCGCGTCGCACCTCTTCAGGCGAGACGGGTGCGAACTTCAGAAGCGGGAGCATGGGCGGCCGGCTGGCCGCCGCAGCAGCAGCAGATCGTTAGCGCTGATGGCCGAGGCCGATGCCGAGCGCGAGGGCCTTCTGGCGCAGCGAACCTTCGGTCCGCTTCATCGCCTTGGCGATCTTGGCCACGGGAGTCTTGGATTTCGAGTGCTGCTTCAACAACTTGATATCGGCCGACGTATACGGCTTACGTGCGAGCTTCTTCGGTGCCTTCTTTGCTGCCTTGGCCACATGATTCTCCTTCTAATGGGGGATCGTAATTAGCACGCGTGTCCTGGCTATCGAGCGATCGCAGGGGTGGAGCACGCGCAGTGATATCCTACTAAGACAGGCTGCTATTAGCCTCTGAAACGCAATATAGCAATCTCGATGTCCCATATGGCGTCTTGGTTGTATCAAGACGGCTCATTCGTAGCAAGTTCGGCGGTATACCAGTGGGCCGGTGACCGGATTTGGTAGGACGCTGGATCGTTTAGGCCCGTCGGATGAAGAAATGGTAACTAATTGTCATCGCGACAGAGCCGCAGAAGGCCAATATGGCGTCCGGGCACGGGTTTGGCGTTTACATATAATCGGGGAAGGACGATTGAAATCAGCTTTCCAGCCCCCTCATTGTACGTAGAGCGCTTATATCGGTGCTTGATCGGGCGAAATATCCACAGCTAAAGGCAGGGCGTAGTACGTAAGTCAATCATCCGACAAGATGACGAGATGATGGAGGATCGACCAGCCGGCCCGACCTGATACGCGTCCTGCCGTGATCATTGCAACCGCGTGGCCAGCAGCATAATTTTCCTGATATATCAATCATAATCAATCATAAGTGGTCTTCTCTCACTGATTTAAACCTCGATGCGCATGTTACGTGGGCAAAAACTGCCCGTTGTTGATGCTTGATCGACGAGATCACCGGTGTTCTGCTCAAGATTGCTGCCGGAGCATTGCATTACGTGTCGATCTATGTCGCGCTACACCACGTTACCCACTACACATATGATAGGCCTGTCGAGTTCGGTCCGCAGACCATTCGCCTGCGCCCGGCGCCGCACACGCGCACCGCGGTGCTGAACTATTCGCTCAAAGTGAGCCCTGCGAATCATTTCGTGAACTGGCAGCAGGATCCGCGGGGGCAACTGGCTCGCGCGCTACGTTCGCGCTATCTGCTCGGGCCCTTGCTCGCGCCGCAGCGGCTGCAGGGCGCCGACGCGGACCATGCGTGGGTCTCGGTGTGGTGCGGCGAGGCGCTTGGCTGGATCGGCTTCGATCGGACCTGATCTCCTGATCGCGAATGATCACATCGTGCTCGGCAAGGGGCGCTATTCTCCGACGTCTTGCCGGTCGACGGCATCATCGTCGGATCGCGGAGGCAGGAGCTCGGCGTCGCCATCGATGTCGTGCTGGTCGAGTAGGCGCTCCAGTCGCGAACTTCCGCGGCGCATCGCTTGGCAACAAATAGCAGTCACTCCGTTGTGACATGATGTGACGGCGATCTCTCCCGTTTCGCGCTGAAAAAGCCGGTTCCAGGTCATGGCGAGGCCCTGGATGTGGCCGGAACTATTTGGCGCAAGCACGCTTGATCAGGCCGAGGGCTTGAGGGGCTGGTTCCTCTCATTCGAGCGATGGAGTGATAGAAATGAGACGTATATCGCTGATGATCGGCATCGCGGCAGCCTGCGTTGCGGGGTCTGCCTCGGCGCGCCCATTGGTCAACCTCACAGGGACTTACACGTGCGTTCAAGGGTGCCGGAATGGCATGATCGGTGCGCCGGCATTTGTGACCCAGAACGGCGACGAGGTGAACCTGACCACGGAAACCGGCCAATCGTTCGAGGCCTGGCCGGACTGGAACGCGCCGAACCGCAGACTCTGGATCGACGCGCGCGACGAGAGCGCGGTCTATTCGCCTGACGGCATGCAGATTCAGTTCGACGACGGACGGGTCTGGCAACGAGAGTTGCCGCCGGTGATCGTGCAACGTGCGCCGGTGGTGTACGAAGGACGCTAGGCGCTCCACGTCGTCATTGCGAGGAGCGAAGCGACGACGCAATCCAGATTGTTGCTGGAGCGAGATTTCTGGATTGCTTCGCTTCGCTCGCAATTACGGCAAATAGTGCTCTGATTCGATGTTCAAAGAACACGGCTCTATAGTCCCGCGGCGCCTTGCGCCCGAGTATTTGTTGCGTTTTATCCAGGCAGGACGTCGTCACGCGCGCGCGAGGACCCATAGCCACAGGCAGGTGTGTTGAGGCGAACTGGAGCTCCAGCATTCGCCAAGTGATGTTTGGTGGTTGGATCCCGGTTCGTGCTCGCTCCGCCCGCTTGGCCGGCCGCCGACGGAGCAAAGCCTGATAGTTCGTCACAACACGAACGGCAGCAGCATCTTCGTGCGCTGCATATAGGCTGGATATTGCGTGGGAAATTGTTCGCACATCAGCGCTTCCTCGCGGCGGGCGCTGTAGATGAAATAGGCAAGCGATATCAGCAGCGGCGGCAGCCAGATCACGCCATACCCGATCACCGAGCCCAGCAACGCCGTAAGAATGCTGGTGTAGATCGGATGCCGGACGTAAGCATAGGGGCCGCCGGTCACCAGTTCCGGATCCTCCTTGCGGGACATCGGCATGCCCCAATTGCGCCCGATTGAGACGCGCGCTGCGATCGCAAAACTGATGCCGAGCGCGACCAGCGACGCACCGATCACCTGCACCAGCAGGCTGCCCGTGCGTTCGCTCAGCGCGGCCTGCAAGGCGTGGCGAATGGCGGGGATTTGCACCGATATCATGATGAGCGCCGCGATCGCCAGCCGGATGACCATGTGGCGCCACCATGCGGTGCCCCTCACGCTGCGCTTGGCGCTCAGCGCCGATAGCCCCCAATAGACAATGAAGACCAGCCAGAATGCGATAATGATCCAATGAGCCACCGGCATCAGCAGCGACCTTCCTGCAGGCAATGCTCGCGCCCTTCGACGTCGGTTCGGAAGGATTCGATGAAGCCGTTCTGCCGCTGCGACACGAAGACGGTCTTGCCGTCGGCGCCGCCGAAGACGAGGTTGCTCGGCTCCTCGGCCTTGAGCTGGATCTCGCGCTGGACGTGCCCGTCCGGTGTAGAGGTCGGATTGCATCTTAAGATGCAATCAGGGTGAGAGGGTACAGGTTTCGATATTCGCGCTGTTTGCGCGTGTGCCCTTCACTCCAGCCGTCTTCCCATCAAGAACGGGGGGAGGGAGCGGACCGTCTCCGTGCGAGATCCCGCGCACTTTCCGGGGCGCTCGCACCTCCCTAGAGCCGGATGAACGGGCTGATCAGCCAGCCGAGCATGCCCAGGAGCTTGAGGTCGCCGGTCATCGCGATCAGGCAGAGGCAGGGGCCATCGTCGGTGACGACAAGCTCATGCTCGACGTCCTCATCGGAGAAATCCAGGTCACCGGTTTCGAAGCGACTGGTGTGATCGGTGTAACTGCCTTTCAGCACGCAGGTCAGCTCGTCGCCGGTGTGGGTGTGCTGAATGAGACGCGCGCCCGGCTCGCCGTGCAGCAGGAAGGCGCGGCGTTTGCCGTTGGGCGTGAGCAGGATCGGCCGTGTGGTGAGGCCCGGCGCCACCCATCGCGATCGGCCGATCTGGAGGCCCTGCAAGGGTTCGGGCAACTCCGCCAGCTCCGGATCGCTCCGCACCGCCTGCTCGCTTTCCGGCGCGGGACGCGGGCTGCGATCGACCTCCGCCATGATTGCGGCGAAGGCCCCCGGCGGTTCGGGCGGCGCCTTCGCGTCGGCCAGCCCCGTACTGGCAAGCATTTCCATCCGGCCGACGAAGCGCTGGCAGCGCGCGCAGCCGCCG
>NZ_JBARGP010000032.1:0-4863 GCF_049798375.1 Bradyrhizobium sp.
CGCGCGGTAAGCTGGGTCGCGGTCGGCTGCGGCGCAGTCGGATCGGGCGTCGCCCCGATGATCGAGGCCTTGGCGGTCGCCACCAGATCGCGCGTCGCATCCGAGGTCACCAGGGCAAACAGCACCGCCACCGAGGCAGCTGCGACCACGGCGAGCAGGATGCGTGAGGACACGCTTGCACGGCGAGGCCGCGCCGGCCAGTGCTCCTCCTCGAACTCGAGCCCTTCCCGCTCGTGCATCTGCATGTGGACGTTATGATGCTGCTCTTCCTCGTCGTCGTAGCCGGACAGGAACATCGGCATCGACTCTTCGGGAGGATATTCGTCGCCGCGCGTGGCGCGACCGAACCTGTAGGATTGCTGTGCCCGCGATCCGGTCGGCTCGTCGCCGAAGGCATTGAGATCAGGATCGCGTGAATTGCTTCTGTCGTGTGATCGACCGTAGGTCGTCCGCTCACCCATTGGCGATGTTCCCCGCTTCAACTCTGACGCAACTATCGGGGTATCCCAGCGGTCAGGCCTTGAAGGACCAACGCACTTCTAAAGGACCAACGCACGCAAAGATAACCCACTGCCCGAAGAGTAATTGACTAACTGAATCGGCCCAAAAGTGGACGATAGCAGGCGCGAATCTGGATATATTTTGCTCAGATTGCGGCGTAGACCTGTAAACCGTGCCGCGCTGAAAGTCTAAATCTCTTAAGTAACAATTACTAAGATGGATAATTAACCGTGCCACAATTTGGCTTGGTTGTATTAACTAAAAATCGCGCGTTTTACGAATTTTTAAGATATTTGATCGTGGAGCTCGCGGAATCGGCGGCGCCTGTGGCCCGCGCGCATCGATGGATCGCAACCATTGCTTGTGAGCACACAGGACTATCGATCGTCGTTAGGTGTTTTGTGACGATTTCGTTGCCGACGCCGTGCGGATGGCAACTCCCGCCGTCCGCACCGCGTTGCCATATTGCTCAGGGATGCAGGATGACCTTGCCCATCGCTTGGCGGCCCGCAAGCACCTTGAGTGCTTCTGCCGTCTGTGCCAGCGGGAAGGTGCGATCGACATGCGAGGAGATCTTGCCCTCGGCAGTCCACTGCACGAGCTTCTCGAGATTGGCGCGGTTCTTTGCCGGATTGAGCCGCGTCCAGGCGCCCCAGAACACGCCGCGGATGTCGCAGCCCTTCAGCAGCGCGAGATTGAGCGGCATCTTCGGAATGTCGCCGGCGGCGAAGCCGATCACCAGGAAGCGGCCTTCCCAGGCGATCGCGCGCAGCGCGGCCTCGGCATAGCTGCCGCCGACCGGATCGAAGATGATGTCGGCGCCCTTGCCGCCGGTGAGACGGCGCAGCCCTTCCTTCAGATCTTCCGTCGCGTAGTTCAGCGTCAGCTCCGCGCCATGGGCCTTGGCAAACGCCAGCTTCTCGTCCGACGAGGCGCAGGCGATCACCTTTAGTCCCATCAGCTTGCCGAGCTCGCAGGCCGCAAGGCCGGTGCCGCCGGCGGCACCCAGCACGGCCAGCGTCTCGCCCGGCTTCGGACTCGCGCGATCCTCCAGCGCATGCAGCGCGGTGCCGTAGATGATGATGATACCGGCCGCGCGATCGAAATCGAGATTGTCGGGAATCTTTACAATCGAGGCGGCCGGCAGCGCGATCTTCTCGCGCGCGCCGTTGTGGCCGCAGGAGGCGACGACGCGGTCGCCGACCTTCAGGTCCGTGACGCGGTCGCCGATGCTCTCGATCACGCCTGAAACCTCCGCGCCCGGCGAGAACGGGAAGGGCGGCTTGATCTGATACTTGCCCTGGATCATCAGGATGTCGAAGAAGTTCAGCGCGGCCGCCTTGATCGCGATCACGGCTTCACCGGGGCCAGCCACCGGATCGGGCATGTCGGCATAGACGAGATCGTCGGGCTGGCAATATTGCGAGCAGATAATGGCTTTCATGGACGCTCCCGAGAGGCTTGCTTTGTTGATGGGCTTGCTTTGTTGATCGCGCGTGTCCGGCTCTGACAAATGTCAAATCCGCCGCACCGGCGCGGAACCGAAAAGCTTCATGCCGGATTTACGCGGGCGCGACAATCGACTTGAGCCGCGGCGATTGTCGGAGCGAAGTCAAGCAAATGCCGCATCTCGAAAGGCGCGTTGGCGTGTCGCTCGCCATCGGCGCAATGTCTGCATGAAGGGGCCGTGCGTTCATGACACATGCGAGCCATAGTGCGATCCATGGCGCGCGATTGATGGCGACGACTCGCCGCGCCTGCGCGAACTGGTTCCGCCTGTAGCTCAACCGCCTTTGCAAGAATGTGGTTTAGCGGTTATTCCCCATCCGGCGCACCGGCCTGGGTTCCGAGCCATCTTCCAGTCACAATATTGGTAGAATCAAGCCGCGGGGGATTTGTATCTGATATGTTTCGGCGGTTACTGACAGCGCTGGCGATCGGCGGGCTGGTGGTCGGGGTTCCGAGCCTCGCAGCAGGGCAAAGCGCGGCACCGAAAGCGCCCAATACGTCCGCTTCCAAGGCGGCTGCGCCGAAAGCAGCGCCCAAAGCAGAGACCAAGTCTGCGGTGCCGAGTGTCGGCGGCGCCGAGCCGACCCTGATCGGTCAGTTCGGCGGTTGGGGTGCCTACACGGCGACGCCCGGGGGCAAGAAGGTCTGCTTCGCGCTGGCCAAGCCGAGTTCGTCGAAATCCAATCCGCCGAACCGTCCGCGCGACCCGGCCTATGCCTTCGTCTCGACCCGGCCATCCGAAAAAGTGGTCAACGAAGTCTCGATCATGATCGGCTACGCGCTGAAGCCCGGCTCGGAATCGACGCTCGAGGTCGGCGGCGCTGTTTATGCGATGTACACGCAAGGCGACGGGCTCTGGATCAAGAACGCGGCCGAGGAGGAGCGGATGGTGGAGGCGATGCGCCGGGCGCCGGACGCGGTGGTCAAGGGCGTCTCCGCCAAGGGCACCGAGACTACCGATACCTTTTCGCTCAAGGGCCTGTCGCAGGCGCTCGACCGCGTGACGCAGGAATGCAAGCGATAAGACGGCAAACGATAGAAGGCCGACGGTAAGATTGCCGGCTTTAACCAGATGCCATTTCCCACCCGTTCCCGTCGCAATTGCGGCCTGAATTGCTATATAACGCAGCTCGAAGCCTTCGGCCGCTGCGGCCGATCGGCACCCGAGATCACCAGGTTACCCAGATGTCGTCGACCGCCGAGCTGCGCCAGGCCACCGCGCCCCTCGAAAAGACCCCGCTCGAAACCTACGTGCCGCCGGCCCGGCCGTCGCTGATCGGGCTGTCGCGCGAAGAATTAGCCGCCAGGCTCAGCGAGATCGGCGTGCCCGAGCGGCAGCAGAAGATGCGCGTGCAGCAGCTCTGGCACTGGATCTACTTCCGCGGCGCGCGCAGCTTCGATGACATGAGTTCGGTCTCCAAGGAGACACGTACTGGGCTCGCGGAGCGCTTCACGGTCGATCGGCCGGAGGTCGTCGCCGAGCAGATCTCCAACGACGGCACCCGCAAATGGCTACTGCGGTTGCCGAGCGGCGACGTCATGCAGAAGGCGCATGAGGTCGAGTGCGTCTACATTCCCGAAACCGACCGCGGCACGCTGTGTGTCTCCTCGCAGGTCGGCTGCACCCTGAATTGCTCATTCTGCCACACCGGCACCCAGCGGCTGGTGCGCAACCTCACTGCCGGCGAGATCGTCGGCCAGGTCATGGTGGCACGCGATCGCCTCAACGACTGGGCCGATCGCGAGACGCCGCTCGGCAACCGGCTCGTCACCAACGTCGTGATGATGGGCATGGGCGAGCCGCTCTACAATTTCGACGCGGTGCGCGAGGCGCTGGCGATCGTCACCGACAATGAAGGCATCGGCATCTCCCGCCGCCGTGTCACGCTGTCGACCTCTGGCGTGGTGCCGAACATCGTCCGCGCCGGCGAGGAGATCGGCGTGATGCTGGCGATCTCGCTGCACGCGGTGCGCGACGAGCTGCGCAATGAGCTGGTGCCGCTGAACCGCAAATATCCGATTGCCGAGCTGCTGCAGGCCTGCCGCGACTATCCCGGCGCCTCCAATGCGCGGCGCATCACCTTCGAATATGTGATGCTCAAGGGCGTCAACGATTCGCTCGACGACGCCAGGCTGCTGGTGAAGCTGCTCAAGGGCATTCCCGCCAAGATCAATCTGATCCCGTTCAATCCATGGCCGGGCACGGCCTATGAATGCTCGGACTGGGAGCAGATCGAGAAATTCTCCGAATACGTCTTCAACGCCGGTTATTCCTCGCCGGTGCGCACGCCGCGCGGACGCGACATCCTCGCCGCCTGTGGCCAGTTGAAGTCGGAGACTGAGAAATTGTCAGCCCGCGAGCGCCAGGCGCTGCGCGCCATGGCAATGACGGATTGATACGTGCTCCCGCTTCCGTCATTGCGAGCGTCAACGAAGCAATCCAGTACTTTGAGCGTGACACTGGATCGCTTCGTCGCTGACGCTGCTCGCGATGACGAGGATGGTTTCCTGCCATGGCGCTGATCGGCCGTCTGTTCGCGATCGTGTTCGGTTTTGCCGCCGCCTGCTTCGTCGCCGGCCTGATCGTGGTGATCGCGATCCTGTTCCCGGAATTCTCGGATCTCGGCGATGGGCCGATCGATCAGGGCGCGCTCAACGTCGTCGTCGGGTTTGGCTTCATCTTCGTGTCCGGCTTCGCGCTGATGCCCGCACTCCTGATCGCGCTGATCACCGAGACCTTTTCGATTCGCAGCGTGCTGGCTTACGCGATCGGCGGCGGCGTGGTCGGGCTCGCCTGCTATCTCGGCCTGATTCCGTTCGATCCCGAGACCTTCCACTTCGAAGGCATCGTGC
>NZ_JBARGP010000033.1:0-3232 GCF_049798375.1 Bradyrhizobium sp.
CGTGTGAGGCCAAGCTGGCTCTACACAATCGGCATCATCCCGGCGAGCGCCGGGATCCATAGCCACCGACCTTCAAGTTGTGAAGGCCGGTCGTGGCAAGGGTGCCACGAATAACGGCCGCGGAGTATGAGTCCCGGCGCTGAGGCCGGGACGACAGTTGTGATGTGGCGGTTATTCCGCCGCCAGCTTGAGATCCGGCGCTGCGGCGCGAACCTCGGCGTCGACCTGGGCTTCGAACTTGGCAAAGTTCTTCTGGAACATGCCGACCAGCGCCCGCGCGGTCTTGTCGAACTCGGCCTTGTCCTTCCAGGTGTTGACCGGATTGAGGATCTCGCTCGGCACGCCCGGCAGCGCAGTCGGCACCGCGAAGCCGAAATATTTATCGGTGCGGAATTCGACGTTGCGCAAGGAGCCATCGAGCGCAGCGGTGAGCAGCGCGCGCGTCACCTTGATCGGCATGCGCGAGCCTGTGCCATACTTGCCGCCGGTCCAGCCGGTGTTGACCAGCCAGCAATCGACGTTGTGTTCGGCAATCAGATCACGCAGCATCTTGCCGTAAACGCTCGGATCGAGCGGCAGGAACGGCGAACCGAAGCAGGTGGAGAATTCCGGCTGCGGCTCGTTGCCGAGGCCGCGTTCGGTGCCGGCGACCTTCGCGGTGTAGCCGGACAGGAAATGATACATCGCCTGTGCCGGCGTGAGCTTTGCGATCGGCGGCAGCACGCCGAAGGCGTCGGCGGCCAGCATCACCACGTTCTTCGGATGCGGCGCGCGGCCACTGCGCGAGGCGTTCGGGATGTAGTCGAGCGGATAGGCCGAGCGCGTGTTCTCGGTCTTGGAGCCATTGTCGAAGTCGGGGACGTGGGTGTCATCATCGAGCACCACGTTCTCCAGCACCGCGCCGAAGCGGTTGGAGGCCGCATAGATCTCCGGCTCGGCTTCGCTCGACAGCTTGATGCATTTGGCATAGCAGCCGCCTTCGAAATTGAAGACGCCGTCACCGCCCCAGCCATGCTCGTCGTCGCCGATCAAGGTGCGCTTCGGATCGGCCGACAGCGTGGTCTTGCCGGTACCGGACAGGCCGAAGAAAACCGCGGTGTCGCCGTTGGGGCCGACATTGGCCGAGCAATGCATCGGCATGACGCCCTTCTCAGGCAGATAGTAGTTCAGCGTGGTGAACACGCTCTTCTTCATCTCGCCGGCATAATAAGACCCGCCGATCAGGACGATCTTGCGGGCGAAATCGATGGCCACGACGTTCTCCGAGCGCACGCCGTGACGTTTAGGATCGGCGCGGAAGCTCGGCATGTCGATGATGGTGAGCTCCGGCACGAAGGCGTCGAGCTCGTTACGCTCGGGGCGGATCAGCAGCGTGCGGATGAACAGGGAGTGCCAGGCGAGCTCGGTGAAGACGCGGGTCCTGATGCGGAAGCTCGGATCGGCGCCCCCGTAGAGATCCTGCGCAAACAGCCGCTTGCCCTCGGCGTGCTTCAGGAAGTCCTGATACAGCAGCTCAAACTGCTCCGCCGTGATCGACTGATTGCCCGCCCACCACATCTTCTTGTCGGTGCTGGCATCGCGCACCGTGAACTTGTCCTTCGGGCTGCGGCCGGTGAACTCGCCGGTATCTGCGCACAATGCACCGTCTGCCGACAGCACGGCCTCACCCGCGGCAAGCGAGTACTGATAGAGCTGAGGCGCGCCGAGATTCCAATGCACCTGCTTCAGATTCTTTAAGCCGAATTTGTCGGCGCCGAAGGCGCCGTTGCGTAGACCCGTCTCTTGCACGAAAATCCCTCCTCAGAGACCGCGTGAGACGAGCGGACGAATGCCGCTTTGCGCCCGTTTCGCGGTGACCGTCATACCGTTACGCTTGCCCGTAAAAAGCCCGGTCCTCGACCTATTACTGATCAACGTTCGTCTTGCCAAGACGATCCGCGCGAATTGGTTGACTGCGCAATCGGCGCTCAATTTGGCACATCTGGTTACCGCGTTGCAGGCAGCAGCGACAATGAGTCGCCGCGCATACCAACGCACCCTGCCGCGCTGCAGCATTACCCAGACCAGATATCAGGCCTTCGCCCGTGCCTCCTCGGCGAGCCGCACCAGCATCTTGCGCAAGCCTCCCGGCGAGGTGACGCGCTGCGGAAAATCCAGCCGCAAGGTCTTGCCATCCGCCATCATGTCGAGCCCGTCGGGATCGCAGCCGGTGCAGCGCCAGTCGGCGGCCTCGGCGCCGAGCAGCGTGGTCGCGTAGAGCCGGAGTGCATCGCGATGATCTTCATTCATGTGGTCGACGGCGCCCTGCTCGGCCTCCAGCAGCGCGGCGGCATCGGAAATATCGGTCAGGATCTGCGCCGGCGTGAGATCGACGATGCGCCCAAATCCCGCTACCAGATGCGTGCCGCAGGGCCGGATCAGGAACAACGAAAAGTCCGAAAAATCGATGTAGCCGGCTGCCGGCGGATGGGCATTCAGATATCGCGACCTCAGCCTGTTCTTGTCAGCTGCGGCCACCTGCTCCGCCCGTCCCGACAGCATGATTCGCGCGCCTTCGAGCGGGTCGCCCGGCGCACGCTCATCCAGCATCAGCGACACCCTGTGATCGGCCAGAACATTCTTGGTGTGCACGGCAAGTCGTGAAATCAGCAGAATCGGCGAACCATCCGCATCGGCAGCGAGATTCACCAGCGAGCAATAGGGATCTCCCGAGCCAGGCATCAGCGTGGCCAGCGCGCCCTGGCGGCTGCGCCGGAGCAGCGAGCGGGCCAATCGAGAAGGATTGAAATCGGAAGTCGGTTGCATAGTGATACCCAGTGTGTCCGGCGCCCTGTTCGCTGCGTTCCTCGGCGGTGCCCCGAGCGAAGATGCGCGAGCCGGGAAACATTAGCCAAGTTATTGTCTCCGGTGGAGCTTCGGATTGGTCATTACAGCGATTCCGCGGCGATACCATGCAGACATCAAGGCCGGCCATAACCGTATCCTGTTGCAACGAAGGCCTTTTTTCGGCTAAACCGGCACTCTGATGGAAGGTGGCGCACGACTTCGCCATGCGTTTAGCGGAACTCGGTCACACTTCAGCCCAGCTTGCATTGCTCCGTTGACCGCGTTCGAAGCCCATGTATGCGGCGTATAGCTGGATTGCTCGCCGTTTCAGCTAACCAGACTCTGAAAGCAGGCACATGCCCACAATCGCCTTGGTCGACGACGACCGCAACATTCTCACCTCGGT
>NZ_JBARGP010000034.1:0-5266 GCF_049798375.1 Bradyrhizobium sp.
CCCCGTAAGAACGGGGAGAGGGAGAGGAGAGACCGGCCGCGGAATGACGAGTGCTGTTATCTTTCGTTCGTAAAAATGATCGTGCCGGACGCCGCGAACATGCCGCCGACGCCATGGCATACCGAGATCTTCGCGTTCGGCACCTGCGCTGGCGCGATGCCGCGCATCTGACGCACGCTCTCCTGCAGCGCGTACATGCCGTACATGCCTGAATGCATGTAGGAGAGGCCGCCGCCATTGGTGTTGAGCGGCAGCTTGCCGCCCGGCCGTGTGTTGCCGTCGGCGATGAACTTGCCGGTTTCCTCATGCGGCATGAAGCCGAGATCGCCGAGCCCGAACAGCGGTAGGTGCGCGAACGCATCGTAGATCATCAGATGGTCGACATCCCCGTGGGTGATGCCGGCCTCCTTGAAGGCGAGAGGACCCGCGACCTTGAAGGCGCGCGAGGAGGTGAAGGTTTCCATCTGGCTGACCATCGGTGTCTCCACGCTCTCGCCGGTGCCGAGAATGTAGACGGGCTTGCGCGGAAAATCCTTGGCGCGGTCGGCCGAGGTCAGGATCAGCGCGCCGCCGCCGTCGGTGACGAGGCAGCATTGCAGCAGGCGGAGCGGGTAGGCGATCATGCGCGAGTTGAGCACGTCGTCGACCGTGATCGGATCCTTCATGGTGGCGCGCGGGTTCTTCGCCGCCCATTCTCGCTGCACCACCGCGACCATGGCAAGCTGCTCATGGGTGATGCCGTAAGTCTTCATGTAGCGCAGCACCGGAATCGGAAACATGCTGGGCGGCCCGTAAACGCCGAACGGCGCCTCGAACTGGCCCTGCAGGCTGTCGGCCGGGATTGAACGCGGCGCCTTGCCGATCATCGACTTGCCGCTCTCGGCATGCGTGATCAGCACGGTCTTGCACAGCCCGGCCTCGATCGCCGCCGCGGCATGGCGGACGTGCAGCATGAACGAGCAGCCGCCGACCGAGGTACCGTCGACCCAGGTCGGCGTGATACCGAGATAATGACACATCTGCTGCGGCGTCTCGACCGCGGTAGCGAAGCCGTCGATGTCGGACAGCTTCAGTCCGGCATCCGCGATCGCATTCAGCGCCGCATCCGCGTGCAACTGGATCTGCGACATGTTGGGGATGATTCCGAGTTCGGTGGTCTCGGCCGCGCCGACGACTGCAACTTGGTTTCTGCGCATGGTCTACCCCTTGGCCGGACGGAACACGGGCAGGGTGATCTTGTCGTCGAGCGCCTGGAAGGTGACCTCGAGCTTCATATCGAGTTCGAGCGCCTCCGGTGTCTGCGGGCAGTCGACGATGTTGCCCATCATGCGCGGACCCTCGTCGAGCGCAACCACTGCGATTGCGTAAGGCGGCGTGAAGCCTGGCGCTGCGGGGCGATGATTGATGACATAACTGTAAAGCGTGCCGCGGCCAGAGGCATTGAACACGCTGACCTTGCGGCTCGCGCAGGACGGGCAGAACGGACGCGGCGGGAAGTAGACATGCGCGCAAGAGTCGCAGCGTTGCAGCCGTAACTCGCCGGCCTGGGTGCCGTCCCAGAAATGCTGCGTCTCGGGTGTCGGTTTCGGTTTTGCGCGGGCCGGCTCTGCCATCTCGGTATCATCCTCCCGGAGACGGGCTCGATCGGCCCGCTGCTTTGTTAGGGTGATGCGACATTTGACTATTCGGCGTCAACGGTCCATCAACTCGCGCGCATGCCGCCTATTCCGGCATGCGTCCAATGAATGAGGCCGGGACCGCTTGTGTCCCCGCAACATCGCGGTAGATTGCCGCCGGACGAAAATAAACGAGCGGGAGAAGAAACGTATGTTGAAGATGACGGGTGCGGCACTGGCCGCAAGTCTGGCTTTTGCCGGGGCGGCGTTTGCCGCAGATGCGCCAGCCGAGATCAAGATCGGCACGCTCTACGCGTCATCCGGCCGCTACGCCTCGATTTCCATGCCCGTCTACAGCGCGCTGAAGCTCTGGGTCGACCAGAAGAACGCCGACGGCGGCGTCTATGTGAAGGCCTTCGACAAGAAGCTGCCGGTCAAGCTCATCTCCTATGACGATCAGAGCAACACGGCGACCGCCTCGACGCTGTACAATCAGCTCGTCACCCAGGACAAGGTCGACCTGTTGGTCGCCGATTCCGGCTCGGTACTGACGGCGCCTGCTGTCGCGATCGCGCGCGACCACAAGATGTTCCTGTTCGATCAGACCGGAACCGGCGCGAGCTTCTTCTCCAAGGACAATCCCTACATCGCGCTGATGGCCGACCCGGTCTCGACGGTGTGGCCGAAGCCGGTCGCCGATTTCATCACCCATGACGGACCGGGCCTTGGTATCAAGAAGGTGGCGATCCTCTACGCCACCAACGAGTTCACCGGCACGCAGGCCAACGCCTTTCGCAAGTTCGTCAAGGACTCCGGCGCGCCGATCGAGATCGTCTACGACCAGGGCGTGCCGACCGAGACCACCAACTACACCGTCATCATCAACAACATCGCCAACACCAATCCGGATGCGGTGATCCATTTCGGCTACGCGCCGAACGACATCGCGTTCCTGCGCAACGTCCAGGACGTTGGCGTCAATTTCAAGATGCTGTTCGCGATCTATGCCGGGCTCGAGACCGAGCTGCTGGAGAAGAACGTCGGTGCCAAGGGGCTGGAGCACATCTGGACCTATGTGCCGCCGTCCGAGCTCGACTACCCCGTCAATTTCGGCATGACGATGAAGGACTATCGCGCCGCCTGGAACAAGAAATACTCCGACGGCAAGGTCGAGTTCGGCTTCAACGCGGTCGCCGGCTACACCACCGCGCTCGTCATCGAGAAGACGCTGTCGGTTGCGACCTCGCTCGACCAGATGGAGCTGCGCCGCGCCACGTTCTCGCTCTCCAACCAGCTCAAGACGCTCGACGGCACTTTTGCGCTCGACGAGATGGGCGGCCAGATCGGCGAACTGACGCCGCTCGGACAGCTCTCGGAGAAGGACGGCCACATCCACTTCACCTCGATCTATCCGCACGAGACCGCCACCGGCAAGCCGGTCTATCCGGCGCCATGATCTTGCGGGAGCTGAAACGAGGACGCCGGGGCGGGGCGAGATGCTAGTTTATGCGCTGGTGGCCGGCGTTCTGTTCGGCCTCTATTTCAGCCTGGTCGGTATCGGCCTCAATCTCGTGTTCGGCGTCATGCGCATCGTCAATCTTGCGCATGGCGACATCATCATGCTGGGCGCGTTCATCGCATTCGGCGTCGTGGCGATGGCCGGCATCGATCCACTGTTTGCGGTGCCGCTCGCCTTCATCGTGTTCCTGATTGCGGGCATGCTGCTGTACTGGGTGCTGGTGCCGCGGCTGCAGGGCTCGACCAATCCCGAGATGCTCTCGATCATCCTGTTCTTCGGCCTGTCGCAGGTGATCGAAGCCATCACCACGATCTTCGCCGGCACCAGCGAGCGCTCGATCCAGAGCCGGCTGCTCGGAACTGTGTTCACGACCATCAAGGTCAAATGGTTCGGCGGCACCGCCGGCCGCGGCGGTCCAATCCAGATCTTCGGTCAGGGCTTTCCGGCGCCCTGGGTGATCGCGGCCGCAACCAGCCTGATCGCGATCGGGCTGGTCTATGTCTATCTCTACCGCACCCGGCTGGGCACGCTCACGCGTGCGGTGATGTCGCGCCGCGACGAGGCGTTCGCCACAGGCATCGACGTTGATCGCATCTCAGCGGCGGCGTTTGGCATCGGGCTTGGTCTCGCCGGCATCGCCGGCGTGTTCGCGCCCTTCATGTTCGGATCGGTCACGCCGGCCTTTGGCGCCGATGCCACCGTGACGTCGTTTGCGATCGTCGTGCTGGGCTCGCTCGGCAACCCCTTAGGGACGGCGCTCGGCGGCGTCGTCTACGGTGTCTGCTACATGCTGGTGCAGACTTATCTGAGTTCATGGGCCGACCTGCTGCCCTATGTGTTGCTGATTCTCATCCTGTTGTTGCGCCCGAGCGGCCTGCTCGGAAGGCGGGTGCGCGTTGCCTAAAAGTCTTCAGCATACGCTGTTCATCCTGCTGCCGCTGGTCATTGTCTTCGCGGTGCTGCCCGGCGTGTACCAGAACCATCTTCTGCTGTTCAATTTCGTGATCTTCCTGATCCTCGCGCAGGGCGTGAACATCATCTACGGCTTCACCGGCTATCTGCCGTTCGGTTATGTCGGCTTCTTCGGCGCCGGCGCCTACGGCTTTGCGATCATGGTGATGCATTTCCAGACGCCAGCCGCGCTGGCCGTGCTGGTGGGTGGCCTGGTCGGTGTTGCGCTTGGGCTATTACTGACGCCGCTGCTACGGCTGACCGGCGCCTATTTCGCGATCGCCAACCTTGCGGCCTCGCTTGCGGTGCTGCACTTCGTCGCCAATCCGGCGCTGGAGGGCATCACCAAGGGACCGTACGGCGTGTCGCTGACCGGCACCTTCAATCCGACCTTCGCCTATGATGCTGCGCTCGTGGTGTTGGCCTTGACGCTCGGCGGCGTGGTGTACCTGCGCAATTCCAGCTTCGGCCTCGCTTTGCAGGCGACGCGCGAGGATGCGGTGAGCGCGTCGATGGCCGGCGTCAACGTCGTCAAGATGCGCGTCATCGCCTGGCTTGCCTCGGCGCTGGTCGCCGGCCTCGCCGGCGGCGTCTATGCCTGGTACGTCTCGGTGTTCTATCCTGACAACGTGTTCTCCGGTGATTTCTCGATCTTCGCCATCGTGTTCGCGCTATTCGGCGGCGTCGCCACCATTCTCGGACCGATCGTCGGAGTGATCATCCTCTATGGCATCTACAATCTGATTGGCTTCACCACGCCGCAATATTTTCAGCTGATCTATGGTCTTCTGATCATGGGCCTGGTGTTGTTCCTGCCGGCCGGTCTGATGTCGCTCGCAACGCGGAGGGGATGGCGTGTCCCCTAACTCCATTCTCACGGTCAGCAATCTGGTCAAGCGCTTCGGCGGCTTCACCGCGCTCGACGGCCTCAGCTTCCATATCGTACCCGGCGAAATCCTGGGTCTGGTCGGCCCGAACGGTTCCGGCAAGACCACGGCGATCAACGTCACGTCCGGGCTCTATGCGCCCGATGGCGGCGTGGTGACATTCGAAGGCCACGACATCGGCGGCGCCGCGTCGCACAAGCTCGTGCATCGCGGCATCAACCGCACGTTCCAGGTGCCGAAGCCGTTCTTGTCGCTCACCGTGCGCGAGAACGTCGCGGTGGCGCTGGCCTATG
>NZ_JBARGP010000035.1:0-5574 GCF_049798375.1 Bradyrhizobium sp.
GCAATCTCGTCAAGCGCTTCGGCGGTTTCACCGCGCTCGACGGCCTCAGCTTCCATATCGTACCCGGCGAAATCCTGGGTCTGGTCGGCCCGAACGGTTCCGGCAAGACCACGGCGATCAACGTCACATCCGGGCTCTATGCGCCCGATGGCGGCGTGGTGACATTCGAAGGCCACGACATCGGCGGCGCCGCGTCGCACAAGCTCGTGCATCGCGGCATCAACCGCACCTTCCAGGTGCCGAAGCCATTCTTGTCGCTTACCGTGCGCGAGAACGTCGCGGTGGCGCTGGCCTATGGTGGAGCTGCGGCGTCGGCGCCCACGATCGATGCGCTGCTCACGGAATACAGACTGATCGAGCTCGCCGATCGTCCGGCCGCCGATCTCAACAGCGCGCAGCAGAAGCTATTGGACTTGACGCGCGCGCTGGCGACCTCGCCGCGATTGCTGCTGCTCGACGAGCTCGCGGCCGGCTTCAATCCGACCGAGCTCGACTGGATTGCGGAGCGCATCAAGGCGCTCGCTGCCAGGGGCATGGCGATTATCGTGGTCGAGCATCTGATGGGCTTCATCGAGCACATCACCGATCGCGTCATTGTCATGAACGCCGGCAAAGAGATCTTCGAGGGCAAGCTCGCCGAAGCGATCAGGCAGCCGCAGGTGATCGAGGTGTTTTTGGGAGGCGAGCATGCAGCCTGATGCGACGCCGCTGCTCGCGGCCTCCGGTGTCGATGCAGGTTACGGCACCATGCAGGTGCTGTGGAGCGTCGATCTCGACGTACGGCCGGGCGAGACCGTGCTGCTGCTGGGCGCCAACGGCGCTGGCAAGACCACGTTCCTGAAATCGCTGGTCGGACTGATCGATGCGCGCCAGGGCAGCATTCGCCTCGGCGGTGACGACATCACGCGGATGCGCTCCAGCGATCGGATGCGCCGCGGCATGACCTACATGTCCGAACTCGCGGTGTTTCCGGATCTGTCCATCGAGGAGAATATCCGGATCGGCGCCCAGGCGCTGGGCCATGCCAATCCCGGCTCACGTCTCAACGAGCTCTATGGGCTGTTTCCGGTACTGCGTGACAAGCGCAGGGATGCAGCCTCCAGCCTGTCCGGCGGCCAACGCAAAATGCTGGGCCTCGCCAAGGCCATGGCGTCGGAGCCGAAGCTGCTGGTGCTCGACGAGCCCTCGGCCGGGCTGTCGCCGCTGTTCGTCAAGGAAGTGATCCGCATCCTGCGGGATCTTCAAGGCAAGGGCATTGCGCTGCTCGTTGCGGAGCAGAACATCGGCTTCCTCGAGGTCGCAACCCGGGTGTTCGTGCTCGAGGGCGGCCGCATCCGCTTCTCCGGCACGGTGGCTGAGATGTCCGACAACGAGGCGTTGCGGAAGGCCTATTTCGGGTTGAAGTAACGCGCAGGTCAGGGTCTCCCGCAGCGGCATTGTCGCCGGCGAGGCCGTCCGGTATGGCTGGGATCGTAACGGTTCCGGCCGCGAACGAAGCACGAGTGGACACCATGACCGCAGCACATCCGACCCTTGCCTCATTGGCCGATGATCTCGCCGCCGGCCGCACCACGGCCCGCAAGCTGGTCGAGGACTGCCTGGGGCGGATTGCCGATCCTGCCGGCGAAGGCCAGCGCGTCTTCATCCATGTCGATCGTGACGCCGCGCTGGCCGCCGCCGACGCCATGGACGCGCTGCGCCGGGCCAACGCTGCGCCATCGCGCTTCGCCGGCATTCCAGTGTCGATCAAGGACCTGTTCGACATCAAGGGGCAGGTGACGCGCGCCGGCTCCCGTGCGCTGGAGGATTCCGTCCCGGCCGAGACAGACGCGACTGCCGTAGCGCGGCTGCGGCGGGCCGGCTTCGTCGTGATCGGCCGCACCAACATGACCGAGTTCGCCTATTCCGGCATCGGCATCAACCCGCATTACGGTACCCCGAAGAGCGTCTACAAGCGCGAGGTGGGCTATGTCCCCGGCGGCTCGTCGTCGGGGGCAGGCGTCTCGGTCGCCGACCGCATGGCCTATGGCGCGCTCGGCACCGACACCGGCGGCTCCTGCCGGATTCCGGCGGCCTTCAATGGTATCGTCGGCTACAAGCCGACGCAGTCGCGCGTGCCACTCGACGGCGGCATACCGCTGTCCTCGTCGCTCGACAGCTTTGGCCCGCTCGCCAACAGCGTCGCATGCTGCGCCATCCTCGACGCGGTGCTGGCGGACGAGCCGATCACTGCGCTCGTGCCGCGTCCAGTCAAGGGCCTGCGGCTCGCGGTGCCGACCACGGTGGTGCTCGACGATCTCGACGACGCTGTCGCGAAGACCTTCGAGCGTGCTCTGGAGATCCTGGCGAAGCATGGCGCGCTGATCGAGCGCATCGAAATGCCGGAATTCTTCGACGTCGGCGTCATGAATGCGAAGGGTGGCTTCTCTCCGGCGGAGGCCTACGCTTGGCATCGCTATCTCATCACCAGCAAGGGTGACGTGTACGACCCTCGCGTGGCGGCGCGGATCATGCGCGGTGCGAGCATTTCCGCAGCCGACTATATCGAGACCGTCGCCGCGCGGCCCTCGCTGATCGCGCGCGCGGCTGCGCGCATCGCGCCCTATGATGCGCTGGTGCTGCCGACCACCGCCAACACGCCGCCGAAGATCAGCGATCTCGCTGCGGATGATGCCTTTACCCGCGAGAACCTGCGCGCGCTCCGCAACCCCTCGATGATCAACAATATCGACGGCTGCGCGATCTCGCTGCCGGCGCACCGCGCGGGCGAGATCCCGGTCGGCCTGATGCTGGCGCAGTCCGGCGGCAACGACCGCAAACTGTTCGAGGTCGCGGCCGGCGTCGAGGGCGTGATCCGGAGCTGACGGTGACGCTCTGCCGCTAGGGTCGTCATTGCGAGCGAAGCGAAGCAATACAGAGACCACGATAACGATTTGGATTGCTTCGTCGCTTCGCTCCTCGCAATGACAAGGGAGGCGATCTCAAACCATCACATCGCCGGAATCGGGTGGCGCTGCGTGCCCAGCGATACGATATTGTGGCTATGAAAGCCGTAGCAAAGACAGCCACATCTGTTCCATCCGATATCACCTCCCGCGTCAATGCCCTCGATTGGGCGCAGATCGCAGGGGAGCTGGACGGGCAGGGCTGCGCGATCCTGAAGAACCTGTTGTCGCCAGACGAGTGCCGTGCGCTGGGCGCGCTCTATCCCGACGATGCCCATTTCCGCAGCCGCGTGGTGATGGCGCGGCACGGTTTTGGTCGCGGCGAGTACAAATATTTCAACTATCCGCTGCCCGACCCGATCGCGCAGTTGCGTCCGCGTCTCTATGCGCAGCTTGCCGCCATTGCCAATCGCTGGAACCGGGCGATGGGCATCGACATCTCCTATCCCAGCGACCACGATGCGTTCCTGCAGCGCTGTCACAAGGCGGGCCAGACCCGGCCGACGCCGCTGCTGCTGCAATACGAGGCCGGCGACTACAACTGCCTGCATCAGGATCTCTACGGCGAGCACGTGTTTCCGATCCAGGTCGCGATCCTGCTCTCCGAGCCGGGCCGGGATTTCGAGGGCGGTGAGTTCGTGCTGACGGAGCAGCGGCCACGCATGCAGTCGCGCGCCGAGGTGGTGCCGCTGGGCCAAGGCGACGCCGTCGCCTTCGCTGTGCATGTCCGCCCGGTGCAGGGGACGCGCGGCGCCTATCGTGTCAATATGCGCCACGGCGTCAGCCGGCTCCGGTCCGGCCGGCGACATACGGTCGGCGTGATCTTTCATGATGCGAAGTAGGACTTGGTGACGGATCTGTTCGAAAGCCTGGGCGCCGTGGGGCCGTCGCGAGAGCCGCTCGCGGATGGCGCCGTGCTGCTGCGCGGCTTCGTGCGGCCGCAGCAGCACGAACTGATCTCGGCGGTCGAGGCCATCACCGCACAGGCACCGTTTCGTCATTTGATCACGCCCGGCGGCTATCGCATGTCGGTCGGTATGACCAATTGCGGAGACGTCGGCTGGGTCTCCGACTCCAGCGGCTACCGCTACGACGCGATCGATCCGGAAAGCGGCAGGCCGTGGCCGGCGATGCCGGTGCCCTTTCGCAAGCTCGCGGAGGACGCCGCAGCGGAGGCCGGTTTTCCCGGTTTCGCGCCCGATGCCTGCCTGATCAACCGCTACCAGCCCGGCGCGCGGCTGTCGCTGCATCAGGATCGCGACGAGCTTCATCTCGGTGCGCCGATCGTCTCGGTCTCGCTCGGGCTGCCTGCGACGTTTCTGTTCGGCGGGCTGAAGCGCAGCGATCCGACGCGGCGCACCCGGCTGGAGCACGGCGATGTCGTGGTCTGGGGCGGGCCGGCGCGGCTCGCGTTTCACGGCGTGGCGCCGCTCGCCGAGGGCGAGCATGGCTTGCTCGGGCAGCAGCGCATCAATCTCACCTTCCGGCGGGCGCGTTAGCGGGAGCGTCCCGACCGCCGCTAACACACCGCAATTTTACCGGAACCACCCCGGTTGTATGCTAGCCGGCTCCCAGGAGTGGGCATCATGAGCGCAACCGAGATTTCTGCGGACGAAGACGAGGCCGGGACGAACCGGCTCGGCCTCTATCTGGCGTTGCTGCAATTGGTGTTCACGCTGCTGTGGACCACCTATGTGATTTACCTGCCGAAGCTCGCGGCCGGCATCGGCATTGCACCCTCGGCTGTCATCTTCATCCTGATGATGGACCAGGCGGTGTTCACTGTCACCGACACCGCCATGGGCATGGCCGCCGATCGCATCGCGCGCGTCTTCGGGCGGCTCGGGCCGTGGATCGGCGTGCTCACGGCGATCTCGTGTGCCGCCTTCGTGGCGCTGCCTTTTGTCACCGGTCCAAACGCCAAAATCATCTTCATCGGCCTGATCCTGGTCTGGGCCATCACCTCGTCGGCGCTGCGGGCGCCGCCGCTGATCCTGCTCGGCCAGCACGCGGCCAAGCCGCGCGTGCCGTTCCTTGCGGCCGTGGTGTTGCTCGGCTACGGCCTTGCAGGCGCGGTCTCGCCCTATCTCGGCGTGCTCCTGCGCAACACCGACGCGAGGATGCCGTTCATCATCTCCACGGTGGTGCTGCTGCTGACGGCGCTGGGACTGTCGCAGGTCGGGCCGGGTCTGGGGCAGGCGGAGCGGCTCCAAGCCAAGCCTGCGCCGCTGCGCGGCGTGTCGATGCTGGTCATCATTGCCATGGTCATTCTGGCGCTCGGCTATCAGCTGCATTTCAGCGTCAACAGCGAGTTCTTCTATTTGCGCATCGCCAAGTCGGCCGAGCTGCAATGGCTCCTGCCGGTGTTCTGGATCGGCTTCAACGTCGCGATGTTTCCGGCCAGCCGGATCGTGAGACATCGCGGTGCCCTGATCGTGATCGGCGCCGGCGGCCTGCTCGGTGCGGTTGCGATCGTGATCGCGGAACTCACGGGTACGCTGAACGTGATGATCGTCGCGCAGTTCGTCGCGGGTGCGGCCTGGGGCTGCATGATGATGGGCGCGATCTCGGCCGCGCTGTGGATCGGCGCGACCGGTGCCGAGGGCAAGGTCACGGGCCTGGTATTCTC
>NZ_JBARGP010000036.1:0-1665 GCF_049798375.1 Bradyrhizobium sp.
TCTGAATCGGAATGACAGTGACGACGGCTCCGGCACCGAAGCCGGCGGCGGTCAGACCAACCGCGAGGCCGCGGCGGTCCGGAAACCATTTCACGGCATTGCCGACACACGTCGCGTAGACGCCGCCGGCGCCAATGCCGGAAATCGCTGCTCCGACATAGAGCGCCTCAAGCGAGTTCGCCTTCGAATTGATGAGCCAGCCGAGCGCAGCCAGGATGCCGCCCGCCGCGACCATCAGCTTGGGGCCGCGTGGGCCAAGGGAATCGACGATCCAACCTTCAACCGGCGTAAGCCAGGTTTCCAGCGCAATGAAGATGCTGAAGGCAATCTGGATGCTGCCAACCTCCCACTGATGAGTCTTGGCCATCGGGCCGACGAAATAAGTCCAGCCATATTGAAGATTGGCCATCATCGCCATGCAGACGAGGCCGACGATGAGTTGCATCCAGCGGAAGCTGGTCGACGTGGTCTGCTGTGGCGCAATTGTTGCGTTCATGATTTCCTCCACCCACCGCGCCGTCCGTTATTTGTTTTACGACTAGAGGTCGCCGGCGCTCCATTTTGAAATTCTGGTATAATATATTCCAACAAGCAAGGCCGATTTTGCGACCGGGTGAGCCAAACTGTCGCGGTGGTGCGCTCATTCGCGCTCTTGACTGGAACTGGCAGGGGCGTCGCCGCAGTGACGACGCCCCGCAAACGAAAAGGCCCCGCGAGAGGCGGGGCCGATTCGAACTGGCGGGTATCGGGATGACGTTTTAGACGCAGCAGCGGTTCACATCACCCCGGCGGATGGTGGCTTCGGCATAAGACAGAAGCAAACGGTCGAGGGTCGTGAACAGCCGGGCAAACAGGGACACGGGCTGAACGAAGGGAAGAGCAACGGTCTTGGACATGGGGTGTCTCTCAATCGATTGACGGTGGCGGGATCAACTGAGACCAATCTACGTATACCAGATACCAGAGACAACCCATTTTGGTGCATAGCAGCAATTTGATTTTTGCGATGCAGCGGAAATGCCACGATTTGAACTTCCGATAGAGAATGAAATTTTAACAGCAAAGCCGCAGGAGGTTCCGTCGGCTTGTGGCTCATCTGTCATTCCGGAGCGGTGGCGATAGCATCGAACCCGGATCCTCAAGATTCCGGGTTCAGCCCTGGCGGGCTGCCCCGGAATGACGTTGAGCGCGATCATCGGCGACGGGTGCATTAGAGATTGTAAACTGGCTCGCGGGAGAGATCGAACCTCAGAACCACAAAATCGAAAGCCGCCGGAGGTGCCGGCGGCCTTGACTTTGAGGCGATGCGTTTTGGCGGCGATCTCGTCGAGACCGCTTCCTAGAAGCTGAGTGGTCTTACTCCGCGGCCTGCTTGCGCGGCGGATCGAGCGCGCCGGAATCGTGGATCTCGGCGACCTGATGATCGCTGAAGCCGAGCACCTGGCGCAGGATCTCGTCGGTGTGCTCGCCGAGCAGCGGCGAGCGCTGCACGTCCGCCGGGCTGTCCGACAGCTTGATCGGGTTGCCGACCGACAGATACTTGCCGCGGGTCGGATGATCGACCTCGACCACGGTGCCGGTTTTACGCAGCGACTGATCCTCGGCGATCTCCTTCATCGAGAGGATCGGGCCGCAGGGGATGTCGAACTCGTTGAGGATCTCCAT
>NZ_JBARGP010000037.1:0-2748 GCF_049798375.1 Bradyrhizobium sp.
AGGAACTTTATGCGGAGGTCAAAACCGCTGCGCCCTATGCCAACCTGACACGCAGCGATTTCGACGATGTCGTCGACTTCGTCGCCACCGGCGGCTACGCGCTGAAGACCTATGAGCGCTTCGCGCGCATCAAGCAGGACAAAGAAGGCCGCTGGCGCGTCGCCAATCCCAAAGTGCGGCAAAGCTACCGTTTGAACGTCGGCACCATCGTCGAGGAGGCGATGCTGAAGGTGCGGCTGGTGCGTTCGCGCAGCGGCGGTGGCAAAGCGAGCGCGATCGCGCGCGGCGGCCGGCTGCTCGGCGAGATCGAGGAGGCCTTCATCGAAGGCCTGACGCTTGGGGACACCTTCGTCTTCAGCGGCGAGATCGTGCGCTACGAGGCGCTGGCCGAGGACCAAGTCTACGTCTCGCGCGCCAATGATTCTGACCCGAAGGTGCCGTCCTACATGGGCGGCAAGTTCCCGCTCTCCACCTATCTCGCCGATCGCGTGCGCGGCCTGCTCGATGATTCACGCGCGTGGAAGCAACTGCCGGAGCAGGTGCGCGACTGGCTGGCGCTGCAGAAGGATTTTTCGCGCGTGCCGGCGCGGCGTGAGCTGCTGGTCGAAACCTTCCCGCGCTCCAACAAGCATTATCTGGTCTGTTATCCGTTCGAGGGCCGGCTCGCGCACCAGACGCTGGGCATGCTGCTGACGCGCCGGCTGGAACGGGCACGCGCGCGGCCGCTCGGCTTCGTCGCCAATGAATATGCCATCGCGGTCTGGGGGCTGGGCGACACCTCGACGATGGTGCGTGACGGCAGACTCGATTTGAACGCACTGTTCGATCCGGACATGCTCGGCGACGATCTCGAGGCATGGCTCGCCGAATCGGCGCTGATGAAGCGCACGTTCCGCTCCTGCGCCATCATCTCCGGCCTCATTCCGCGCCGCTTCACCGGTGAGGAGAAGTCGCGCCGCCAAGTGCTGTTTTCGACCGATCTGGTCTACGACGTGCTGCGCAAGCACCAGCCCGACCACATGCTGCTGCGCGCGGCGCGGGCGGATGCCGCCACTGGGCTGCTCGATCTGAAGCGGCTTGGTGATATGCTCGGCCGAATCCAGGGCCGAATCACCCATCGGGAACTCGATCACGTCTCGCCGCTCGCGGTGCCCGTGATGCTGGAAATTGGTCGCGAGTCGGTCTATGGCGAGGCCGCCGACGAGCTCCTGGCCGAAGCCGCCGAGGATCTGGTGAAGGAGGCGATGGGGTAGCAACACGGCGGGCTGAATTTGCGCGGCACTGATCCATCAACATCGTCAAGCGTCGGCCTCATTGGCGATGCCGAATTCGATCTCGTCGGCGCGACGCTCCTCGCCGACCTCTCCGGCGCGCTGCTGTGGGAGGACCAACGCCTGCTGGTCGTTTCCGACCTGCATCTGGAGAAGGGTTCAAGCTTTGCCAAGCGCGGCACCTTGCTGCCGCCGTTCGACACTGTCGCAACGCTCAACCGGCTCGCCTCCGTCATTACGCGCCACAATCCGCGTATCGTGATCGCCCTCGGCGACAGCTTTCATGATCGCGATGCGCATACGCGGTTGTCGGACGCGGACCGCGCGCAGCTTGCCGCGCTGCAGACCGGACGCGACTGGATCTGGATCTCGGGCAACCATGATCCGGCGCTGCCGCGCGATCTCGGCGGCACGGTCGCCGACATCATCGCGATCGGCGCCATCACCTTCCGCCATGAGCCGACCGGGGAACGTGGCGAGATCGCCGGCCATCTGCATCCGAAGGCGAGGGTGGCGACCCGCGCGCGCATGCTGGAACGGCGCTGCTTCGTCTCCGACGGCGACCGCGCCATCATGCCGGCCTTCGGTGCCTACACGGGTGGGCTGAGCGTGCGAGACGCCGCCTTCGCAAAGATCTTTCCGCAACGCTCGTTCGTCGCCCATGTGCTCGGCGACCGCAAACTGCACAGCATCGCCGCGGCGCGGTGTTACTGAGCTGACTTGGAATTACTAAGCTTGTAGGGTGGGCAAAGCGGAGCATGCCCACCATTTTCACCGCACTCTGCTGACCGATGGTGGGCACGACGCTGCGCGTCTTTGCCCACCCTACGTACGTGTTTCCGTCATTGCGAGCGAAGCGACGTGTCCGCCATAGCCCGCAGGGCGACGGCGGAAGCAATCCAGAGTCAGGAAGAAAGTCTGGATTGTTTCGTCGCCTTCGGCTCCTCGCAATGACGGCCAGAGAGCGTTTGCCCGAAAACTAAGCCGCCTTCGCCTGCACCTTCTCGCAAAACTCCGCCAACCGCTCGGCGAGCCGCAGCGTCGCGGGGCTGGCATCGGGCGAGGCGACCAGCGCCAGCTCGGTGCGCTCGATCGGGGCAAAGCCTTCGGCTGCGGTGAGCACGCGGTGATCGGCCTGGATCGCCATGTCGGACAGGATGCTGATGCCCATGCCGGCGGCGACCGCGGCCTGGATCCCGGCGAGGCTCGATGACGTATAGGCCATGTGCCAGGCGCGCGCGGCCATTTCCAGGGAATGGATGGCACGCGCCCGATACAGGCAGCCGGCCGGAAAGCCGATCAGCGGCAGCGACGCGCAATTGAGATCGACGGGATGGCTGCGGCTGGACACCCACGAGACCTGCTCTGGCCAGGCCGCGATCGCGCCGCCTTCGCCGGCACTGCGTTTATGCAAGGCGAGATCGAGATCGCCACGGTCGAGATCGCGCTTCAGGTTGATGCTCTGGTCGGCGCGCAC
>NZ_JBARGP010000038.1:0-1672 GCF_049798375.1 Bradyrhizobium sp.
GTGCAGGACCGCATCAGGCGGCTCAAGGATCTCGTATTCCCGGGCAAGATCCAGTTCTCCGCCTGCAACAACACCAGGCAGGGCAGGGAGAAGGCCGAAGGCCACGCGATCGCCGTCGTCCCTGACGCCACCATCGTACCGTCGGGCGTGGTCCATCTGATGGAGCTGCAGGAGCAGGGCTGGAGTTACGTGAGGCCGTAGGCGTCCGCGCCCATCCAGAACCGTCATCCTTGTAAGTCTCGAATCGCCGGATCGGATAGAGTGTCCGGTGCGGTAGCGGACGGGAGACCGCTTCATCCCAGGGCTTTGAAGCCCGATCCTCAGCGCGGCGCCCCGTCCGTTGTTCCATTGAACCCGAACAGTCGCGAGGGCCGCCTGGCGAGCCCGGTTGCGCAAGGAGGGGTGCAGATGGACGCGATCTACGTTGGCATTGATGTGTCGAAGGACCGGCTGGACGTGCATGTGCGTCCGAGCGGGGAAGCCTTTGCCGTGGCGCGTGACGGCAAAGGCTTGGAAGAGCTCGTTGCGCGCTTGCAGGTGATCTCGCCAGCGCTGATTGCGGTGGAGGCAACCGGCGGCTTCGAGACCATCGTCGCTGCTGCGCTGGCGGGCGCTCAGCTGCCGCTGGTGGTGGTCAATCCGGCCCAGATCCGGCACTTCGCGCAGGCGGTTGGTCAGCGTGCCAAGACGGACCCGATCGATGCGGCAGTCATCGCGCGGTTTGTCGAGGCCGTAAAGCCGGAGCCACGTGCCATGCCGGATCAGGAAGCCCGGCTGCTGGCTGAACTGGTCAGTCGCCGACGGCAGATCATCGAGATGATCGTTGCCGAGCGTCAGCGCGAGAAGCGGGCCGAGAATGTCCGCGTCCGCAAGAGCCTTGCCCGCCATATCAAGGTCCTCGAGAAGGAGCTGCCGGAGATCGACAACGACATCGACACGCTGGTGCGCGGCTCGCCAGTCTGGCGCGCCAAGGAGGAACTGCTGGTCAGCTTTCCTGGCGTGAGCAACACCCTCGCGCGGACCTTCCTTGCCGAGGTGCCGGAGCTCGGCGCACTCAATCGGCGCCAGATCGCGAGCCTCGCCGGTCTTGCCCCGTTCACCCGCCAGTCGGGCCGCTGGAAGGGCAAGAGCATGATCGGCGGCGGAAGAGCCAAGCTGCGCGCCGGGCTCTACATGGCCGCTCTGTCGGCCAGCCGATACCATCCGCAGCTCAAGGTCTTCTATCGGCGCCTGGTGACCGCTGGTAAGCCCAAGATGGTCGCCCTCATCGCCGTTGCGCGCAAAGTTCTCACCACCCTCAACGCCATGCTCAGGGACCAAAAACCATGGCAACCCGCTTGACGAAGAACACAGTCGCTGAGGAGGCGCGTCAGCGCCGAAGGATCGACGGCCGAGTTGCCGCCGCGAAAGAATCTAAGCGCGCTGGGACATCTGGGCCGTACATCCTTCGAGACGCGCGCAAGAGCGCGCTCCTCAGGATGACGGGTTACTTTGCCCATTGACTGTCGTCACATTCACGCCATTCTTGATCCACGCGTACGCGCGAGATCATCACAATGGGCATCTACGTCTACATGCTTCGCTGCGCCGACAACTCCTTCTACGTCGGGAGCGCCACGGGTGACGATCTCGCGCCACGCATCGAACAGCACAATGCAGGTGCCTTCCCAGG
>NZ_JBARGP010000039.1:0-7054 GCF_049798375.1 Bradyrhizobium sp.
GCCGAGGACATCGAAGGCGAGGCGCTCGCGACACTGGTCGTGAACAAGCTGCGCGGCGGCCTAAAGGTCGCTGCGGTGAAGGCGCCGGGCTTCGGCGATCGCCGCAAGGCGATGCTGGAAGACATCGCCATCCTGACCGGCGGCCAGCTCATTGCCGAAGACCTCGGCATCAAGCTCGAAAGCGTGACCACGGCGATGCTCGGCCGCGCCAAGCGCGTGCGGATCGAGAAGGAGAACACCACGATCATCGACGGCGTCGGCGAGAAGTCCGATATCGAGGGCCGCATCTCGCAGATCAAGGCGCAGATCGAGGAGACCACCTCGGACTACGACCGTGAGAAGCTGCAGGAGCGTCTGGCCAAGCTCGCGGGCGGCGTCGCGGTGATCCGCGTCGGCGGCGCGACCGAGGTCGAAGTGAAGGAGCGCAAGGATCGCGTTGATGACGCGATGCATGCGACCCGCGCGGCTGTTGAGGAAGGCATCCTGCCGGGTGGCGGCGTCGCCCTGCTCCGTGCCTCCGAGCAGCTCAAGGGCATCCGCACCAAGAACGACGACCAGAAGACCGGCGTCGAGATCGTGCGCAAGGCACTGTCGGCTCCGGCTCGCCAGATCGCGATCAACGCAGGCGAGGACGGCTCGGTCATCGTCGGCAAGATCCTCGAGAAGGATCAGTATGCCTACGGCTTCGACTCGCAGTCGGGCGAGTACGTCAACCTGGTCTCGAAGGGCATCATCGACCCGACCAAGGTCGTGCGTGCCGCGATCCAGAACGCAGCCTCGGTTGCTGGCCTGCTGATCACCACGGAAGCCATGATCGCCGAACTGCCGAAGAAGAACGCAGCGGGCGGCGGCGGCATGCCCCCGGGCGGCGGCATGGGCGGCATGGACTTCTAAGTCCAACCTGCTCTCAGACTACGAAGGGCGCGGTGCAAACCGCGCCCTTTTTGCATTCGTGGCACGAAGCTGGTTGACTGAGCGAGTTAGATCATCAGCCATTTCCAGAGACGACAATGGCCCGCTTGCGCACTCATCCCGGCGTAGTGCTCCGAGAGGAATTCGTCATCCCACTCGGCTTGTCGTCGCGTGCGCCGGCAAAGCTGCTCGACGTGCCGCCCAATCGTCTGACCGAAATCATGCGCGGCACACGCGATGTCACCGCGGATACCGCCATTCGGCTGGGCCGCTACTTCAGCACCGACCCTCGTTTCTGGATGAACCTGCAGACCGCCTACGATCTGTCCAAGGCGGAAAAGACGCAAAAACATCAAAAGATCGTGCCGCGCGACGTCGCTTGAACCGTTCTCGTGTCAACCTGTGCGGCCGCTCCCGCCGCCATGACCAGCAGATGAAGCGAAAGGCCGTCCGTAGGCGGCCTTTCTTCAAGATCACGCGCTGGCGACTACCCGCGCCGATACATCACGTCCGTCCGCAACACGTATTTGCGTCCCCTGTGACGGGATCGCCACGATGCATGATCGGATGATGGAACAGCAGCGCCATTCCCCGCTTCGGCAATATCTGAAGCAGGCTATCGCCAGTCACGCCCTCGTCATTCTGGAACGATGTCCCACCACCCTCGAAATCGTCATTCAGATAGACCATGAACGTAAACTGGCTGCGCTCACCATTCTCTCGTTCGGAATGTCCGTCGCGATGCCAATCGAATCGCTGGCCTACGTCGTAGCGATACAGTCGTAGCCGTTCGTTCAATCCGACTGGCACCCAGCGATGCTGAAACGACGGCGCGAGATGACTGGCTAGCTGTTGATAGAGCGCCTGTGCCCGCTCGGAATCATCTACGATGACACAATCATTGTTACGCACGTCCTTTACACCGCGTGGCGCAAACATGGTCGCTTCCTCGAAGCCGCTGGACTCGCCCAACTGAACATAGGCGTCGCATTCGGCCGCTAGGAAGAAGTCTGCGACCGTTTCGATGTTGTCCGCTCGCCAGGTCATCTCACTCATCTCACTCATCTCTCGCCTCCATCTGTTCGGTGAGAGGCCGCCCGTAGGCGGCTTCTCTTGTCTTCGCGCGTAAGCGCTGCTCAATCCTTGAACGGATCGAACTCTCCCTCACCCGCCATCGCGACCGCGAACGGCCGCAGCGTATGCAGCACCTTGACCGAGCCGGCGTGCTCGGCGAGCACTTCCGGCAGGCGGCGATAGGCCATCGGGCTCTCGTCGAGATCGGCGCCGACGAGCGTGACGCCGCGCTCCTGCAGCCACGCGTCCATCTCGGCGCGCGTGAAGCGCCGCTTGGCCTCGCGGCGTCCGAACATTCGCCCGGCGCCGTGCACCGTGGAGTACAGCGCGGCCTTGGCCTCCTCCGAGTCCACGCCCTCGATGATGACCGCGTCGTCGCCCATCGAGCCGCCAACAAAGCCGCGCTGGCCGGGAAACGCCGGCGTCGCGCACTTGCGCACCACCCACAGGTCCCGATCGCCGTGCGTCTCGCGCCAGGCGTAGTTGTGGTGGTTGTGCACGCTGTCGGTGACCGCGCCGCCGATGATCTTGCGCACGCGCTCGACCACCCACTCGCGCCCGGCATAGGCGTAGCGCCCGGCGAGCTGCATCGCGGCGATGTAGCGCCGCCCGAGTTCGCTGTCCTCGTCGACGACGGCGGGCGGCACGTTCATGCCGTCCTTGCCGCCGGCCGCCTTGAGGTAGCGCGTCGCCGAGGTGTGGCCGAGACCACGGCTCCCGAAATGCACGCCGATCCAGACGAAGCCCTTATCGTCGCGCATCAAATCGACATAGTGGTTGCCCGAACCGACCGTGCCGAGCTGTCCGACCGCCTTCTGCCGATAGGCGTCCATGTCGGACTCGCGCCAGGCATCCGCATCGTCGAACAGCTCATGCTCGGCACGCTCGGCGTTCCTGCGGCCGACGCCGAACGAGATCACCTTGGCGACATCCTTGATGATGGTGCCGACCTTGTCCTCGATCGCCGCGAACTGCGTGTCGAGCCGCACCGCCATGTTGCCGCAACCAATGTCGAAGCCGACGCCGGAGATGCTGATCTGCCTCTCATAGGCGATCACGCCGCCGACCGGCTGCGCATAGCCGAGATGGCCGTCGGCGCAGATCACGCCGGCCACGGCGTTGCCGACCGCCATGCAGTTCTTCATCTGCGCGATGGTGGCGTCCTCGTGGCTTCCGAACACCTTCAGCGGGCTGTTCCGATATTCGGCCGCCTGCGGCCGGCTCGGGACGATGTCGGCCAGCGCCTCCGCCTCGCGCGCAAGCTGCTCCTTGCGCGCGGCGTCGCGGAACGTGCACCACAGCGGCATCGGCCGCTTGCCGGGCCGGTCGATCTTGGCGTCGGGATCGAGGCCGGCCTCGATCGCGAGCTGGATGGCTCGCTCTCGGTAAGGATCGGCTCGCATCTGATCTCTCCTATCTCTTTCAAGCAATGAAAACGCCTGGGACCCACCACGGGCTCCAGACGTCGGGCCGGCGCGCTTACAGTCGCGCAAGCCCTTGTGCAGGCAGGGAGATTTGGAGATGCTGATGTCCCCGAGGGGGATCACGGCTTTGCGGATCTTCTCTCTGCCCAAGGCAGAGGGAAAACCCGCTGCCTTGTTAGTCTGCTGGCCTGATATTCTCAGGCAGCGCGCCGCTTGCGGAGACCTGCACGCGCGATAGGTCGTGCCGTCCGCATAGCGGCAGAGCGGCTTCCTTGATCGGGCGTGAATACGAATACGGCATGGGTCTCTCGCTTGCGGTCATCCGCAAAACAGTGGGCGTGCTCATACTACAAATCTGGAATTTGTAAAGCGCACCTGATGGTACGTGCTTCTAATCAGCTTCGTCGTGGCACCAAGGTCACAACGTGTCATCGATAGTCGTGGTCACGGATTCCGGACTCAGCCCTTCGGGCTGACCCGGAATGACGAGAGGGTAGATAGTGCGTCTCTCTGAATCAACGCCGAACCCCTCCATCGTCATTGCGGGACACGCTGCTGCACAGGTTGGCAAGTGGCATCTTAAAGATTTCTAAGATGAAGTGTCACTGTCGCGAAAGGGATACGCGCCTATGACGGACTCATAACAACAAAGCCATGGTGCCGATGAACTCACGGATGCTGCCAAACGTCAGACCATCCGGTGGTCGATCAACGTCTTTGTCTCAGAGCTTGTGCCCCTTCTGCCGCAGCGTCTCGGTCAAGCGCAACTTCAGCTCGTCGGCCGCTTTGCGGCTGATCTGCTGAACCAGGTCATCACTCTGCTGCGCGATGCCCGGGGCTTTCTCCAGCAGCTTCTGTCCGGCAGTCGTGCGATAGAACGCTTCGATCTGCCGCAACTCGTCGGCGCTGAAGCTGCTGGCATAGAGTGCGGACACGCCGTCGAGCATGGCATTGTAATATGGCGTGTAGATATCGGCGGCGCTCGCGGCCATCGTGTCGTAGTCGCGCTCGATTTCAGGCCTGTCCTGCACCAGGACGGGCTTGATGCCGAGCAGGATGGTCGGCAGCATCGCCTTGTACCTGGCATCGAGCTTCATGGTCGTCACCAGCGCACGCGCCGCCATCATGGCCTCGGGTGTCGGCGTCTGCGCCGCGACCTCGCAACTCAGTGCCAGGGTCAAGACCACGACCAGACCGGACATCATCAGGACGCGTC
Organism: Bradyrhizobium sp.; assembly: GCF_049798375.1. Classification (GTDB taxonomy): domain Bacteria; phylum Pseudomonadota; class Alphaproteobacteria; order Rhizobiales; family Xanthobacteraceae; genus Bradyrhizobium. Next base: position 4,627 of record NZ_JBARGP010000039.1, read on the forward strand.
GGACCATCCATCTCTCCCCAAAATAGCGCAATCGATCTGCGCTTACGGTCCGCCCCCTGCACCCGACGGCTGGACCGCCAGCGCCGGCGCCGCCTCGGTGACGGGCGCAGGTGCGGCGTCCTCATCGTCCAGCACCTCGACGAACAGGTCGGGCACCTCCTCGGCACGATCCAGCACCCAGGCCACGGCCACCATGATCAGGATGCCGGCGCCGCTGACGGCGAGCTGCTCCCAGACGCCGCGGGTATATTGCATCAGGATCCAGTGCGCCGAGAACGACAGGAATACGCCGATGCAGAAGATCGGCAGAGAATGCCGGCCGCACAGGATCATCGGATAGGCCCAGTTGGATTTGAGCTCGGCCCAGTGGCGCGGCACGAACCGGGACACCAGGGTCGCCAGCGCCAGGAAATGCGTGAAGCGCAGCATGTCGAGATCGGTCTTGTCGATCGGATAGATCACCTTGATCATCCATTTCGGCACCAGCGTTTCCAGGGCATGAACGTGCCAGGTCATCACGATCAGGAAGGCGAAGACGAGCCAGGTCGTGGCAATGACCATCGCAGCACGCGACCAGGCGAATTTGGCGAGGACTGCAAAACCGCCGTTGCCGCACCAGGCCGCGAACACGAACAACAGCTGCCAGCAGAACGGATTGAAATACCAGGTTGTGCCGGGTGGATAGGACGCGATATTCCAGTCGAACCAGCGCGACAGCACGTAAAGCACGGCCGATCCGGCAAGCACCAGGTTCGGCCGGCGCACCAGGCACCACAGCATGAACGGCGATGCCGCAATCAGGGTGATATAGAGCGGCAGCACGTCGAGATTGACCGGCTTGTAGCGCAGCGTCATCGCCTGCCCGATCAGCACGTCCGGATGCTGCAGGAAATTGTGGATGTTGAATTCGTCCTCGTACATCGGGTTATCGAACCGGCGTACGGTGCGGGAGATCTGCGCGGTGAACAGCAGAAAGAGCATGATATGGGCGACATACATCTGCAGCGCACGCCGCAGCAGCCGCTTGGCGGCCGCAAAGAATAGGCCTGCACGCACGATCGGCGCATAGATGAAGCCGACCAGATATCCCGAGATGAAGACGAAGAACTCGGCGGCATCGCTGAAGCCGTAGTTGCGCAGCGTCAGCCAGCCGACGACATCGTGCGGAATGTGATCGAGAAAGACCATCCACAGCCCGACGCCGCGAAACAAGTCGAGCCTGATATCGCGCTCGATCCGGCGCAGGCCGGCCGGGGTTTGCCGATAGGCCATCGTCGCTCCATGCCGTTGATAGTCTGCTGCGGCCGTCACGCGTCAAGGCTTGCGCCATTCTCCTCCCGATTGCCCCGTCCTGTAAATGGGTCTGTGAGGCAAATTGAGCCGTCTCCTCATGGCCGATCTGATCACCTCACTCCTGAAAAGCCAGGCGACCGGAAAGCTCGACGATGGACCGTCGAGGCAAATCACTTGCGCGCGGTTTGCGCGCGATGGGACGCGCGGCAGGCTTTTGCAGCGGCTTTCAGCCCTCAAAACGGCTGCGCCAAAAGGCTCATTTGCGTCGTTCTTTCAATCCGTTGGCTAAAGGGTGGCGCCCGAGCAGGAAAATTCTTCTTTCCTTTTTTCGGAAATTGATGTTCTATCATGCCATCCCGCCTCACATGAGGGGCGTACGCGTCGTCACGAACGTCGAAGCGGGATGCGATGGCCACAGCCGGTTGCGCGCGACGAGCGCGAGCGGCGTGGACGGCGAAATCGTGTGGTCCTGACCTCCCGGTGCTGAGGTCTGCACAATGCGCGAAGCGCATTGTCGCAAACGGGGGCAATCAAGCCGGTCCCCGAGGAGATCACGTATAAGCCGTAAGCCATCGCGCAGGGAATGGTAGACCGGATAAATATCAATAAAAACAACGCCATAACCCCTTTGTGTCGCTGATAGTGTCTCCATCCGCAGCGGCTAAAAAACTTCCTGCAGAAGATTGGGCGTACAGCGATTGATGCACTCTAGAGCCACGCCCGGCGGCTACCCGCCCGGCGGTGGAAGAGCGCTGCCGGTTCATTTCAATTTGCAGCTCGCCCGAGGCCGGCTAATTGGGGGGCTGCTAAGCCCGACGGGGGGAGGTCCGGTTTCCCTGTAGCTGCGCGCCGCTTGCCCTCCATTCCACCCTAGGACGTGCCTTTGCGATCGGGGTTCTTGATCCAATCGACGATCGCGCGGAGAAATTCCCATACATCGCCGGTTGTCGGCCTGACATAGTCGGTCGAGATTGGATCGTCTCCAAGACGATTAAGCATCGCAACAGTCCAGTCCGTCTTTTTTCCTGGCACGTTGAGATGCTGTAGCCATTTCTCAAGTTCGCCCCGTCGCGTCACGAACACGCCGTATTCAGCCATCTTATCAAAGAGGTCATTTGCCGCAGCTCTGTCTTCA
>NZ_JBARGP010000040.1:0-6964 GCF_049798375.1 Bradyrhizobium sp.
ATGCGTTCTGGCTGCTCGGTCTGTTCGCGGTCTCGATCGGATTGCCGTTCTTCGCGCTCGCCGCCAACAATCCGCTGCTGCAGGCCTGGTTCGTCCGCTCGGGGCATCCGGCGGCGCCCGATCCCTATTTCCTCTATGCGTCCTCCAACATCGGCAGCTTCCTGGCACTGTTGTCCTATCCGTTCCTGATCGAGCCGCTGTTCACATTGCGGACGCAGAATCTGATCTGGACCGCCGGCTATGGCGTGCTGATGCTGCTGATCGCCGGCTGCGGCGTCCTGCTGTTGCGCTCGCCGGCACTCGCGCGGGCCGATGCGCAGACCGAGGCAACGGCTTCGCCGGCGCCGAGCTGGCTGTTGCGCTCGCGCTGGATCTTCCTCGCGGCGGTACCGTCCGGGCTCCTGATCGCGGTCACCGCCCATATCTCGACCGACGTCGCAGCGGCGCCGCTGCTCTGGGTGCTGCCGCTGTCGCTCTATCTGCTCACCTGGGTTCTCGTATTCCAGTCACGGCCGCTGCTGCCGCATCGCCTGATGCTGATGCTGCAGCCGGTCGCGATCGCCGGCGTCGTGCTGCTGCTCGCGGTCGGCGGCGAGCAGAACCTGCTGCTGACGCTCGGCGGCCACCAGCTGTGCTTCTTTGTGATCGCGATGGCCTGCCATGGCGAGCTCGCGCGGACCCGGCCCACCGCCAAATATCTCACCGGCTTCTATGTCGCGCTGTCGTTCGGCGGCATGATCGGCGGCTTGTTCGCGGGCCTGATTGCGCCCTTCACCTTCTCCTGGATCGCCGAATATCCGATCCTGCTCGCGCTTGCTGCGATCTGCCGCCCGGCCGATGGCGGCGAGCGGCTGCCGGGCCTGATGCGCTGGTACTGGATCGTGCTGGCGGTCATTGCGCTCGCGCTGATCGTGCCGGCGGAGACATCAGGCAAGCTCACCAATGATCTGCAGGATCATCGCGTCTGGGCCGCGGGCGCGGTCGGTGTGCTCGCGGCGCTGCTCGCGCTCGTGCTCAATGCGAACAGGTGGAAGATCTTCGCGACCGTCGCGATTGCGCTTGTGCTGATCCGGCTCTATCCGGCCGATGGCGGCAGGGTGGAGACCGTGCGCTCATTCTTCGGCGTGCACAAGATCGTGGTGACGCCTGATGGCCAGTATCACGTGCTGATGCACGGTACCACGATCCATGGCGCCGAAAAATATCTGAACAATGACGGCACGCCCACGACCGACCGCCCCGAGCCGATTACCTACTACCACAAGGACGGCGGCATCGGTCAGGCCATTACCGCGATCCGCGAGCGCAAGGCGGCGAGCAACGGGGCGCCACTGAGGGTCGCCGTGATCGGAATCGGCGCCGGCACCTTGACCTGCGCGGCAGAGCCCGGCGAGAGCTGGAAGTTCTTCGACATCGATCAGACCATGGTCGATACCGCGAGCGACCCGAAATATTTCAGCTACATCAAAAGTTGCGCGCCGAACTTCCAGCCTGTGATCGGTGATGCCAGGCTGACCTTCGCCAGGGAGCCGGACGGCATCTACGATCTTATCATCGTCGATGCCTATTCGTCAGATGCGATCCCGATCCATCTCGCCACCGAAGAGGCGATGGCGATCTACAAGTCCAGGCTGGCGCCGCAGGGCGCGGTGGTGATGCACGTCTCCAACCGTCACCTCGAATTGGAGAGCGTGGTGGTCGGCATCGCCGACGAAAACGATCTGAAGAGCTGGGTCTATAACGAGGATTCCGGCCGCGACGGCGAGTATATCTTCGCCACCGACGTGGTGGTCTCGGCGCGCGAGGAGGCCGATGTCGGCAAGCTGGCCTCGTCGGACAAATGGGCCGAGACCGAGCCCACCGAGGGCCAGCGGGTCTGGACCGACGACTATTCGAACATTCTCGGCGCGGTCTACCGGCGGCTCAGGGACGGGGAATGAATGAGGCGCGTGATCGCGCGGCAACTTGTAGGGTGGGCAAAGCGTAGCGTGCCCACCGCTGATCTTGTCGGCCGCGGATGGTGGCACGGCGCGCGTTGGCCGAGCGCATAGCAAACGCCGTACCTCGCGCCTTTGCCCGCCCTGCGATTTCAAAAACAAAAGGCGGGCTCGAGGCCCGCCTTGGTCTGTCCGTGCGACGCCGATTGAGACGATCTCAATCCTGGTAGGTGTTGCCGTAGTAGTATTCCCGCGGTTGATAGGGGCGCGGCTGGTAGTAGCGCTGCTGATAGCCGGGATTGCCGTAATAGCGTTGCTGCGGCGGCGCCGCCACTTGTGCGTCATAGACGCGACGGGTGGTGCCGGGCGGTGCCGGATAGCGGACGCCGGTATCGCTGCCGTCGGCCGGATAGATGTAGCCGTCGTCGGCCCGCTGCTGCGGCACGATCTGGCGGCCGGGCAGGAGCTGCGGCTGCGGCGTCAACACGACCGGCTCGCCGTTGGTATCGGTATATTGCGGCTGTGTCTCGACGGGCTGCGCGCGGGCCACCGCGGTGCCGCGGCGCGGATTGCGGGCCAGCGCGACCGCGGCCGACCCGGTCAGGGTCACCGTGGTATTGAGCACGCCTTCCTTCTGCACGAGCGCGTAGAGCGTGGTGGCGTTGGCCTTGGACAGCCGCACGCAGCCATGCGAGGCCGGCGTGCCGAGCCGGCTCTCGGAATCCGTACCGTGGATCGCATGCCCGACCTTGGTGAAGAAGATCGAGTGCGGCATCGGCGCGTCGTCGAACTCCTTGGAGAAGTGGTCCTCTTCCATGCGGAAGGCGCGGAAGTTTCCGTTCGGGGTCTCACGCGAGGGAATGCCGGTCGAGACCGGCCAATGATAGCGTTCGACGCCGTCGACGGCGACGGTCATCATCTGATTGTTCTTATCGACGGTGATATCGACCTTGGCCCAGGCGGGGGCGCCGACGACCAGCATCAGGCCGGCAAGCGCGAGAAGGGTAGAACGCATATGAACCTCTGGCCTGCAGGCCTTGCTCTAAAGGCCTTGTTCTCAAGGCCTTGCTCTGATTGCACCGCGGCTCTCCGTCCCCGGCATTGAATATGTCGGAAATCCGCTGTTTGTTCCAGCATCCACCCCTCTCATCCTTAATGCTGGCGGCGGCGCAAGCAAGGCGCCGCACGTGCGCAAGGGTGACATTTTCGCGAGCAGACAGGGAAGGCGGGCAGAGCAGGTTGCGCCCTCCCGGGTGGTTCAGTACCCCTCTAATCCGTCACAAAACGGCAACCATTTCGCCGCATCTGCGTTTCAGAAATCCCTCCCGTGGTCCAACCGCTGCCAAGCCAGGACAGACGATGCTGAAATCCAAAGCCAAGACGGCGGTCCTTCCCGACTGCTCGCCGCACCGACTGACGTCGCTGCTCGCGGTGCTCGCCATCATCGCATTGGCGTTCGCCTGGCTCGCGTTGCCGCAACTGGTCCACGCGCAGGGCATCGTGCGTGGCGCGCAGGAAGGTGCCTATGAGGGCAACCGCGCGGCCGGCCCGGTGGGCGGCGTGGTTGGAGGTGCGGTCGGTGCCGGTGTCGGCGGTGCCGTTGGCGCGGTCGAAGGGGTTTTCGGCGTGCCGCATCGCGGCTGGCGTCACCACTGCCGCGGTTATCGCGACGGTTACGGCCACTTCCACTGCTACCGCTAGCTAAGCGAGGCCGGTTCGCACCGCGCGTCGCCTCTCCCCTTGCCAGCGCGCAGCTTCCCGTTCAGGATGGCGTCAATCACGCGGACAACCGCGGGTGTTGCAACGGGAGGGGACGAATGCGTGGTTCTGGAAGTGTGCTTGGATCTGCCGGACTTGCCGCTGTACTGATGCTGGCGCTCGGGGCGGGGGGCGCCGCGGCGGCCGACAAGCCGATTGTCGGGCTCGTCACCAAGACCAACACCAATCCCTTTTTTGTGAAGATGCGTGAAGGCGCCGAAGCGGCGGCCAAGGCCAGCGATATGGAGCTGCGCTCCTTCGCGGGCAAGGTCGACGGCGACAACGAGGGACAGGTCGCAGCGATCGAGAGCCTGATCGCGGCGGGCGCCAAGGGCATCCTGATCACGCCAAACGATTCCCGTGCCATCGTGCCGGCGATCGAGAAGGCACGGGCGGCCGGCATCCTGGTGATCGCGCTCGACACCCCGCTCGATCCGCCAAATGCGGCGGACGCGACCTTTGCCACGGATAATTTCCTGGCCGGGCAGTTCATCGGCCAATGGGTCGCGCGGACGCTGGCCTCGAAGGCAAAGTCCGCCAAGATCGCGATGCTTGATCTCAGCGCCAATCAGGTTTCGGTCGACGTGCTTCGCGACCAGGGCTTCCTCAAGGGCTTCGGAATCGAGATCGGCGATCCCAAGCGGATCGGCGACGAGAAGGATGCGCGCATCGTCGGACACGATGTGACGACGGGCAATGAGGAGGGTGGCCGCACCGCGATGGAGAACCTGCTGCAGAAGGACCCGTCGATCTCAGTCGTCTACACCATCAATGAGCCGGCGGCGGCCGGCGCCTATGAAGCGCTGCGTGCTTCCGGGCGCGAAAAGGACGTGCTGCTGGTGTCGATCGATGGCGGCTGTCCCGGCGTCAAGAACGTCAAGGATGGCGTGATCGGCGCGACTTCGATGCAGTTTCCGCTGCTGATGGCCAGCAAGGGCGTCGAGGCGGTGAAGACCTTCGCCGCCGGCGGTGGCAAGCCGAAGCCTTCGCCGGGGCTCGACTTCTTCAACACGGGCGTCGAGCTCGTGACCGACAAGCCGGTGGAGGACCTGCCGTCGATCGACAGCACGGCTGCGCTGAAGAAGTGCTGGGGCTGATAACAAGGCGCAGACCTCCCAGGCGATAAGGATCACGCCCATGACCGAGACCGGGACCGAGATCGGCGCGGGAGCTCAGGGCGTCCGCGTGCTCGAGCTGGCGAGCAAGGAGAGCGATACCCGCGTCGCCGAATTCGAGGTCCGCGAGCGATCGCTGCCACGGAAGCTGCAGCACTATCTGCACGCCAATCCGACCGCGGTGCCCGCCATCGTGCTGCTGCTCGGCGTGGTGGCGTTCAGCCTCGTGGTCGGCGGCCGCTTCCTGTCGATGTTCAACCTGTCGCTGATCATCCAGCAGGTCACGATCATCGGCGTGATCGGGGTGGCGCAGACGCTGATCGTGATCACCGCGGGCATCGATCTGTCGGTCGGCGCCACCATGGTGCTGAGCTCGGTGATCATGGGCAAGCTCGCGGTGATGATGGGCCTGCCGGCGCCGCTGGCGCTCGGCGTCGGACTCGCCGTCGGCGCGTTGTGCGGGGCGATGAACGGTCTGTTGGTCACCGGCTTCAAGCTGCCGCCGTTCATCGTCACGCTCGGCACCTGGTCGATCTTCTTCGCGCTCAATCTGTGGTACTCGGCCTCCGAGACCATCCGCTCGCAGGACGTGGCCAAGGCCGCACCGCTGCTGCAATGGCTGGGACGGCCGGTCGACGTGCTCGGTGCGCGGTTCACCACCGGCTCGTTCTTCATGCTCGGCCTGGTCGCGCTGATCTGGTACGTGCTGAACCGCACCGCCTATGGCCGCCATCTCTATGCGGTCGGCGACGATCCCGACGCCGCGCGCCTGACCGGCATCCGCACCGACCGAATCCTGTTCTCGGTCTATGTTCTGGCCGGCCTCGTTTCCGCGCTCGGCGGCTGGGCGCTGATCGGCCGCATCGGCTCGGTCAGCCCGCAGGCCGGCCAGACCGCCAATCTCGACAGCATTACCGCCGTCGTGGTCGGCGGTGCCAGCCTGTTCGGCGGCCGCGGCTCGATCATCGGCACCCTGATCGGCGCCTTGATCGTCGGCGTGTTTCGCAACGGGCTCGCGCTGTCGGGCGTCGACGTGCTGTGGCAGGAATTCACGGTCGGCTGGCTGATTATCATCGCGGTCGCGCTCGACCAGTGGATCCGCAAGGTGTCGGCATGAGCACGGAGGCACCCAAGGGGGAGTTCAAGGGCGAGCCGATCCTGCAGGCGCCGATCTTGCAAGCACCGATCTTGCAAGCACGTGGACTGGTCAAACGCTACGGCCGGGTTACGGCGCTCGATCGCGCCGATTTCGATCTCCACGAGGGCGAGATCCTCGGTGTGATCGGCGACAATGGCGCCGGCAAGTCCTCGCTGATCCGTGCGCTGTCGGGGGCGATGGTGCCGAACCAGGGCGAGATCAGGCTGGACGGGCAGCCGGTCGCGTTCCGCTCGCCGCTCGATGCGCAGGCCGCCGGCATCGAGACCGTGTATCAGACGCTGGCGCTGTCACCGAGCCTGTCGATCGCGGACAATTTGTTTCTCGGCCGCGAGCTGCGCAAGCCGGGCATGCTCGGCAGGTATCTGCGCATGCTCGACCGCAAGGCGATGCAGCGCATCGCGCGCGCGAAGCTCACCGAGCTCGGGTTGATGACGGTGCAGAACATCAACCAGCGGATCGAGACGCTGTCCGGCGGTCAGCGCCAGGGCGTCGCGGTGGCGCGCGCGGCCGCCTTCGGCTCGCGCGTCGTGATCATGGACGAGCCGACGGCCGCGCTTGGTGTGAAGGAGTCGCGCCGCGTGCTCGAGCTGATCCTGGACGTGCGGCGGCGCGGCGTCTCGGTGGTCCTGATCAGCCACAACATGCCGCATGTGTTCGAGATCGCCGACCGCATCCACATCCACCGCCTCGGCCGGCGGCTCACCGTGATCGATCCGAAGGACTACACGATGTCGGATGCGGTCGCCTTCATGACCGGTGCGCGGATGCCGGCGGAGGTGGCGGCGTAGGTAGGAGACAGGTTGTTTGAGCGGACGCTATCGGACGGATATCAAGTAACAGCTCAGCAGGCGGTGTACCTTCTCCCCTTGCGGGAGAAGGTGGCGCGTCGCGCCGGATGAGGGGTCTGTCTCCGCGGATGCAGACCCCCCACCCGGCTCGCCGCCGCTTCCGCCTCGGCGATCCACCCTCTCCCGCAAGGGGAGAAGGTGCACTTC
>NZ_JBARGP010000041.1:0-2895 GCF_049798375.1 Bradyrhizobium sp.
GGGGCCCGGCGTCACCTGCACTGGACTTTCGCGCTGTGGGCGCGTAGCGAGGACATAGCATAAAGCCGATAAAAGTCAGGGCTTTACGAAAAACAACAGATGGGCCGGGAACGCTTTCGACCGCCGCGTCAGGCCTCGCACTCCGGAGCTCGTCCTTGGCCGACCCCAAGCCCACCTCCCCTCTCGCCTCGATCGCGTCCGTCGAAGCCGGCCTCGCCGCCCAGGGCTACATTGCCAGCCGCCAGATCGCGACCGCGGTGTACCTGTCGCAGGCCATCGAGAAACCGATCCTGGTCGAGGGCCCGGCCGGCGTCGGCAAGACCGAGCTGGCGAAGGCGATCGCCGCCTGGCGCGGGCTGAAGATGATCCGCCTGCAATGCTATGAGGGGCTGGACGAGGCAAAGGCGCTGTATGAGTGGAAATATGCCAAGCAGCTGCTCTACACCCAGATCCTGAAGGACAAGCTCGGCGAGGTGCTGGGCGGCGCCGCGACCCTGCATGCCGCGCTGGCGCAATTGCATGATTTCGGGGACGTGTTCTTCTCCCGGGAATTCGTCGAGCCGCGGCCGCTGCTGCAGGCACTGCTCGAGCCGCAAGGCTGCGTGCTGCTGATCGACGAGATCGACAAGTCGGATGCCGAGTTCGAATCGCTACTGCTGGAAATCCTGTCGGATTTCCAGGTCACGATTCCCGAGCTCGGCACCATCGCGGCCGCGAGCGCGCCGACCGTGATCCTGACCTCCAATTCCGAGCGCAACCTCGGCGACGCGCTGAAGCGCCGCTGCCTGCATCTGCATATCGGCTTTCCCGAGCAGCGGCTGGAGGAGCGCATCGTCGAGAGCCGGATCCCCGACATCTCGCAAACGCTGCGCCGGCAGCTGGTCAGCTTCATCCATGACATCCGCACGCTCGATTTGAAAAAGCAGCCGTCCGTGAGCGAGACCATCGACTGGGCGCGCGTGCTGGTGCTGCTGCAGGCGGCGGAGCTCGGCCATGAGGTGGTGAAAGATACGCTCAACGTGCTGCTGAAATACGAGTCCGATATCGAGGTGGCGATGCCGCAGGTGACGACCTTCGTCGCCAAGGCACAGCGCCAGAACATCTTCGGATAAACTCATGCAGGAGAACCTGCATCGCTTCTTCCGGGCGGCACGCGGTGCCGGCGTGCACGTCTCGCCGGCCGAGAGCATCGACGCGATGCGGGCGGTGGCAGCGGTCGGCTTGTCCGACCGTGTCGTGCTGCGCGACACGTTGCTGTTGACTTTGGCCAAGAGCGAGGACGAGAAGAAGGCGCTCGGCGCCTGCTTCGACCTGTTCTTCGCGCAAGCCCAGCCGGCGCAGCCGCAAGACGCCGAGCATGACTCGCAGGACAGCGCGCCTGCCACATCGTCGCAACCTTCACAAGGCGCCGGCGGCCAGCAGGGCAGCAATCTCGGCCCGCTGGCGCAAATGCTGCTGTCGCAGGACCGCAACGAGATAGCGGCCGCCATCGCCAACGCCGCCAACGCCACGAGACTATCCGATATCCGCTACTTCACGCAGCGCGGACTGTTTTCCAGCCGCATGCTGGAGACGATGGGCATCCAGCGGCTGCGCGACGACCTCGACGCGCTGGCCGAGAGCGATCCCGCCCTCGGCGAACGGCTGCAGGCCAACACTGAGGCCTTGCGCGAGACAGTCCGCGATGCAGTGGCGCAGGCGCTCGCGCTGTATGGCCGCGAGGAAACGGAAAATCTACGCCATGAGGTGCTGCGCAACGCGCCGCTGTCACGCATCGAGCCGCGGCAGGTCGAGGAGATGCGCGCGCTGATCAAGCAGATCGCGCGGCGCCTGCGCGAGCGCTATGCCAAGCCGCGCAAACGGCAGCGCCGCGGCCATCTTAACGTGCGTCGCACGCTCCGTCGCAACGCCGCCTGGGGCGGCGTGCCGTTCCTCACTGCCTGGAAACGCCGGCACCGCGACAAGCCGAAGATCGTTGCGCTGTGCGACGTCTCCGGCTCGGTCGCCCGCGTCTCGGATTTCTTCCTGCTGCTGATCCACAGTCTGCATGAAGTCGTCAGCGACGTCCGCTCGTTCGCCTTCTCCGGCCATTTGATCGAGGTCAGCGAGATCCTGGAGAAAAAGTCGCCGGAAGAAGCGATGGCCGAGATCATGGGCAAGGTCGGCTTCGGCTCCTCGGACTACGGCTCGTCGTTCGTCGATTTCGAAAAGGAGTTCATGAGCGCGGTGACGCCGCAGACCACCGTGATCGTGCTCGGCGATGCACGCAGCAACAATCTCGATCCCGGCGCCGATATCGTGAAGCGCATTTCCGAGCGTTCCAAGCGGATGGTCTGGCTCAACCCGGAAGGCCGCATGACCTGGGGCTGGGGCGACTCGGAGATGCCGCGCTACCAGACATTCTGCAACGTGGTCCGCCAATGCGGCACAGCGCAACAGCTCGAACGCGCGGTGAGCGATATCGTCGCGACGTATCGGTAAAAAAGGCGGCGCATTACTGAACTTGAAGGTCCACTGACAGTAACGCGGTCATTGCGAGCGAAGCGAAGCAATCCAGCGGCCGCAAGCAAGGACTGGATTGCTTCGTCGCCTTCGGCTCCTCGCAATGACGGCGAATAGAACGCTGTCGTCCCGGCCAAGCGAAGCGCGAGCCGGGATCCAGAACCACAGGCTGATGTCGTTGAGACGAGTTGGAGCTCCGGCCGCATCCCATGCAATTCGATGTTTATCGATTCCGGCGTTCGCCGGGATGACGACGGTGGATGACGCGATGCCACTGGATTGAACTGCACGCCCGCTGTGTGACCTCCTGTGTGACTGCCCGTCGCGTTACCATGTCGCAGGCCCACAAGCTTGCCTTGTCGGGCAAATCACGACGATCATTCGTCCCGTCCC
>NZ_JBARGP010000042.1:0-6048 GCF_049798375.1 Bradyrhizobium sp.
TCGCTGTCGATCGACGACGAGGGCACGCCGACCAACCGCACCGTGCTGATCGAGGACGGCATCCTGGTCGGCTACATGCAGGACCGCCAGAACGCGCGGCTGATGAACATGAAGCCGACCGGCAACGGCCGTCGTCAGGGCTATGCCCATGTGCCGATGCCGCGCATGACCAACACCTACATGCTGGCCGGCCAGCGTGATCCGGACGAGATCATCGCCTCGGTGAAGAACGGCATCTACGCGGCAAATTTCGGCGGTGGCCAGGTCGACATCACGTCGGGCAAATATGTGTTCCAGTGCACCGAGGCCTACAAGATCGAGAACGGCAAGATCGGCGCGCCGGTGAAGGGCGCGATGCTGATCGGCAACGGCCCGACCGATCTCAACCGCATCAGCATGATCGGCAATGATCTGTCGCTCGATACCGGCATCGGCACCTGCGGCAAGAATGGGCAGGGCGTCCCGGTCGGCGTCGGCCAGCCGACGCTGCGAATGGATCGGATCACGGTCGGAGGTACGGGTCGATGAGCGTCGAGAAGGTCACGGACGAGACCGCGCAGAGCAGCAAGGCTCAGGCCAAGCAGACCACTTGGGCCGGACAGATCGCGCAGCTCGCCGCCGTCGTGCTGGTGGTGTTCCTCGCCAAGGGCGCGATCGCCGAACCGTTCTACGTGCCGTCGGGCTCGATGGAGCCGACCTTGCTGATCGGCGATGCGCTGCTCGCATCCAAATTCCCCTACGGCTACGGCACCTCGTCGCTGCCGATGCAGATCACGCTGCCCGAGACCGGGCGCGTGTTTGGCGAGACGCCGAAGCGCGGCGACGTCGTCGTGTTCCGCTGGCCCGGCGACAACTCCCAGGCCTGGGTCAAGCGCGTCGTCGGCCTGCCGGGCGACCGTATTCAGATGCGCGATGGCCAGCTCTTTATCAATGGCCAGGCGGCGACCTTGAAGCCGGACGGCATGGGCCAGGCCGAGGACGACGACGGCCGCACCGAGCCAGCAGCCCGCTATATCGAGACGCTGCCCAACGGCGTCTCGCACCTGATCTTCAAGATGCGCGACAACGGTCGGTACGACAACACGGCGGAAGTGACGGTGCCAATCGGAAAATTGTTCGTGATGGGCGATAACAGGGACAATTCCGCCGACAGCCGCGTGTCGCTGCGCGACGGCGGCGTCGGGCTGTTGCCGATCGACAATCTGGTCGGCCGCGCCGATGCCGTGGTCGGCTCCTGGGATCTCGGCGTCCGCAACCAGCCCGTCTGGGCCTGGCTGTCGGGCTTCCGGCTCAACCGCTTCTTCACCGCGGTGAGGTAAGAGGTTTCCTCAGATGACCTTCGACGATGTCAGGGCCATGGCGCTGGCATGGCCGGAGGTCGTGGACGGCACGTCGTATGGCACAGCGGCGCTGAAGGTGCGCAAGAAACTGTTGGCGCGTCTGAAGGAGGACGGCGACAGCCTAGTTATTCCGAGCGTCCTCCAAGACGAGCGCGAGATGCTCGTGGAGAGCCGGCCGAAGCTGTTCTATTTTACCGAGCACTATCGCAACTATCCCATCGTTCTCGTGCGGCTATCGAAGGCCAGACGGGCCGAGGTCGAGCCGTTGCTGCGCCGGCAATGGCGCGCGCTGGCCTCAAAGGCGGCGCTGAAGAGCGTGGGCATAGCCTGACGGTGCCCGGCGCAATGAATAGCGACGATTTTGTCACCCTCACGCTGCGCAACCCAATAAACGAAGCCGTCACGCGCGAGGTCGCCACGCTCGCGTTGCCCGATGCGTGGCTCGTCGCTGGCTGCTTGACGCAGAGCGTCTGGAACGCGCAGACCGGACGCCCCATCGCCTACGGGATTAGCGACTACGATGTCTTCTATTTCGATCCCGATACGTCGTGGGACGCCGAGGACGCAATCATCAAGCGCGTTCAGGGCCGGTTTGCGGGCTGCGATGCCAGGATCGAAATCCGCAACCAGGCGCGCGTGCACCTCTGGTATCCCGCCAAGCACGGCAAGCCCTACGCGCCGCTCGCCTGCGCGACCGATGGTATCGACCGCTTTCTGACCGTGAACACGCAGGTCGGCATCCGCCATACCCGCAACGGCTACGAAGTCTACGCACCGAAGGGTTTTGGCGACATCGCCGACATGATCGTGCGGCCCAATCCGTCGCCGAATTTCTCGGCCGCGAACTACACGGCAAAGGCCGAGCGCTGGAAAGCGTTATGGCCGGAGATCAAGGTGATGGCAACGGACGGGCGCCGAGATTGAAAGCGATCGTGACGGCCACGGCCGACATGTCACGTATCAGACCGACGTCGTGAGCTCTGTCAGCCAAGCCGGCGAGATGTCGACCAGCCACGCCTCAAGTCGCTTGTCGACGCCACTGATGATCATGATCGCGACGAGGATGAAGGCCCCGCCCATCAGGCTCTTGCCCAACTTGCCGGCTGACAGGAGCCGGTTGCGCAGGCGCGACAATGTTGTCGCGGAGATCAGCCCAAGCAGGACGAGTGGCAATGCCGCGCCGACGCCGAAGGCGAACATCGTCAGCATCACCCGCAGCAAGTCACGTCCCTGCGCTGCCAGCAGCGATGCCGCCCCCAGGGTCGGACCGACGCAGGGTGACCAGACGGCGCCGAGTAACAAACCGATCATGAACTGACCGGTCATGCCCGACGAACCGAAGCCCTGAGCGCGGCGATCGGCCCAGCCTTGCATTGGACTGGCAGCCACCGCGACCTGCGCCTGCCAGGACGGCACCACCAGGACGATGCCAATCAGCAACATGATAACAGCGCCGGCCAGCCGGAACGTGGCGGCGTCAAATCCCGTTCCGGCCAGCGCCAGGACGAGGCCGAGAACGGTGAACGAGAGCGCCAGGCCTGCGGCGAGCGCCAGGGCGCCGCGGGGATGCGCGGAGGCCGCAGCTCCGAGCACGATCGGTACCAGCGGCAGCACGCAGGGCGACAGCACCGACAGCACGCCTGCGACGAAGGCCAACAGCAGCGTGATCATACGGGGTGCATGGAGGCGGTCACGTTCTACAGGCTCTTGTCGAGCAGCGCTGCGATCGAGGCCTCCTTGGTGTCTCCGACCGAGCGTCCTGTCTCCTTTGCGCCCTTGAAGACGATCAGGGTCGACTGCATCTTCGCGCCGAACGCCTGGACGGCAGGCTTCATATCGTCGAAATCGACCCGGAAGATCTTCAGATCCTTGAATTTCGGATCAGCCGCGAGCTTGTCGATGATCGGCTTCTGCGCCTTGCAGGTCGGGCACCAGCCTGCGTGGATCTCGACCAGGATCGATTGGCGGGCGGCTTGCGCCGCCTTGAACGCCGCATCGGAATAGGGAACGGTACTGTCGGCCCAGGCCTGGATCAGGCCGCCAAACATCACGGCTGCAGCAATTGCCGCCGCTCCAAACATCCTGCGCATCATTATCATCGCTGACGTCCTTCCCGTTCCGGTATCGCGGTCCGGATCGAATGATCCGGGCCGCGACCGAGTTACGCGGCCGAAAGCACGATGTTACGTGACTGCGCAGCTTTATCTGAGAACGCCCGACGTGAACCCGGCGCGGCGGCGCGGCGGCTTGATCTCCTTCTTCAGGAAGCAGTGCGCTTCCTTGCCGGCATAGCCCGGGCGGGCGAAGGTCCAGGCGCGGCACTTGTTATCGGCGGCACAGGTGGCCTTACAGAGGTCCTCGGCGTCGGCGCGGCGCTCGCCGGCCTTCTCGGCGGCTTTGTCGATGCTCTTTTCGCCGCTGCGGTCAACGCTCTTCTCGCCTGCCTTGTCCCCGGTCTTGTCGGCTCCTTTCTCGATGCCTCTCTCTGCGGCCTTCTCAGTTGCCTTGCCGTCGACGCCCCTGATCTCGAAGCTGCGATAGTCGCCGCCGGGACGATCGATGGCGGTCTCGACCGCGCCGTTGCGAATTTCGACCACGCCGGCGCCGCGCACGCCGGAGACACAGCAATTGTCGGGCACGCGCGGCGGCACCGTGCTTTTCAGCCAGCACACCGCACGGCTCTCGAGCACGGTCGGATAGTTGAAGCTCCAAGCCCGGCAGCGCCGGTCATGTTCACACAGCAATGCACAATCGGCCGGATCGCCCGATTCGATCGGCGCACTCGTGTAGTCGCCGCCCGGCCGGTCGAAATTCGCCTGCGCCGCGGCCGGCCGCACGAAGCCCGCGGCGAGGCAGGCCACCACCAGACATGCCCTCGAGAGGCGCTCGATCCTGATCCGCGAAAGCTTCCGACCCATTGGCCACGCTTGTGTTTTCCCCACCTGCCATTTGATCGCCACGAACCTGTATGGTGGATGAACGGGCCGGACACGTTTGGACACGAGCGGCGGAGCGGTCCCGGCGAGGACTCAGATTGCCACGCGGGATGCGGTGCGCACCCTCTCCGCGTTCTTCACAAGGCCGCGACGAACTGCGTTCGCGCTGAGAGAGTTGGAATCGGGGACAGACGCATGATCGGTGCGAGTTGAAAGCCTGTATCCCTCGCCCGGATTGCATCTCGACTCAATCCGACCTGTCCCCGCCAGCGGCCGCGAGCGGGGAGAGATCAAGGACCCCTCAGAACGCGTATTCCTGATAAGCCGGGTTGACCGAACCACCCCAGGCGCCGTGATATTTCGCCAGCATCTCCTCGGCCGGCGTGTGGCCCATCTCGATGATCTGGTCGAGCGGCTCCAGGTGCCGGGTCTCGTCGCGGCCGAGATGATCGATGCGGCCACGGCGACGCAGGCCATGATGCGCCAGCTTGAGGCATTCCTTGGCGATCTCGAACACGTAGCGGTTGCGGATGCGCGCCTTGAAGCCGAGGCGGGGCACGTCGTCGCGCACCGCCTGCCGCTCGAAGGCGGTCCACTCCTTGGCCAGATCCCAGGCTGCATCGAGCGTGACATCGTCATAGAGCAGCCCGACCCAGAATGCCGGCAGAGCCGGCAGCCGACCCCACGGCACGCCATCGGCGCCGCGCATCTCCAGGTAACGCTTCAGCCGCACCTCGGGGAAGATGGTCGACAGATGGTTGGCCCAGTCCGACAGCGTCGGACGTTCGCCGCGCATCGCCGGGTTCTTGCCTGCGAAGAAATCGCGGAACGAGGTGCCGGAGACGTCGATATAGGTCTCCTCGCGCTTGACGAAATACATGGGAACATCGAGCGCATAATCGACCCAGCGCTCAAACCCCATGCCCTGCTCGAACACCCATGGAATCATTCCGGCACGCGCGTTGTCGGTATCGCGCCAGATTTCCGAGCGAAACGAGAGAAAACCGTTCGGCTTGCCTTCGGTGAAGGGCGAGTTGGCAAACAGCGCGGTGGCCACCGGCTGCAACGCCACCGATACCCGCAATTTCTTGACCATGTCGGCTTCGGAGGAGAAGTCGAGATTGGTCTGCACCGTGCAGGTCCGGTACATCATGTCGAGGCCGTATTGGCCGACCTTCGGCATGTAATTGGTCATGATCTTGTAGCGGCCCTTGGGCATGACCGGGATCTGCGCCCGCGACCATGACGGCGTCATGCCGAGCCCGAGAAAGCCAATGCCGAGCGGGGCGGCGATCTCGCGCACCTGGGCAAGGTGCGCCATCAGCTCGGACTGGGTCTGGTGCACGGTTTCCACCGGCGCGCCCGACAATTCGAACTGGCCGCCCGGCTCCAGCGAGATCGCGCCGCCGCCGGTGACGTCATAGAGTCCGATGATGTTGCCGCGCTCCATGATCGGCTCCCAGCCGAGCAGCAGCTTCATGCCGTCGAGCAGCGCGCCGATGCCGCGCGCGCCTTCATACGGCACGGGATGGTGACCCTGCAGCGTGAACGGCGTCTTCTCGTGCTCGGTGCCGATCCGGAATTCGGAAGGCGCCTTCACGCCGTCCGCCAGCCACGCCACCAATTCGTCGCGCGATTGCAGCGGCGTCATATCGATCTGGTCACGCGCCATACAAAGTCCGGAGGTGGGGCGATTCGACCGAACGCGCCGCGGGGCAGGAGGTATCCCGGACCGGGCGGTCCGCAGATGCGAAAGAGAGATATAGGATCAT
>NZ_JBARGP010000043.1:0-7467 GCF_049798375.1 Bradyrhizobium sp.
AGCGATGTCGACACGCCGTCCTCCTGGGAGGGGACCGCGGCGGCGCATGTGACGATGATCGAGTTCGACAGCGCGAATGCCGCACAGCGCTGGAAGAACTCCGATGCCTACAAAAACTTTGACGCGCAGTTGCGCAAAGCCTCGACCTCCTCGATCCAGCAGCTGCCGGGCGTCCCGACGGCGCGTCCGGCAGCCATGGCCAATGCGCGGATGCACGGCCGCGGCCTGGATCCGCAGGCGTTCGAACCGATGGTGAAGCAGTACGACGCGACGCTGAAGAAGATGCACGGTATTTGCAACGGGTGCTGACCTATCTGAGCACGTCACGCGCAGCTCGGCGGTTTCAACCTCGCCCCGTTTGCGGGGAGAGGTCGGATTGCATCTCAGATGAAGCTCCAACTACTCGCACGGATCGCGCGTCTGCCCCTCACCCCACCCTCTCCCCGTGAAGAACGGGGAGAGGGAGCGCACCGCGTTTGGTGCGAAAGCTCGCTTCTTTCAACTTCCAGGGAGAAGCGTCTGCCCTGATTATAGAGTGCCGCCTCACGCCTGCTCGATCGCGGCCGGCATCTTGGCGACCGACATCAATGACCGCGCGACCTGGTTGAGCAGCTGGTCGGCGTTCTCCTCTTCCGCCAGAGACTTCGACAGCAGGGCCACGATGGCGCTGTGGCGGAGCTGCTGGGCGAGGTTGCGGGCGGTGGTGTAGCCGGACATCTCGTAATGCTCGACCCGCTGCGCGGCGCCGATCAGCGCCAGATCCGCCGCGGCATCCTCCTTGTCCTTACCCTCGTCCATGACTTCCTGGCCTTCCTCGATGATGCCCATCATGCCCTTGCAGGGCTTCGCCTTCGCCGGCTTGCCCAACAGCCCGAAGCATTCGTTAATGCGCTCGACCTGGGCTTCTGTCTCGGCCAGATGCTGCTCGAACAGCTCGCGGAGCTGATCGAACCGCGCGGCCTCCGCCATCTTCGGCAGCGCCTTGGTCAGCTGCTTCTCGGCATGCAGGATGTCGCGCAGCTCGTCGATCAACAGATCGCTCAAGCCCGCTTCGTCTGCCGGCGGCGAGCTCTCGGCGACGATCGACGGCGCAGTGCCGGGTTCGCCGTCCTGCAGGGCCGGAGATTCCGTGAAGACCCAATCGCCGCCCTCGTTCCAGGGGCCGCGGGTATCGATCTCGCCATGCTCGCCCGAGCCGGTGGAATCGTTGAAGAACTGATCGACCAGGCCCGGCGTCGGCGCGATGCGGCCGATGCTGAAGGCCGGCTTCTTCATGCTTTCAAGCGCGAGCGTAAACGCCTTCATATGCGTGATCTCGCGCGTCATCAGGAACTGCAGCGCATCCTTGGTGCCGGCGTCGTCGGTGAAGTTGATCAGCCGCTCGTAGACGATCTTGGCCCGCGCCTCGGCGGCGATGTTGCTGCGCAGATCGACGTCGAGCTCACCGGTGATCTTGAGATAGTCCGCGGTCCACGGATTGCCCTGCGAGTTGAACAGGTTGACGCCGCCACCGCCGGCGATCGCGATCAGCGGATCGGCTTCCGCCGCCTCACGATCGAATTTCGCGGGCTTCAGATGCATGCGGGCCAAGGTGCCCACGACTTCGAGATGGCTCAGCTCCTCGGTGCCGATGTCCATCAACAGGTCCTTGCGATCCGGATCCTCGCAATTGAGGCCCTGGATCGAATATTGCATCGCTGCAGCAAGCTCGCCATTCGCGCCGCCGAACTGCTCCAGCAGCATGTTGCCGAACCGCGGATCGGGTTCGTCGACGCGAACGGTGAACATCAGCTTCTTGACGTGGTGATACATGATGAGACTCAGCCAGTTTGGGGAAGGGATGAGTCCGAACGGGAAGGCCGGAGGTTTGTTCCTACCTGCCGACCCACGGTCAAATGCTTTCCCTGCATGTGCCGAGGTGATCGCGTATCAAATGAGACGACTAACCCTGCTGCCGGAACGCTTTCTCGCCGGCGTCCGACACTTCGACCCACCGCTGGTCCGGCGCGGCGCCTTCGACATAGCTGTCGTGCCAGTTCCACCATTTGTAGGTTGGCGTCTGCGGGTAGCCTGCCGGCGAATCCTCCCACAGCTCCTGGCGGCCGAGCGGCGTGATGTCGAGATAGTTCCAGGTGCCGCCCATCTGCTCGTCGCCGCGGTTGTTGACGAAATAGGTACGGAAGATGCGGCCATTGTGGCGGAAGAACACGTTGGTGCCGTGCCACTGATCGACGCTGAAGTCAGCGTCGAACTCATCAGTGATCGTGAACCACGGAATGTCCCAGCCCATATGTTTCTTGAGTCTCACGATGTCGGCCTGCGGCGCGCGCGAGACGAACACCAGCGTGGTGTCGCGCGCGTTCAGATGCGCGAGATGCGCGACCTGGTCGGCCACCATGGAGCAGCCGCGACAGGCGTGATCGGGCCAGCCGAACACGCCGGGTTCGAAGAAGGCCCGGTAGACGATCAACTGGCGGCGGCCGTCGAACAGATCGGCGAGGCTGGCTTTGCCTGTTGAGTTTTGGCCCGCCGGTCCTTCGAACGCATAGGCCTTGTCGACCGCCACCCACGGCATGCGGCGGCGTTCGGCGGCGAGCGCATCACGCGCGCGGGTGTTGGCCTTCTCCTTGACGAGCATCTCCTGGCGCGCGGCCTCCCATGCCTCCTGCGATACCACTGGCGGCATCTGCAAGGCGGCTTGTGCGGGTTTTGCTGCTGATTTGGTCATGGCTCTCGAACCTCCTGATGAGTGAGCACCAGCGCCGTGCTGTCGGGCGCGCAGGTTGCGCACTGCCCGCAGCCGCCGCTGGCCGTGAGAGATGTTCTGACATCGCGAGCGGGTCGAGCGGGAGTAACAAGTATGGCGCCTTTCCGCCGCATGCCGCGCCGGCGTCGACGTCACGCGGTCACGGAACTTTGTTCCACCATGGGTCTTCTTCCCTCGGCTCCAATACAAGATATCGGCAGCATGACCTCATCGATCACACCGGCGCAGGGTCGCCGGACCACGAGCGCTCGGCTAGGCATTGCCGCCCTGCTGCTGCTGTCGCTGTCATGGCCGGCCTTGGCCCAGGACACCGGCACCAGCGGGATTCCGCTGGGTCCGGCCAACATCAACGGGCAGAACAACACGCTGCGCGATCCCTCCGGGATCGGCAACGCCGCACGCGTTCCCGCGCCGCCGCAGCCCAATCTCAATCCCGTGGCTGTGCCGAGCGCCGCGCCGCTGGCGTCGACGCAGCCATCCTACACGCCGCGCGTCCGCTATCGCCGCGCCTGGCGGCATTTGCCGAAGCGCCAGCGCGAGAAGCTCGAGCGCGCCGAGGTCAAGGAGAACGACCGGCTGCTGCGCCACGGCGCCGTCAGCATCTGCCGCGGCTGCTGACGCCTCGCGCTGTGGTTGCGCGAGGGACGCGACACGTAGTCGCATGCACGGCGCCTCGCTCTGAGCGTCGCGATCACGCCAGCCTTCACCTGCCGCGCGCAGGGCGTGTCGTCATTTCCGCCGCTTGGCCTGTCACGCGGATGATGTAGGCTGTCCCAGGGCAGGATTCACACGGCGAGGCGTGGCCATCGCTGCCGCGCGCCGGGAAACTGGCAAGGGACTGGGCAAGGATTGGGCATGACCGACCACGTGATCGTCACCGAAGAGGGCGCCGCCCGCGTCATCAAGCTCAGGCGGCCCGAGAAGAAGAACGCACTGACCCAGGCGATGTATCGCCGGATGAGCGAGGCGATCGACACCGCGCAGAACAATCCAGATATCCGTTGCCTCGTCATTACCGGCGGCTCCGGCGTGTTCACCTCCGGTAACGACCTCGAGGAATTCATGGAGATGGGCGCGCTGTCGAGCGAGGCGGCGCGGGCCTCCGACATGACCAAATTCCTCTATTCGCTGGCGCACAACGTCAAGCCGCTGATTGCCGCGGTCGATGGCGTCGCGATCGGCATCGGCACCACGCTGCTGTTTCACTGCGACTACGTGCTGGCCTCGACGACCGCGCTGTTCTCGACGCCGTTCATGCAGCTCGGCCTGGTGCCGGAAGGCGCCTCCAGCCTGTTGATGCCGGCGACCATGGGTCACCAGCGGGCATTTGCGATGCTGGTGATGGGCCGCACCATGACCGCGGACGAGGCGCATATCGCCGGCTTCGTCAACGTCGTGGTATCGCCGGGTCATACCGAGGTCGAGGCCCACAAGGTGGCACGCGACATCTGCCGGCTGCCGGCCGAGGCGGTCGCGATCTCGCGCAAGCTGCTGCGGACGCCGCCGGAGGAGCTGACCCGCCGCATCGACCAGGAGGCGCATATCTTCGGCGAGCGCATGGGTTCGAAGGAGGCCATCGCCGCCTTCAAGGCGTTCGTCGACCGCAAGAAGCATTGAAGCGCAGTCCTCTCACTTTCGTCATTGCGAGGAGCGTTAGCGACGAAGCAATCCAGACTTTCTTTCTAAGTCTGGATTGCTTCGTTTCGCTCGCAATGACGGCGAACCGGTAGAGCCAAAATCGTCACATGCCACGTTCTGGACTGCTCCTGCTTGCCGCCCTGCTCGCGTTACTTGCCGCCTCGCCCGCTCGCGCCGACGGCACAGGCCAGGTCTCCTTGCGCATCCTCGCCATCAATGATTTTCACGGCAATCTGAAGCCGCCGCCCGGCGGCATTCGTATCAAGGACTCCGACGATCCGACCAAGAACAGGATCGTTCCGGCCGGCGGCGCCGAGCAGATGGCGACGCTGGTGAAGCAGCTGCGCGAGGGGCACAAGAATACGATCTTCGTTGCCGCCGGCGATCTGATCGGCGCGAGCCCGTTGCTGTCGGCGATGTTTCACGACGAGCCGACCATCGAGTCGCTGTCGATGATGCGGCTCGCGCTGTCGTCAGTCGGCAACCATGAATTCGACGAGGGCAAGGACGAGCTGCTGCGGATGCAGAACGGCGGCTGCCATCCGACCGACGGCTGCCGTGGCCCGCATCCGTTTCCCGGCGCGAAATTCCATTATCTCGCCGCCTCGACGATCGTGAAGGACACCGGCAAGACGGTGTTTCCGCCCTACGAGATCGAAAGCTTCGACGGCATTCCGGTCGCCTTCATCGGGCTGACCTTGAAAGGCACCGCCGGCATCATCTCGCCGGCAAGCTCCGCAGGCCTCGAATTCCACGACGAGGCCGCGACCGTGAACGCGCTGGTGCCCGAGCTGAAAGCTAGGGGTGTCGAGGCAATCGTGGTGCTGATCCACGAGGGCGGCTATCCGACCGGCGGCATCAACGACTGCCCGGGCATTTCCGGGCCGATCGTCGACATCGTCGGGAAGCTCGACCGCGCGGTCGATCTCGTCATCTCCGGCCACACCCACCAGGCCTATGTCTGCACCAGCGATGGCCGGCTGGTGACCTCGGGCGACAAATACGGCACGCTGGTCACGGCGATCGACGTTACGCTCGATCTGGCGACGCGTGACGTCGTGAGCGCCAAGGCCGACAATGTCGTCGTCCGCACCAGCCTCGCGAAAGACTCCGAGCAGACCGCGCTGATTGATGCCTACGACAAGGTGGCGCGTCCGATCGCCGAGCGGCGCGCCGGCGAGATCACCGAGACGCTGTCGCGAACACCGAACGCGTCGGGCGAGAGCGCGCTCGGCGACGTCGTCGCCGACGCCCAGCTCGCCGCCACATCCGATGCCGCCACAGGCGGCGCCGTGATCGCATTGACCAATCCCGGCGGCATCCGCACCGACCTCATTAGGCGCCCGGACGGCAGCGTGACCTATGCCGATGTGTTTGCGAGCCAGCCGTTCCGCAATCAGCTGGTGACGCTGACCCTGACCGGCGCGCAGCTCAAGGCGACGCTGGAGCAGCAATGGGCCGACCCGGCGCGGCCACGCGTCCTGCAGGTCTCAAAAGGCTTCACCTATGCCTTCGATGCCAGCAAGGCGGCGGGGGCACGCATCGACGCCAGCTCGCTCAAGCTGAATGGCACGGCGATCGATCCGGCGCTTTCCTATCGCATCACCGTCAACAACTATCTGGCGCTCGGTGGCGACGGCTTCACTGCGCTGAAGGACGGCACCGCGCTGCAGTTCGGCAAATATGACGACGAGGCGCTGTTCGCCTATGTCAAGGTGAGCAGCCCGGTCGCCCCGCCGCCGCAGGACAGGATCATCGCAACGACGCATTAGTCGACGGAACAGGCCGCGAGAAACCCGTCATCCTGCCGTCATGGCTCTTTCCGAGCCTGTGCCGAGCGCTTAAGTTACCGCCTCAGACTGTAACGCGCGAGTGGCGGGTATCAATGTCGACGCTGTATCTCTCCCATCAGGCCTGCCTCGATCACGCCACCCCTTCGGGACATCCGGAGCGGCCGGACCGCCTGCGCGCGGTCGAGGAGGCGATGAGCGAGGAGCGCTTCGCGTTGCTCGACCGCGAGCTCGCACCGGAGGGCAATCTCGACCAGGTCCTGCTCTGCCATAATGAGCACTACGTGACCGAGCTCAGGCACGTCGCGCCGACCAGCGGCATCGTCTATCTCGATGGCGACACCTCGATGTCGCCGGGCACCTGGGAAGCGGTGATGCGCGGCGTCGGCGGCGCGGTGAAGGCCACCGATGCCGTGATGTCGGGCAGCCACCGCAACGCCTTCGTCGCGGTACGGCCGCCCGGCCACCACGCCGAGATCAGTAAGCCGATGGGTTTCTGCTTCTTCGACAATGTCGCGATCGCCGCCCGCCACGCCCAGCGCAAATACGGCATCGAACGCGCCGCCATCGTCGATTTCGACGTCCATCACGGCAACGGCACCCAGGACATCTTCTGGGGCGACAAGAGCGTGATGTACTGCTCGACCCACCAGATGCCGCTGTTTCCCGGCACCGGTGCGCGCGGCGAGCGCGGCGATCACGACACCATCGTCAACGCGCCGCTGGCGCCGGAGGATGGCAGCCTGGAATTCCGCTCGGCCTTCGAGAACCTGATCCTGCCGCAGCTTACGAAGTTCAGCCCCGAGCTCGTCATCATCTCGGCCGGCTTCGATGCGCATTATCGCGATCCGCTGGCCTCGCTGAACCTGCGCGCCGAGGATTTCGGCTGGGTCACCCGCAAGCTGATGGACCTTGCCGAAACCACCGCCGGTGGCCGTGTGGTCTCGGTGCTCGAAGGCGGCTACGACCTCCAGGGGCTGAAGGAATCAGTCGCGGCGCATGTCGCCGCCCTGACCGGCGCCTGAGATTCCAAGGCCCGAGTTCCCCACAGCCTGGCGGAGGGGGCCTGACAGCCGCCGCGGCAATGTGTAAAAGCCGCCCCCGGAGTTCGAGCAGTCGCGGGAACATTGGTATGGCCGACACCTCAATCACCGACGTCAAGAAGCTGTCGTTCGAGCGCGCAATCGAGGAGCTCGAAACGATCGTGAAGCGGCTCGAGGACGGCAAGGTGCCGCTCGAGGAGTCGGTGACGATCTACGAGCGCGGCGAGGC
>NZ_JBARGP010000044.1:0-10327 GCF_049798375.1 Bradyrhizobium sp.
CGTACGCGGCAACCGCCGACGGACACCTGCTGAGGGCCTCGGCGCCGACGATCACCCCGGTCGACACCACCGGCGCGGGCGACACCTTCGTGGGTGCGTTCGCCTGCATGCTCGACGAACAAGCACCGTTACAGACCGCGCTCGAGGTCGGCTGCGAGGCGGCTGCGCTGGCGTGCCTCAAGGTCGGCGCACAGGCGGCGATGCCGGTGCGCAGCGCGGTGACGGCGCTCGGCAAAACGCGCTGACAGCTGTCGCGGTCAACTTCCGATGCTGCCGACCAGATGCGCGCGGCGGTGGATGCCCAGCGCCTGCTCGGCTGGCAGAGCGCGCAGCCAGTCACGGAAGCTTGCGACCTCCGGGCAATCGGCAGTGCCTTCGGGCGCAATCAGCCAGTCACCGAGACCAGATCCCTCCCCGACCCGGTCGCAGCGATAGCCCGGATGACGGCCGAGACCGCGGGCGATCAACAAGTCGACCTTGCCCTCGACCAATTCGTGCAGGCCGGCGGGCTGCAGCACCCGCAAGCCGATGTCGGCATGCGCGCTGCGAAACGCCGCCAGATCGAGGCGGCGCAGGTCGAAGCTGGCATGGACTCCCAATTGCAGCAGGACCGCACCGGCCGGCTTCAATTGCGAGGTCGCGTCCGCAATGCGACGGAAGCCGTCGGAGATCTCTGGCAGATAGGCCTGCCCGGCCGCGGTCAGGATGAGCTGCTTGTGCAGCCGCTCGAACAGGCGGACGCCGAGGCGCGCCTCCAGCGCCTTCACCTGCTGCCCTACGGCGGCCGGCGTCACGTGCAGCTCGTGCGCGGCGAGCTTGAAACTGAGATGCCGCGCGGCGGCTTCGAATGCGCGGAGCGCGTTGAGAGGTGGGAGGGCATAGGTCATCGCGCAGCAGTTTGCCACTGACAGGCCGTGACCTTGCAATAGATTTTCTCGTGCTTGACGCAAGGATTCATGCTTTGCGCCGATCCGGTATCCAGGCTTACGGTCGGTTCGCAACCTCCGGAAATCCTTTGGTGTCCAATGGCTGAGACCATCCATCCTTTTTACAAGCAGCATCGCGGCGCCATGGAGGCCGCCATGCGCCAGCGCCTCGACCTTGCCGAAACGATGCTGCGCGAGCGCGCGGGTATCACCGACATGGCCGGGATCAGGCAGGAGGTGATGGACGAATTCGACATCGTGCTCACCCAAATGCCCTATGTTGGAGGCGAGCAAAGTCGGATGAGCGACTTCTTCATGCGCCTGATGGGCTTCATGGCCATGAGCCGCGTGCTGCGGCGACACGGCCTGCCGGTCCCCTTGATCGGCGAAATCGAGCGACAAACCTACAAGGCGCAGTTGCTCACCTTATCGGAAGCAGAACGTCTCGCCGAGGGGTATCAGTTCATGTCACCGGAGAATCAGGCTTTGCTGCGCGAGCAGGCCATTAAGAGCCAGCGAGAAGATTTTCGCCAAGATTTCGTCTACGATTTCGTCGAGCCCGGCCCGGGCGACAAGTTCGAATTCGGCATCAACTACAAAGCGTGCGGCTTCTGCAAATTCGCGGCTCGCCATGGCGACAACGACGTCCTGCCGAACATTTGCGGGCTTGATTTCGACGCCTATGCCACGCGTGGCATCCGTTTGGAAAGGACCCAAACCTTAGCCGGCGGCGCGAGCCACTGCAATTTCCGCTTCTTGCGGCTCCTGCCGGACTAGGCCCGCCTAGAATCGTCGCGTTCCGGCCAGCTCGCCGCAACCATAGCCTCAGTTCATGCAGACCCATTGCGTTTGGGTCATCCCGATCGCCCGGGCTGCGCCAGGCGCTAGATCAAGGGTGACGCCGCGCGTAAACGGACCGCGATCGTTGATCACGACAGTGACGGACCTACCGTTCTCGGCATTGGTCACTGTTACCTGGGATCCAAATGGCAGTGTCCGGTGCGCAGCCGTGAGGCCGCCGGCAGCGAAGGCTCGGCCACTCGCGGTTCGTCGTCCCGACGTATAGTAGGAGGCGACGACAGGCTGTCCTGAACAGGCGCCGTGAGGTCTTGAATGCGCGAAGAACCAGGCGAAGCCTCGGCTGTGGGCATCCGCTGACGAGGTTATCAACAGCACTGCGGCCGCCCCGACGGTGCAGATCGACAATCGCATAAATGCCTCCGAACTAAGAACTGCTTCCGTCCGCGGCAAACGCGAGGACACAAAGTACGACGGTCGCGATCGCGACCAGGGGGATGAAGCCGGCAAACATGCTGACGTGGTGACGGACGCGCGGCACTCCGGCAACTTCTTTCCGTCGTTGAGGTTACCGCGGGTTCCAGATTTAACGTTTGGCGCGGCTATTCATGTTAACGACAGGTGTGTGGGCTGTGGGCCGCTAGCGGCCCCTCGCCTCTTCCAGCGCCTTGCTCAGCTCGTGCAGCTCATACGGCTTGTGGATCATCGGAAACTCCGAGCCGGATTTACGCGCCGCGTCGCTGTAACCGGTCGCCAGGACGATCGGCATGGCGGGATGGTTTTGCTTGAGGTGCCGGGCGAGGCTGAGGCCGTCCATCTTGCCGGGCATGACGACGTCGCTGAACACGACGTCGATGCCGTCTTTCTCGATCGCCTGGATCGCCGCCTCCGCGTCAGACACCCACCTCACGCGATAGCCGAGTTCCTCGAGTAGCAGCATGCTGGAGGTTGCGACGTCCGGATTGTCTTCGACCAGCAGCACCGTCCCCGCACCCGATTCCAGCGCCTCCACTTGGCGCAAGGCCGAGACGCCTTCGCCGCGCGGCAGGAACACCGTGACCTGCGTCCCCTCCCCGAGACGACTTTTGACATCGACGAATCCGTCGGCTTGGCTGGCGAAACCATGCACCTGCGAAAGGCCGAGGCCTGTACCCTTGCCGACCGGCTTGGTGGTGAAGAAAGGATCGAAGATTTTTGCGATCACGTCGTCCGGAATCCCGACGCCATTGTCAGCTACAGTGATGCAGACATATTCGCCGGGATTGGCATGATCATCGATCCGCCGGTTCTCTGCCGAGATGCGGACCGCGCCGCCTTCGGGCATCGCGTCGCGCGCGTTCAGGACAAGATTGACGATCGCCGTCTCGAGCTCGGCCGGATCGGCCACGACCGGCCAAATTCCATCCGGAATCGCCACCTCCAGCCGCACCTGGCTGCCAAGGCCGGTTTCGAGCACGTCCCGAACCGCAGACAGCGTTTGCCGCACGTTGAGCAGCACGGGATTGATCTGCTGGCGGCGGGCGAAGGTCAGCAGTTGACGCGTCAGGGCGGCGCCGCGCTGGATGCTGGCGTCAATGGCGTCGGCGGCCTTCACCGCGCGTGAATCGGTAACGAAACGCCGGATCAGACGCACATTGCCGCTCACCGCCATCAGCAGATTGTTGAAATCGTGGGCGACGCCGCCGGTGAGCTGGCCGAGCGCATCCATCTTCTGCGATTCCGCGAGCTGCTTCTGCATGCGCTCGAGCTTCTGCTGCGCCTCGCGCCGCTCGGTGATGTCGCGCGTGATCTTGGCAAAGCCGATCAGCTCGCCAGCATCGTTGCGGATCGGATCGATCACCACGCTGGCCCAGAAGAAGGTGCCATCCTTGCGCACGCGCAGGCCCTCTTCCTCGTATCGCCCCTGCTCACGCGCGATCTTGAGGGCACGCGCCGGCTTGCCGGCCTCGCGGTCCGCGGGCGTGTAGAAGCGGGAGAAATGCTGGCCGATGATTTCGTCCGGCAGATAGCCCTTGATGCGATGACCGCCGAGATTCCAATTCGTCACCCGTCCCTCGGGATCGAGCATATAGAGCGCATAATCCGTGACGTTGCTGACCAGCAGGCGGAACTGGTTTTCGCTCTCGCTCAGCGCCACGCGCGCCTGGAGGCGTTCGGAAATGTCGCGCGTGATCTTGGCAAAGCCGACCAGCTTGCCATCATCATGAATGGCATCAATGACAACGGAGGCGAAGAACCGCGAGCCGTCCTTGCGGACGCGCCAGCCTTCGGTTTCGAACCGTCCGGTTTGCTCTGCGGTTTTGATGGCCATCTCCGGAAGGCCTGCCTTGCGATCCTCCGGCGGATAGAACACCGAAAAATGCCGTCCGATGATTTCGGCGGCCTGGTAACCCTTGATACGCGCCGCGCCGGTATTCCAACTGACGACGATCCCCGCAGGATCCAGCATGCAGATGGCGTAATCCGTCACGCCCTGAACAAGGAGCCGAAAGGCCCGCTCACTTTCAAACAAGCCCGGTTCCGGCGTCGGCGCATCGGTCATTCGTTCTCACGCTCCCGCAAAACCCAAGACAACGCACGGCAACCGCATGAGTTCCCGCTTGTTAGTGCTTTTTTGTCAGGACCTTAGCGGCCGGACCATATATGAGCCGGAAGGCGATGATTTGCAAGAAAACCGGTCGCGGCATAAGCGGACATGCTGAATATCGATGCGAACCGGTCGCGCCTGATCGCGTTGGACTGCCGATATCGGGGGAGGCCAAATGAAGCCGCACGTCATCTGCCATATGGCGACCAGCATCGACGGCCGGATCTGGCCGAGCCGCTGGCGCCCGCAAGGCGCAGCCGGCGACCTGTTCGAGCAGCTGCACGAGAAGCTCGACGGCGACGCCTGGCTGATCGGCCGTGTCACTGGCAGCGAGTTCGCCAAAGGTACCGCCTATCCGGCCACGACCAGCGAGAATTTTCCGCGCGAGAGCTGGTTTGCGCGTCGCGATGCTGATGTGAAAGCGTACGGCATCGTGCTCGATGCCAAAGGCAAGATCACTTGGGGCCGCGCCGATATCGGCGGCGATCCGATCGTCGTCGTGCTCACCAAGGCGGTGCCGGATGCGCATTTGGCCGGCCTGCGCGGCGAAGGCGTGTCCTACATCTTCGCCGGCGATACCGAACTCGATCTTGCACTGACGCTGGAGATCCTGAATCGCGAACTCGGCGTGAAGCGGCTGCTGCTGGAAGGCGGCGGCGTCGTCAACGGCGCCTTCCTGCGCGCCGGGCTGGTCGATGAGGTCAGCCTGATCCTCTGCCCCGCCATCGATGGCGCCAAGGGCGCGCCTTTCGTGTTCGATTCATCGGAAGCCGATTCCGACCAGCGCGCGCCGCTGACGGCGATGACGCTGCAAAGCCATGAGGTGCTGGAGAGCGGCGCCGTCTGGCTACGCTACCGGATGCAGAACAGCTGAACGCGCAAAGGCGCCGGCCGCCACTCATTGCGCTGAGGTTCGTCATTGGGAGGAGCCTCGATTGCTTGGCTTCGCTCGCAATGAACGCGACGGTTTGGGCTTGACGCCCCATAACCAGCCAGTTATGCGTTATCCATAACCACCGAGTTATGGATTGATGCCGGATACCCACGACATTCTGTTCAGGACGCTCGCCGATCCGACGCGGCGGGCAATCTTCGAACGATTGTGCCGACACGGCGAGCAGACGGTCGGCGCGCTGACGGCGCAGTCCGGCGTCTCGCAGCCAGCGGTCTCCAAACATCTCGGCGTGCTCAAGCAGGCCGGGCTGGTACGTGACCGCCACGAAGGCCGCCAGACCCATTACAGCGCCGAACTCCCTGCCCTGTCGCCCCTGATCGACTGGACCAAACAAATGGCCGGCTTCTGGGAAAGCCGGTTCGACGACCTCGAAGATCTCCTCAAAAGGATGGACCAATGAACACTGCCACTGAAACCCGCGCCGTCATCGTCGAACGCGAGATCGCGCATCCGCCGGAAAAGATCTGGCGTGCGCTGACCCAGCCGCATCTGATCGCGGAATGGCTGATGAAGAACGATTTCGCAGCCGTGAAAGGCCACGCTTTCACGCTGAGCGGCGATTGGGGCTCGGTCGATTGTCGCGTCCTCGAGCTCGAACCGAACAAGGCCCTGTCCTACACCTGGGACGCCATGGGCCTGGAAAGCGTCGTCACCTGGACGCTGACGCCGAAGGGCGCGGGCACGCATTTGCGCATGGAGCAAAAGGGCTTCAGGCCGGACCAGCAGCAGGCCTTCCAGGGCGCGCAATATGGCTGGCAGAAGTTTTTTGGCAATCTGGAGCAGGTGCTGGGGCGCGATTGAAAGCAGCCGACATCCACACAGCGACTGAAGAGAGGCAGGCATGAAAGCGAGCGCGCAGCAGGCGGGCGAGTCCCCGTCCGTTCTGATCGATGGACGCATCAAAGAGCTCGGCGATTGGCGCGGCGAGCTGCTGGCGCGGCTGCGCGCGCTCATCAAGGACGCCGATCCCGACATCGTCGAGGAATGGAAATGGCGCGGCGTGCCGGTGTGGGAGCATGCCGGCATCATCTGCACCGGAGAGACCTACAAGAGCGTGGTGAAGATGACCTTCGCCAAGAGCGCTTCGCTGGAAGATCCGGCAGGCCTGTTCAATTCCAGCCTCGAGGGCAACACCCGCCGCGCGATCGATTTCAAGCAAGGCGATGAGGTCAATGAAAAAGCGTTGAAGGCGCTGATCCGCGCCGCCGTGACGCTGAACACGGCCAAGCCGAAGAAGCGTTGATGCGCCGTAGCCCGCGTGAGCGCAAGCGACACGCGGGGCTCAGAAGAAATTGTCCCAGATGCCGCTCCGCTCATTCGGACTACAAACTACGACAAAGAAAGACAACGACGAATAAGACAAATAAAAAGACTCCGACCGATATGGTCGGAGTCTTTTGTGGATTAGTCGTTGTCGTGATGAATGACCGTCTTGCTGCGGTTGCCGAACTCGTCTTCCTTCTTGATGACGGTGGTCCGGTCAGCCGGCTCATGCTCCTTGATGACGGTGGTACGATGCTCGGGCTCGCGATACTCGTGGGTTTCGCCCACCGTTACGCCCGCGCCAACGGGACCAACATGCACGCCAACGTCATCAGCGAATGCAGGCGCGGCGAAGGCACCGACGAGCGCCGCGGCGATCAGATATTTCTTCATGTCTCTCCTCCGATTGGCAATTGCCAGCACGAAAAACACCGGGCTCGGATAACAGTTCCGCGGAAACATGCCGATTGCACTGTTCCTTGTTCAGCCAAGGTTCATCGCAATGGCGCGGCGCTACGCATCGTCTCCACCGTCACGCCGGCCGGCTTCATCGAGCGCCTGAAGCGCGGCTTTGATCGTCTCCAGCAGGCGCTCGATCTCCTCGCGCTCATGCGGGCCGGCGGTGTCCATCTGCTCGATCAGTTGCTGCTTCTGGACAAGTAGTTTTGCCATCGTGGTCATCGCGCACGTCCCGTGGAACATCTCGCATCACCTGCGAGTCGCTCGTCAGAACGATCGATCAGAGGAAACGTTCGAAAACCTGCCATGATCAGACTCGTCGGCCGTCGATATTCGCCGGACAGATTCAGGCGCCCAGCGGAAGCACCGGCCGGATAGCCCCTGCGCTGACTGCGCGATGAAGACGAAGCGCTATTCCGCGGCCTGGCGGACGTGGCGCTCGATCACCGTGCGCATGGTGACCAGCTCCTCGGCTGCGGACGGATGCAGCGCGATGGTGGCGTCGAAATCGGCCTTGGTCGCCTTCATCTTGATCGCGATCGCCACCGCCTGGGTAATCTCGGCGGCGTTGTCGCCGACGATGTGGCAGCCGAGCACGCGATCGGTGGTGGCGTCGACCACCAGCTTCATCAGGATACGGGTGTCGCGGCCGGACATCGTCGCCTTGATCGGCCGGAACGAGGCCTTGTAGATGTCGACGCGATCGAACAGCTCGCGTGCCTGGATCTCGGTCATGCCGACCGCGCCCACTTCCGGCTGGCAGAACACCGCGGTCGGAATGTTGGTGTGGTCGACCTGCACCGGCCGCTTGCCGAACACGCTGTCGGCAAAGGCGTGGCCCTCGCGGATCGCGACCGGCGTCAAATTATGCCGATGGGTGACGTCGCCGATCGCATAGATGCTCGGCACCGACGTCTGCGAGAAATGATCGACCGCGATGCCGCCGTTCTCCGGATTGATGGCGACGCCGGCCTTGTCGAGTCCGAGATTGGCGACGGCAGGATGGCGGCCGATCGCAAACATCACCTGCTCGGAGGCGATGCTCGATCCGTTCGACAGATGCGTGGTGTAGTAGTCATGGCCGTCGTTTTGGCCGTGCTTGTCGACCTTGGTCACCGTGCAGCCGGTCAGGATCGTGATGCCTTCCTTCTCCATCTCGGCGCGGGCATGGGCGCGGACGTCCTCGTCGAAGCCACGCAGGATGTTGTCGCCGCGATAGACGACGGTGACGTCGGAGCCGAAATTGGCGAAGATGCAGGCAAATTCCAGCGCGATATAGCCGCCGCCCTGGACCACGATCCGCCGCGGCAGCTCCTGCAGATGGAAGGCCTCGTTGGAGGAGATCACGTGCTCGATGCCCGGAATCTCGCGGCCGTGATTGGGCGCGCCGCCGGTCGCGATCAGGATGTATCTGGCGCGCACCGTCTCGCCGGTCAGCAGGCGCACGGTATGGGCGTCTTCCAGCACCGCGCGGGTCTTGACGATGCGCACGCCCGCCTTCTCGACATTGGCGGTATAGGCCGCCTCGAGGCGCGCGATCTCCTTGTCCTTGTTGGCGATCAGGGTCGGCCAATCGAAGGTGGCTTCCGGGATGCGCCAGCCAAAGCCCGCGGCATCCTCGATCTCCTGGCGGACATGGGACCCGATCACCAGCAGCTTCTTGGGTACGCAGCCGCGAATCACGCAGGTGCCGCCCATCCGGTATTCTTCGGCGATCATGACGCGGGCGCCGTAGCCCGCCGCGATGCGGGCGGCACGCACGCCGCCCGAACCACCCCCGATGACAAACAGGTCGACGTCAAAATCAGCCATCTCGATCCTCTGATATGCTGACCCCGACCTGTCCTGACAGCAGGCCGCGATCAGATCGGCTTGCCGCGCTTCTTCATCTCGGCGCGGAATTGCGCGGTGACGACGTCGGCGAAGTTCTGCGCCCACTGGTTCATATAGGCCATGCTGCCCTGGATGGCACGAGGTTCGGCGGCGAGCAGCTTCTGGCCGAGCGGCGACTTGTAGAAGGCGACGAGGTCGGTGATCTCCTTGTCGGTGAACTCCTTGCAATAGGCCTCGGCCATGCCCTCGCCGATCTCCTTTTCCTTGCCGGTGAATTCCTTCGCCACGACCAGCGCGACGTCGTCGAGGTCCTTCTGGTAGTTCAGATTGGACTGAACCAGCTGCGTCTTGGCCTGCTGCACGATGCCCGGCACGGCATTGGCGTACATCACCGCAACGTTCTTCATGGCCAGAATCTCGCGCGCGCCGGCCATGCAGGCGGCCGAGGCCGGCTTGGTCTGCTGGGCGGACGCCGAGCCCGCCAAGGCCAAGGCCAGCACGAAACAAGTTGCCGGCAAGATTCTGAAAACGGTCTTCATTCCTGGTCTCCCCTGAGATTGCGTCGCTGGCGCAGTTTCACTGCACTAGGGCCGCTCGATAACGCGAATTCCTTGCGCACCAGCCAGGATCGCCGTGCTGGCAAGGCCGATGAAAAGCCCATGCTCGACCACCCCGGGTATTACGCTCAAAAGGCCCGCCAGGCGCGGAGCATCCTGGATTTCCCCGAGACGGGCATCGACAATCCAGTGGCCACCATCGGTGACAAAAACGTGGCCGTCCTTGCCTTTCCGGACCACCATCTGCCCGGATACCCCGGCCTGAACGAAGGCGTCGGCGATCGCGCGCTGGGTCGCCGCAAGCCCGAAGGGAACCACCTCGATCGGCAGCGGAAATCGGCCGAGAGGCTCCACCCATTTGCTGTCGTCCGCGATCACGATCATGCGATCGGATGCGCTCGCCACGATCTTCTCGCGCAGCAGGGCGCCGCCGCCGCCCTTGATCAGATTGAATTGCGGATCGATCTCGTCGGCGCCATCGACGGTGAGGTCGAGATGGTCGATTTCGTCGAGCGTCGTCAGCGGCACGCCGACGGCCTGCGCCTGCGCCCGGGTCGCCTCGGAAGTCGGCACCCCCACGACCCGGAGCCCGCCCTTCACCTTCTCGCCCAATAGCTCGACGAAATGCCTGGCGGTCGAGCCGGTGCCGAGCCCGAGCTTCATGCCGTCGCGCACGTGCTCGAGTGCCCGGGCCGCCGCCTGCCGTTTCAATGCGTCCATGTCCACGCGCGCTTGTCCACCGTCCGAGCCGTCGGGGCCGAAATCGGGCGCATATCTAGCGATGTTTTGCCGCTGGGGATAGCGGCAGGAGGCGGTTGACCGGATTAAAAAGCCACTGTGACCCCTTGCCTGACGGCATTGATGCGGCTAGCGAATCCAGTCATGTCCGCCACTCCCCCCACCATCGTCTTCGATCTCGACGGCACGCTGGTCGACACCGCGCCCGACC